>JALVQZ010000205.1 GCA_027036355.1 Acidimicrobiia bacterium | reverse complement strand
ATCCCGCCCGGGTCGAACACGACCTCGGCGGGATCGGGAAGGGCCTCGCCGCCGACCTCGTCGCCGAGGAGCTGGTCGCCGCCGGAGCCGACGCCGCCGTCGTCTCGGTGGGTGGCGACGTGCGGGTCGCCGGCCGAGCCCCCGAGGGCTGGTCGGTCGCGGTGGAGGATCCGTTCCGACCGGATCGGACGATCGCCGAGCTCGCGATGAGCCAGGGCGCGGTGTGCACGTCGTCGATCCTGGCCAAGACCTGGCTGGCCGCCGACGGGCCCCGCCATCATCTCGTCGATCCCCGCACCGGCGGAGCCGCCCGGACCTCGACGATCGCGGCGACGGTCGTCGCCGCGGACGCATGGGTCGCCGAGGCCCTCTGCACGTACGCGATCCTCGCCGAACCGATCGACGCGCTCGGCGATCTGGAGTCGCTGGGCGTCGAGGCCGTCGTCGTGGACCGCGACGGGCTGGCGTGGCGGACGCCGGGGTTGGAGAGGTACGCGGCATGATCGCCGCCACCGTGTGGTGGTACCTGGCCCGTTCCACGGGCCTGGTCGCCGCCGTGCTCCTCGCCCTGTCGCTGGTCTGGGGGGTGCTGTTGTCGACCCAGCTCCTCAAGCCCGTGAAGCGTCCGGCATGGGTCCTCGACCTGCACCGCTGGCTGGGGGGACTCACCGTGGCCTTCGTGATCCTGCACCTCGTCGGTCTGATGGCCGACTCGTACGTCGAGTTCACCCTCGAGTCGATCCTCGTGCCGTTCGCGTCCTCGTGGCGTCCGGTGGCGGTCACCTGGGGCGTGGCCGGCCTCTACCTGCTGGCCATCGTCCAGTTCACGTCGTGGTCGCCCATCCGCTCGCGCCTCGGACGCCGGACCTGGCATGCCATCCACCTGTTGAGCTTCCCGCTGCTGTGGGTCGTCGCGATGCACTCGGGAGCGGCGGGCACCGACGTCGGCAATCCCCTGTACACCGTGGCCATGTTCGCGCTCGTCGGCGTCACGATGTGGGTGGTGGTGTTCCGGATCCTGGCCGGCACGGGGCGCCGCACGCCGACCTCCCGGCCCGAACGTCCCCGTACCCGGGTCTGATCGGCGCGGCCAGATCAGACCTCGGCGAGCGCCTTGGAGATGTCGGCGAGGAGATCGTCGACGTGTTCGACGCCGATCGCCAGGCGGACGAGGCCGGCCGTGACGCCGTCGGCCTCCCGGACCGCAGGGTCGACACCGGCGTGGGTCATCGTGGCGGGATGCTCGGCGAGCGACTCGGTCCCGCCCAGGCTCACCGCGAGGTGGATCAGTCCGAGATGGTCGAGGAACCGGTAGGCCTCGTCTTCACCTCCGTCCAGCTCCACCGCGATGACCGATCCGGGGCCGAGGCATTGCCGACGGTACAGGTCGTACTGCGGATCGCCCTCACGGAGCAGACCCAGGTACCGGACGGTCTGGACCTTGGGGTGCCCGGCGAGCATCTCGGCGACCCGCATGGCGTTGTCGGCGGCCCGGTGCATCCGGAGGTCGAGGGTCTCGAGGCTGCGCATGAGCAGCCACGCCGTCCACGGGTCGAGCATCGTGCCGAGGAACGTCCGCATGCCGGCGATCGGCTCGATCGCCTCGGTGGTCCCGACGACGGCGCCGGCGATGAGGTCGCTGTGGCCGCCCAGGTACTTGGTGGCCGAGTACAGCGACAGGTCGGCGCCGTGGTCGAGCGGGCGCTGGAACACGGGGCCGAGGAACGTGTTGTCGACCACGACGAGGGGGCGGCGGTCGCCGTCGTCGAGGCGATCGGCCACCCGCCGAGCGAGCGCGATGTCGAACAGGCGGTTGGTCGGATTGGCGGGGGTCTCGATGTAGATCATCCCAACCCGGCGATCACGGGCGAGCGCCACGAACCGTTCCTCGGTGGTGGCGGCGGGGATCTCGACGGGTTCGATGCCGAACTCGGGGAGGATCCGGCGGATGACATGGTCCGTCCCCCCGTAGACCGGGGAGGTGTGGAGGATCGTGTCGCCGGGGCGGAGGTGGGCCAGGAGCGTCGTGGCGATGGCGGCCATCCCGGAGGCGAAGGTGAGGGCTCGGTCGGCCCGTTCCCACACGCAGAGGCGGTCCTCGACGATCTCGATCCCGGGGTTGTTGAGGCGGCTGTAGATGAGCCCGGGCCGCTCCCCCGGTTCCGGGTCGGCGCCGTGGGCGAGTTCGAAGAAGCGCTTGCCCTCCGCCGCGGAGGAGAAGACGAACGTCGAGGTCTGGAAGATCGGTGGTTTGAGCGCTCCTTCGGACCACTCGGGTCGGTAGCCGTAGCCCATCATGAGGCTGGCCGGATGCGGGCCGTTCAGTTCCGCGATCCGTTCGGCACCGGAAGGTCGATCTCGCGATGTGTTGCGTTCCATGCCTTTAGCATGGGCCAGATGTCGGCTAGAGTCAATGCATGCCTCGAAGATTTCGGATCCAACCGCCTCGGTGGCGTCTCGACCGAACGGATCATCGGATCCTGGCCCTCCTGCAACACGATGCGCGACGCTCCAACAAGGAGATCGCGGCGGCCGTCGGCATCGCCGACTCGACCCTCTCGGCGCGCTTGCGCCGGCTCGAGGACACCGGCGTCATCCGCGGCTACCGGGCCGAGGTCGAGCCCGCCGCGCTCGGGATCGGGCTCGAGGCGATCATCGCCGTCAAGCTCCACAAGCACACCCGGGGGGCGATCGAGTCCTTCTGGGCCAGGACGGCCGAGCTTCCCGAGGCGATCCACGTCTTCCACGTCACCGGACCCAACGACTTCCTGGTCCACGTGGCGGTGGCGAACATCCATCACCTTCAAGCCATCACCTCCGACGTGTTGACGACCTGGCCGGAGATCGCCCACCTCGAGACGTCGGTCGTGTACGACCAACGCGACCAGGGCGGGCTTCCCGACCTGATCGAGCCCGGCGACGAGGCAACGACGACGGACCCCTAGGCTCCGCCGGCGCGCCGGAGGATGCCGGAGGACCACCATGCGTCTCGAGACCCCACGCCGGAGACGGCACCGCAAGGCCCTCGAGCGGCCCTTCCCCGCCGCGTGGCGGCACCTCCTCCACGACGAGATGGTGCACTGGCGGTGGCTCGACGACGAGGAGCGCCGGACCATGGAGGACCGGATCCGCCTGTTCCTCGTCGATCACGGCTTCGAGTGGGCGGCAGGGCTCGAACCGTCGGTCGACATCGAGGTCGTGGTCGCTGCCGCGGCGTCCCTCCTGACCCTCGAACTCGACGATCGGTACTACCGCGAGGTGTCGTCGATCATCGTGTACCCCGCCGACGTCGTCATGCGCGGCCGGCGCTCGTCGCTCGAGGCGCCGGGCCTCGAGAGCGAAGGGTGCATGCCGATCAGCGGCCAGGCGATGCTGCACGGACCGGTGCTGATCTCATGGGCGACGGCCAGAGCGGCCCTGGCGCACCCCGAACGCGGCCGCAACACCATCGCCCACGAGTTCGCCCACAAGATCGACATGGCCTCGGGCTCGGCCAACGGCGTCCCGCCGATGCCTGCGGACCTGCTCGGACCGTGGGAGGCCTTGTGCTCCCGGGCGTTCGACGAGCTGCGCTCAGGTGAGTCGCCTCACGGGTTCCTCGACCCGTACGGCGGCACGAACCGGGCCGAGTTCTTCGCCGTGGCCACCGAGACGTTCTTCTCCAGGCCGTTGGAGATGCGGCACCGGATGCCGGACCTCTACGACGTCGTCGGGCGGTTCTACCGGCAGGATCCCGCCGAACGTGAACGGCGAAGGCGACGGTCAACCGG
>JALVQZ010000204.1 GCA_027036355.1 Acidimicrobiia bacterium | reverse complement strand
GTCGTGGGGCTCCCGCTTGACCTGCTGGATGGCGCCGGCCTTGACGACGGTGAGGAGCCGTTGGGTACGGACCCCGGGGGGCACCGCCGGAGCCGCCGCCGGCGCACCGGTCGGCTTGGGGGCGGTAGCGGTGGCGGTGGCGGTGGCGGCACCCCCGCCGGCGGCGGGGACGGGTTTGCCTTCGGCCTTGGCGCGGGCCCGCATGGCCCGTTCGAGGAGATGCTGGGGCACGCCGGAGGACTCGGCTTCGGCGGCGAGGTCGCGGCCGGCCGCCGCCTCGCCGCCCGCGGCGGGGGCCGCCGGCGGCGGGGACTCGCCCTTGAGCTCGGCGAGCACCTCTTCGACGCTCCGGCCTTCGGCCTTGGCCCGCGCCTCGGCGGAGCGCCGGAGGATGTGTTCTGGGATCTCTGCCACTCGTCGCCTCCTTAGAGCGGTCCGGAGATGCCGCCGTCCTTGCGGACCCGCCAGAAGTGGACCGCCAGGAAGATGGTGATGATGAACGGGAGGAACAACACGTGCAGCACGTACCAGCGCAGCAGCGTGTCGGGGGTGATCTGAACCCCTCCGATGAGGACGAAGCTCACTTGACTCCCGAACACGGGGGTGTAGCTGGCCATGGTCGACCCGACGGTGACGGCCCACAGGGCGAGCTGGTCCCAGGGCAGCAGGTAGCCGGTGAACGACAGGAGCAGCGTCAGCAGCAGCAGCAGGACGCCGACGACCCAGTTGAACTCGCGCGGCGGCTTGTAGGCGCCGTGATAGAAGACCCGGGCCATGTGGAGGAACACCGACAGCACCATCAGGTGGGCGCCCCAGCGGTGCATGTTGCGCACGAGGTTGCCGAACGCCACGTCGGTCGTCAACGCCTGGAGGTCGAGGTACGCCTGGGGCGACGTCGGCCGGTAGTAGAACATCAGGAAGATCCCGGTGATCGTCAGCACGATGAACAGGAAGAAGCTGAGACCGCCGAGGCACAACGTGTACGACAACCGGACGCCATGGCGCTTCACCTTCACCGGGTGGAGGTGATAGAGCACGTTGTTCATGATCACGTACGACCGGTTCCTCGGTGAGTCCGAGTAGCCCGCCCGGAACGGGGAGCCGGGGCGGAAGATCGAGTTCCACACCTGGCTCTCGCGCACATGGTCGAGCAGGCCGCTCATGCCGCCGCCCTTGTTGCCGTTCGCCACCTGTCGGTTCCTCCGTGTCCTGGGTTGTGTCAGTTTGCCTCGCGGGAGGCCGGGTTCCAATTCTTCTGGGTCACGCCCCGCCGGCTACCACCGCACGCCGTACAGGTAGCCGTTCTTGAAGTCGCGGTCGCCCGTGTCGAACTCCCATGGCGCCATCGACTCGGCCTGTTCCGCGAGGGATCCGGCGAACTTGCCGAGGGTGATGACGCCGGTCGGGCAACGATCGATGCACAGCGCGCAGCGGGTGCATTCGTCCTCGTCGACGATGAACACGCCGCGGTTGTCGGCGTTCGCCTTCGGGTCGTCGACGTTGACCGCCTCCGCGACGACGTCGATCGACAGGTAGTGGATGCACTTCCACGGGCAGATGTCGACGCAGCCTTCGCAGAGGATGCATTCGGCCTGGTTGATGTGCAGGAACTGCTTGGGCTTGACCGCCGCGGTGAGGTAGGCGCCGTCGACGGCGGCGAGCTGGTAGTCGTCCCGCAGCGGCGGGGTCTCGAACCAGACGTCGTTCTTGGCCATCAGCCCTCCACCTTCAGCGGCCGACCGTACTCGGAGACCGGTGTCGGCTTGGGGGCCGTGGCTTCCTTCTGGCGGTTCTGCCATTTGACCATGGCCACACCGACGGCGACGAGGGCGACGACGGCGTACGTACCCGAGATCATGTCCTTCAAGGCGGCGTAGCTGATCGACAGGTCGTTGTTGAGGACGAGCCATCGGGGGATCGTCACGAAGGTCTTCGTCGGGGTCCATTCCCAGGTCGCCTGGGCGAGGGTGAGGAACTGGTTGGGGACGATCCCGAACAAGATCAGCGTGGTGGCGACGAACAAGGCGGCGCCGACCGCGGCCCGGGCCCAGGTGAGGGGCTTGTCGTAGACGTAGGCGAGCGCCAGGCCTCCCATGGCCAGGAACACGCCTCCCAGGGAGACGATCTGGGCGAGCGTGACGAGCTGCCACGCTCGGGGGATGGCGGGGAATATCTCTTGTCCGAACTCGTTGAACCGGGGCGCTTCGGCGGCGTGCACGACGAAGGCAGCACCGAGTGCCACGACGATCCCGACGGCGATCGCGGTGAGGCCTCCGGCGAGTTTGGCTCGGTCGCTCAGGGTCATCCTCCTGGGACGGGTCTCGATTGGCGGGCGCATTGTACGCATCCGACGGCCGCGAACGAATCCGTTCGCACGAGGCCGGCCCGAGGCTCGCTTTGACGCCTTGGGTTCGGCGAAGGACAATCCCGGCGACCGCGTCGCGGCTAGGCTTTCGGCCGGCCGTGAACCCAGACCCGAGGAGGATGCGCGGATCGTGACGACCGATCTGGCCGACAACGACGTCCAGGAGCCGGCAGCGCCGACGCCGCCGGCGACCGACCACGGTCCGTCGGGTCTCGTGCGAGCCCATCTCGTGATCGCGTCGGTGTTCCTGGTCGTGGCGACCTTGCTGCTGACCGCCGCCTCGATCGAGCTGGCGGTCCCCGGCGCCTACTCGGGGATCGTGCTGTTCTCGTACGGGCGTCTGGTTCCGATCGCCACCGCGGCGCTGCTGTACGGATGGCTGACGATCGGACTGATCGGCGCCATCTACTACATCTTGCCTCGGCTCACTTCCGGGCCGCTGCGCCACGAAGGAGCGGCATTCGTGGCGTTGATCCTGGTCACGTTGGGCGTGGCCACGGGGATGGGATCGATCTACCTCGGTGCGTCGGAGGGCAGGGCGTACCAGGAGATGCCGCTGTGGTCCGATGTCCTGCTCCTGGCCGGGTTCGCTCTCGTGGCGTGGGTGGCGACCACCACGGTGGCTCATCGTCGGGACCGGCTCGGTCCGGCCGAGTGGTACCTGGTGGCGGCGACGTGGTGGCTGGTCCTGATCTCGGTCGTTGGCATGCTGCCGGGGATCGGTGGCTACGCCGGGGAGATCCAGAGTTCGTTCTACCGGGCCGGGCTGACCGGGTTGTGGTTCGCGGCGGCCGGCGTGGGCGTCGTCTACTACCTCATCCCCCGTCTGGCCGGCGCCGACCCGATCCAGCCGAGCGCCATCAGCGTGCTGGGCTTCTGGTCGTTGGCGTTCGTGTGGGCGGCGACCGGACCGCGGGATCTGATCTACGGTGCGGGTCCCGACTGGCTCGAGACCCTCGGCGTGGCGGCGTCGATCGCGCTGGTCGTGCCGGTGGCGGTGATCGTCACCGACTTCGTGCTCGAGATGCGGGGTCGCTGGCTCCAGATCCCCGACCGGGTGACGCTCCGGTTCCTGGTGGCGGGCGGCGCGATGCTGGCGATCGTGCCGCTGGCCGACATCGTGGCGACGACCCGAACCTCGTCGGCGGTCGTCCAGTTCACCGGATGGGTGGCCGCCAACGACGCGCTGATGTTCCTGGGGGCGGCCTCGATGTGGCTGTTCGCCTTCGCCTATCACGTGCTGGGAACGGGCACGTCTCCGGCCCGTGAGCAGGCGGCGATATGGCACTACCGCTACACCGTGGTCGGCCTCTCGCTGCTCCTGGTGGCGGTGTGGTTGGGAGCGACCCTGGCCGGGTTCACCTGGGCGAGCGGCGCCAACTCGGGACTGTTCGTCGACACCGGAGAGGG
>JALVQZ010000203.1 GCA_027036355.1 Acidimicrobiia bacterium | reverse complement strand
GTCCCGCACCGACCGCGACCACCGCCACCGAACCCGCACCCTCGACGTCCTCCACGACGGCTCCCCCAACGGTCTTCGGCGTCCCAACCCGCTGGGAACCGACGAACCCGGGGGCCGGTGGGGCGTTCTCCGAAGCCGCGATCGTCGGCGACGTCCTCGCCGTCGCCTCCGACCTCGCCGGGGTGATCGTGAGCACCGACGGCGGGGCGACCTGGCAGACCCGAGGGTCCTTCGCCGGGCTCGGCGAGACCCATGCCTCGGCGGTGGCGATCGACCCCGACGATCCAGCGACGATCCTCGCCGGCACCGAGGGCGGGCTCTACCGGTCCGACGACGCCGGGACGAGCTTCGTCCGGCTCGAACCGACCGGCTCGATCGACGCCGTGGCCGTCCGGGGCGAGCGGATCGTCGCCGCGGTGCGCTCCTCCTACGACCTGCCCGACGCCGTCGTGTGGGCGAGCGCCGACGGGGGCGAGACCTGGGAGCGGCACCCCCTCCCGGGGAACCGGACGGTCGTCACGATCGAGATCGACCCCTCCGACGCCGACCGAGCCCTCGTCCTGACCGGGTCGGGCCGCTTCGCCGAGGGGCCCACCGGGATCTTCCTCCTCGAGGGCAACCGCCTGGGACCCGTCGACGCCGATCTCGGCGAGATCGTCGACGCCGCCTTCGACCGCCATCACCCGGCAACGATCTGGGCCACCACCGACGACCCCGACCCGGACGCTCCGGGTCACCTGTGGCGCCGCGACGACCGACACTGGACCCACGTCGCCGACCACGGCGGGGTGCTGTGGATCCCGCCCGAACCCGGCGTCATCCGCCTCATCGATCCCCGCCACCAGTTCCCCTGGGACGACCAGAATGGCGTGTGGGAGTCCACCGACGGGGGCGACACCTGGCAACGCACGGGCACCGTCGAGGACTGGGACCCCGGCTGGTCGCAGGTGCACTGGGTGTTCACCGACGGGTTCGACGGGCCGGTCCCCTCCCTCGCCTTCGACCCCACCGACGGGGACCGGGCCCTCTACGTCAACAGCCAGTTCGCCTACCTCACCGACGACGCCGGAACCACCTTCGCACCGGTGTTCGCCGACGAGGTGGCCCCCGGCCGATGGCGCTCCCGCGGCCTCGACAACGTCGTCGTCGCCGACCTCGCGATCTCCGCCGACGCCGAGACGGTCTATGCCGGGTACTGGGACCTCGGATGCTTCCGCAGCCCCGACCGAGGCGGATCCTGGACCACCTGCAACACCCCCGAAGGGTCCGGATCCTGGGAGGGGTACGGCGGGTTCACCGGCACGGTCGTCGCCGACCCCGACCGGCCCGAGGTCGTCTGGGCCGCCCACGGGGTCGACTGGGGATCCCCGGCGACGATCCTGCGGTCCACCGACCGGGGCGCCACCTGGGAGGAGAGCGCGGGGCTTCCCGACGCCCGCCATCTGCTCGGGCTCTCGGTGGATCCGACCAGCCCGGTCGACGCCCGGGTGCTCTACGTCACCCACGACGGAGACGTCTACCGCTCCGACGACGACGGCCGGACCTGGAGCCTCGACTTCGCCTGCGAGGGATGCCGGACGACGACGGTCGGGCCCGACGGGGCTGTCTACGCCGGAGGCGAAGCCGCACTGTGGTCCCGCGGCGACGATGACGAGTGGCGCCCGGTCGATCCCGCCGTCCTCGGCGGCGACGTCACCGGACCGCCCTGGGAGTGGCGATGGCGGGGCGTCGTGGCGATCGCGATCGGGCCGGACGGGGAACCCTGGGTTGCGGTCCTCGGCGAGGACGGCGGGATCGCCCGACCCGGACCCGACGGCTGGGAGTGGCTGCGGCGGGGCGAGTACTACCGGGACCTCGTCGTCGACGGCGACACCGTCTACGCGGCCTCGTCGTCGGCGATGGAACAGGGCGGCTACGACCCCGACTCGGCCGGCCTCGAGGTGTCGACCGACGCCGGCGCCACCTGGCGGGTCATCGACGACGGTCTCGCCTGGCCCTTCGTGACGAACGTCGCCGTCCGCGACGGCCTCGTCGTCATCGGCTCGCCGGGCACCGGCGTCGCCGTCGGCCGCTGAGGGGCGGTCGAGAGGAGCCGGCACCCGAGCGCGCCCTCCGGAACGTCTCGATCTCGGCGCGGTGTTCGACGATGAACCCATGCTCGTACTCGGCGGTCACCGCCCCGACGACGTCGGCGACACCGTCGCGGCACTTCTCCTGCGAAGATCCGGATGCGATCGCAGCTAGGGCGACGTGGGTCTATGCAGGAGGAAGAGCTCGTAGCCGACCTCTACACCTTCGGCGGCCCGCTCGTCCGAGACGGATCGCCACACGCCGAGGTTGCTCGTACGCTCGGGCTCGAACCGATAGAAGCCGGAAGCATCCCTCCGCAGGTCGGCGAACGCAGTGACGAACCAGGGGAGCCAGAGCGCCTGCCGGACATCGAAACCCGCACACTGCCAGTTCGTCTCTGAACTGAAGCGGACGGAGACGAACTCCTGCTCGAACCGGCGATCGCCGGTCGCCGGCACGACCCAGTCACCAACGGCGCCGTAGATCGGGTTGTAGTGCAGCTCCAGCGCGACATCGACGTTCGCATCGGTCGAGCACTCCAGCCGCTGCGCCTTCCCAACGCCCTGGAGTCTCCCCGAGATCGGGCCGACCACGATGAGCGAATCGATCGTGTCGCCGGCCACCTCGCCGAACACGCTCTTCGATTCGGGGACCTCCATGAGGACCGTCGACTCGACCTCGGCGAACCACTCATCGTCGATCGTGCTCGTGAAGACGACCTCGAACCGAAGGCACTGTCTCGTGGCGGCATCCATCTCCTCGAGCAACGAGTAGTCGTCCGTCGTCGCGCCGAACACGATGTACAGGAGCGCCCATTTCACCATGGCGAACAACGCGTCCGGGTCGCTCTCATCGACACATCGGCTCTTCTGGCGGTCGAACATGCGCGCTGCAGCACCCTGGAGGGAGCGACCCGCTTCGACCAGGAGGCGCTGGATCTCCCCTTCGTATCGCGCGTATTCGTCGGGGGCGTCTTGCTTCAACCGGTGCAGGAGGGCCGCAACCGTGAAGTACTCCCCGACGAGGGTCTCCACCGCAGCTTCGTCGCCGGCGATCTCGGCCTCCTTGGCGATCTCCTCCAGCCATCCTGCCGCGATCCTGGAGAACTCGCGTGCCTGCTCGGCTGGCGTACCCGACCGACGCTCACGCATCGTCCACTCTTGGAGATGTCTCCGCTCCCGAGACGACGGTGTGTACGACTCGAGGATCGCCGCGACCTCCATGGAGTTCGTGGTGATGACGCCCGACTGCGAGAAGTGAGGGACGTCGAGGATCGCTGTGTCACCATCGAAGCCAGCCGGTCGTGCACCGAAGTCCTCGCCGTCGCCGTCGGTGGAGAAACCGACCGCCGTCGCCGGATCGAAGCCGGGGCCCGCGATCTCGAGCGTGGCGGCCTCCAGGAACACCAGACCATCGGGCTCCATCGCCACGCCGAACGCGATCCCATCCTCCAACGGGGACTCCCCGAGGCCGATCGGGGTCATCCGGATCGGCAATGTCCCCAGCAAGGCGCCCTCGGGAACGGTGAGGGTGTACGTCGTGCCGTTCGCATCGACGGCCGACACCATGCCCCCGCCGGGCCCGATCTCGACGGTCGACGCACGCGACGCGTCCTCCACGAAGACCACCGGAAGCGGGCTCGCCGACAGGTTCAGCAACGGGCCGGCCCCGTCATCGGCGGTCCCCTCCCCACCCGAGACCGCCGATGAC
>JALVQZ010000202.1 GCA_027036355.1 Acidimicrobiia bacterium | reverse complement strand
ACCATGATCAAAGACATGACCAACAGCACAAACAGCGCCCCAGCCAGAGCCGCTTGACATAGGAGAAACGCATGGAAACGGGCTTAGCCGGTCGGGGTGTCCTGGTGACGGGAGGGGCAGGGGGCATCGGCGCCGCCATCGTGCGGGCCTTCGCCGCCGAGGGCGCCCGTGTCGCGGTGCACTACCGGACCAGCCGGGAGGCAGCCGTCGCGCTGGCGGCGGAGGTCGACGGTGTCGCCCTCGACGCCGACCTCACCGTCGAGTCCGACGCCGATCGGCTCGTTCCTCGCGCCATCGACGCCCTGGGCCGACTCGACGTGTGCGTCGCCAACGCAGGGCGGTGGCCGTCCGACGACGTCCCGCTCACCGAACTGAGCCTCCGGCGCTGGGACGAGACGATGGCCACGAACCTGACGGCCACGTTCCTGACCCTGCGAGCGTTCCTCCGTCACGCCGTGGCCGTCGGCTCCGGCTCGGCCGTCCTTGTGGGCTCGACCGCCGGATCGTACGGCGAGGCCGGGCATGGGGACTATGCCGCCGCGAAGGGCGCGCTGATGACAGGACTGCTGGCGACGGCCAAGAACGAAGCCGGCCGACACGGGATCCGCGTCAACGCGGTCGCCCCCGGTTGGATCGTCACCCCCAGACGCGAGGCCGAAGGGATCCCCACCGACGCCGTGGCCCGGGCGACCGCCACGATGGCGCTCGACAAGCTCGGTCGCCCCGAGGACGTCGCCGCGCAGGTCGTGGTGCTGGCGTCGGATCGGCTCTCGGGTCATGTCACCGGGCAGGTGGTCGTCGTCGCCGGAGGCATGGAGGGTCGTGTCCTCCGATGAGTCCGCCCGCGTCCTGCGGGGGCGATTCGTCGATCGACCCAACCGGTTCCTCGTCGTCGTCGAGCTCGACGACCACAGCCGCGTCGAGGCGTACCTCCCCAACACCGGGAGACTCACACACCTCCTCCAACCTGGCCGTCCTCTGATCCTGCGGCCCGACGCCGCGGAACATCGGAAGACGTCGTACACCGCGATCAGGGCCTGGGACGGGTGCTGGGTCGCGCTCGAAGCCTCCCTCGCTCCCGCCTTGCTGGCCGATTGGCTCGCCGCGGGCCATCGGCTCGGCCGCTTCGGCCTCGCCACCGCCATCCGTCGCGAGGTGCCCGCCGGACGGCATCGGTTCGACCTCGTCGTGACCACCGCGGACGGACCGGTGTGGGTGGAGGTCAAGTCGGGCGGCAGAGCCGTCGGAGGCGACGCGCTGGTGTCGGCCACGCCCTCGACCAGAGGCGTCGCCCATCTCGCCGCCTTGAGCCACATGGTCGAGGACGGGGAACGGGCGGCCGCCGCGTTCGTGATCCAACGCCCCGACGTGTCGCGGCTCAGGATCGGCGGAGACGCCGATCCGGCCTGGATCGCCGCCATCGTCGCCGCCCGTGACGCCGGGGTCGAGATCCTCGCCTTCGGCTGCGACGTCGACGACACGACGGTGCGGATCGACCGGGAGCTTCCCGTCGTCTACGACGACCGATAGGCTCGCCGCATCGTTCGAGCCCAGAGGAGCAGATGCTCGATCTCGATGGGATCCGTCGCGACACCCGCGGCGTGACGACCGTGAACCATCTCAACAACGCCGGTGCGTCGCTCATGCCGGCGCCCGTGGCCGACGCCGTCGTCGGCTACCTCCGGCAGGAGGAGAGCTACGGCGGGTACGAGACGGCCCGGGCTCGTCGCGACGATCTCGAGGACGTCTACGACGCGCTGGCTGCGCTGATCTCCGCCGATCCATCCGAGCTGGCGATCACCGACAACGCCACGAGGGCGTGGGACATGGCGTTCTACGGGCTGCGGTTCGATCCTGGTGACCGGATCCTCACGACGACCACCGAGTACGCGGCCAACTACATCGCGTACCTCCAGGTGTCCCGGCGGACGGGAGCGATCGTCGACGTGGTGCCCGACACCGCCACGGGCGAGATCGACGTGGACGCCCTCGACGCCATGATCGACGACCGGGTGAAGGTCGTGTCGATGAACCACATGCCCACCAACTCGGGCCTCCTCAACCCGGCCGCCGAGGTGGGCGCCGTCACCCGACGTCACGGCGTGCCGTTCCTCCTCGACGCCTGCCAGACCGTGGGTCAGGTGCCGATCGACGTCGACGCCATCGGCTGCGACATCCTGACCGCGACCTCCCGGAAGTTCCTCCGCGGCCCACGCGGTGTCGGGTTCCTCTACGTCGGGCGTTCGATGCTGGCGCGGCTCGAGCCGCCGATGCTCGACCTGCACGGGGCGACCTGGGTGGCGAACGACCGGTACGAGGTTCGCTCCGACGCCCGCCGGTTCGAACTGTGGGAACGCAACTTCGCCGGCCAGGTGGGCCTCGCCGTGGCGGTCCGGTACGCGTTGGAGGTGGGGGTGGAGGTCATCTGGGATCGGGTGCGCCACCTGGCCGAGCGTCTGCGGTCCGCCCTGGCGGAGATCCCCGGCGTGACGGTGACCGACATCGGCGCCGAGCGGGGAGCGATCGTGACCTTCACCGTCGACGGTATGGCTCCGGCGGCGATCCGCGACGCCCTCGCCGCCGAGGGGATCAACGTGTCGGTGTCGTCGAGGGCCGCGGCTCGACTCGACATGGAACGGCGCCACCTGGATGCCGTCGTTCGCGCCTCCCCGCACTACTTCAACACGGAGGCCGAGATCGATGCGCTCGTCCTCGCCGTCGACCGCCTGGCCGGGGGTGCCGTCTACGGGTAGGGGTCGCCGGCGAGGAAGGCGTCGATGACGACTTGGGCCTCGGGAGTGGGTTCGACGTAGGCCCGGCCGTCCGATCCGCGGGTGTTCCTCACCGGCAGCGTCGTCCGTTCGATGTCCCCGGTCCTCAGGGTGAGCGCAACCTGGCCCAGGTCCGCCATGAGTCCGAGGGTGAGGCCCTCGTCGGCGGTGATCTGGTCGGCCACCGTCGGCAGGAACGTCGGCAGGTTGAACGCACTCGACGGGGAGGTGATCTGATCGAAGAGCTGGACGATGATCTGCTGCTGACGCTGGGTGCGGGCGATGTCCCCGCCCGGGGTGCTCTTCCATTGCCCGTCTCGGAGGACCTCGTAGTGGCGGGAGCGGGCGTAGGCGACGGCCTGTTCCCCGTCGAGGGTGTGGGTGCCTGCGTCGATCCGGAACCCGGACTTCTGGTCGCGCCCCGGTTCGGGGAAGTCGAGGGTGACCCCACCGAGGGAGTCGACGATCCTTCCGACGCCGCCGAAGCCGATCTCGACGTAGTGGTGGATCGGGATGCCCAGCTCGTTCTGGATGACCTGGACGAGCAGGTCCGGTCCGCCCACGACGTACGCGGCGTTGATCCGGTTGGTCCCGTTGCCGGGGATCGACACCTTCAGGTCGCGGGGGATGCTGAGGATCTGGATCCGTTCGCCCGGGATGAGATGGGCGATCATGATCACGTCGGCCCGTTTGCCGGTGAACCGTCCGTAGTAGCCGAGATCCCAGTCGTCGGGGATTGCGGACCGATCGTCGGTGCCCACGACGAGGAAGTTGATCGGCTCGCCGGCGGAGGCGGGAGTGATCTCGGCGAGGGACACGAGTTCGGTGTCGGGGATCCGGTCGATCTTCGACTCGGTCCATGCCAGGAAGGCGACCACGGCGAAGACACCCAGCGCGGCGAGGCCGAGGATCCACACGATCGCCCGTTGGGCGCGGCTCCATCGCCGCTTCGGTCGACGGGGAGGGCTCGGCGCGGCGGTCGCGGGGATCGCGGGGGGGGTGCCGGTGCCCATGGACCGGCG
>JALVQZ010000201.1 GCA_027036355.1 Acidimicrobiia bacterium | reverse complement strand
CCGACCGGGGCGTCCGGCTCGCCGGGGGACGATCCGGGCAGCGGCGACGAGCAACCCGACGATGATGGCGGTGGCCACCAGGTAGCCGGCGGGCGGCCGGTAGAGGAAGAACCCGATGACGATCCACACACCGACCCCGGCGAAGCACCACCGCATGGAGCGCTTCGTGAGCCAGGGTTCCTCCCATCGGTCGGGGAACAGCAGCCGGTCGAGGAGCAGGGTCACTCCGACGCTGATCGCGGCGTGGTAGATGGTGAGCTGGAGCGCCCACAGCCAGTTGACGCCGGCGTCGCTCCCGAAGGTCGCCAGCGCTCCGAGGTCCTCCCAGTTGGGGTCGAAGAAGGCCCGTGTGACCAGCCCTTCCTCGACGATGCCGTAGGCGGCGCCGAGGAGGGCGATCCCGAGCCAGCCGCGGCGCCAGCGGACGGCGAACTCACGGACGAGGAGGACCCCGCATCCGTAGAGGAGGGCCATGGGGAGCCACCCCACCAGGAAGGCCGGCAGCGGGGTCGACGAGCTGAGGAGCTCGCCGACGACCGGCGCCAGGAGGAACGTCACCAGGACCGGCGAGGTGCGGAGGCGGGTTCGGATCGACATGCCCGGATCTTCGGCGGCGACGATGAGAGGCCGATGAGTCCACACCGAGCCCTCGATGAGAATCCGTGCCCGCCACCCGGGGGAACGTTCGGCGCTTGACAGGTCGCGCCGGGTCGTGGTGCGATGAGCCCATGTCCGAAGCGCGACGTCCGTTCGCCGTGAGGTTCTCTGTGGCCGCCGGCGGTGTGCTCGCCCTGGGCATCTTCGTGTTGCGGATGAACGACGGGCTTCCGTGGCGGGTGTCGCTGCCGGGAGCGGTGGTGTTCGCGGCGATCGTGGGGTTGCCGTCGGTGGTCGCGTTCCTTGCCGGTCGAGGCCGGGCGGGCCTGTACGCGGCGGCCGGCATGCTGTCGATCGGCCTGGCGGTGGGGTTGTCCGTGTTCGGGCTGGTGATGTTCGCTCAGGGGGTCGTGTGGCTGTGGGCCTTCACCCGTGGCCGGGATCGGCGGCCGCTGCGAACGGTGGCGGCGGTGGTCGCCGTATGGGTGCTCGGGATGGCCGGCTTCACCGTACTGTTCGTGCATCTCGATCCGCGGTGCGCGACGACCCGGGCCGACGGGACGGTGACGATGGTCCCCAGCGCCATGACGACGGGATGGGTGTGGGACGCACCGCTCGAGGAGACGGCGTCCTCGAGCGGAGGGCCGGGCGTCGTCTCGTCGGTGTGCGTGTCCGATGTGGTCACGTGGGCGGAGACGGCGGTGTCGTTGGCGTTCGGGGCGGCGGCTGTCGCCGCCGGGTGGGTGCTGACTCCACCGCGCAGGGATCCGCTTCCGGCCGACCTGTCACCGGCCGCGGAGAGCTGAACGGGGACCGACCGGGCAGCTCGTCAGTGCCAGCGCGGCGGACGTTTCTCGACGAGGGCGTCGAGGCCTTCGCGGGCGTCGGGATGGAAGAACGACAGCATCTCGAGGGCGACCGAGGCGTCGAAGGCGGGCATCGCCTGGCGGTACCATTCGTTGAGGGCGAGCTTCGTCCAGCGAGTGGCCCAGGTGGGTCCGGCGGCGAGGGAGGTGGCGACGCTCAGGGCGGTGTCGTACAGGGCGTCGTCGTCGACGACCTGGGCGACCAGGCCGATCCGTTCGGCTTCCTCTCCGGTGAGGGGCTCGTTGGTGAGCAGGTAGTACTTGGCCTTGGCCATGCCGACGAGCAACGGCCAGACGAGCACGGAGTGGTCCCCGGCGACGACGCCGAGCTTGACGTGACCGTCGAGGATCTTGGCCGAGCGGGCGGCGATGGGGATGTCGGACAGGAGGGCGGCGACGAGCCCGGCGCCGACGGCGGGGCCGTGGATGGCAGAGACGATGGGCTTGGGGAACTCGACGAGGTTGGCGACCAGCGCCCGGGCTTCTTCGAACATGCGGGCGGTGGCTTCGGCGTCGCCGATCATGTTCTCGATCATGTCGAACGATCCGCCGGCGGAGAACGCCTTCCCGTCGCCGCGCAGCAGAACCGCCCGGACGTCGTCGAGGGGGGCGATGTCCTGCCAGACGTAGGCGAGCTCGCGGTGGCCGACGGCGTCGACGGCGTTCAGCCGGTCCGGGTCGGAGATGACGACCTCGAGCACGCCGTCGGCGGGCGTGGCGAACCGCAACCGCTGGTATCCCTCGAGCACGTCATCCTCCCGATCTCGGCGTCTCTGCGGCCAATATATCGCCCTTGCGGCACCGGCCCTCCGGCGTCGACCACCCGATCATCATGCCGCGGGGGACGCCGGAACGGGTCGACCGGCTCAGGCTCCGACCGGATACACCGTGCCCTCGAACACCGTCCCCCAGATGGGAATGTCCTTGATCTCGTCGACAGGCACGGCGTAGGGGTCGTGCTCGAGGATCGTGAAGTCCGCCTTCTTTCCCGCCGAGATGCTGCCGATCTGGTGCTCCATCCCTCTCGCGTAGGCGGCGTCGATGGTGATGGCCCGCAGGGCCTGGTCCAGCGTCAAGGCTTCCTCCGAGCCCAGGATCTGCCCGCCGGCGGTCCGGCGCGTCACCACGGCCCAGACGGCCAGCAGCGGCTTGGCCGGAGCCATCGGCGTGTCGGCGTGCAGGGACACGCGTACTCCCTTCTTCACCAGCGAACCGAGCCGGATGATCCCGCCGGCACGGTCGGGTCCCAGACCCGACTCGCTGTACCGGTCGCCCCAGAAGTAGACGTAGTAGCCGTTGGCCGACACGGTGGCGCCCAACGCGGCCACACGGTCGACCTGGTCCGGCGCGGAGTACCCGAAGTGCTCCAGGCAGTAGCGATGGTCGTAGCGGGGATGGTCCTCCAGCAACTCCTGGAGGATGTCCAGGGTCGCGTCGAGGCCCCGATCGCCGTTGACGTGCACCTGGATCTGGTAGCCGGCCCGCCAGAACGGCCGGAACTGCGCTCCCAGATCCTCGGGGAGGGTCATCCATTCGCCGTGATGCCCGTCGATGTACCCCGGTGGTCGCAGCTGCATCAGTTGCGAGATGAAGGCGCCGTCGGCGAAGCCCTTGACCGACCGGTTGAAGACCAGCCGTCGGCTGGACCGCTCCTGCAACGCATCGACCTTCGCCAACGCCTCATCGCCGTAGAAGCGGAACATGCCGGCGGCGACCGGGATCAGGATCGTGCGGAAGGGGGTGGCGTCGTTGTCGAAGGCCTGCTGGAAGAGGGGCAGTTCCTCGTCGGCGGGAGAGGTCAGGCCGAACATGTTGTCGCCGATGGTCGTGATCCCACCCCGGTGGATCAGCTCCCGGGCCAGCTCCAGACCCTGCATCATCTTCTCCGGGGAGGTCAGGTGTGGGCCGAGGACCTGGAAGGCGTGAACGATCAGGGCCCCCTCGGACACGCGGCCGATGTCGTACTGGATGACGTGGTGGGTCTTGCCCGTCTCCGGGGTGATGTTCAGCCAGTCGAGCGCCTTGGTGTTGCAGATGATCTCGTGACCGGAGCGATGCCAGGCGATGACGGCGCGTTCGGTGGACACCGTGTCCAGGTCGTGGCGGGTGACGTCGCCGTGGAACAGGTCGTGGTAACCCCAGGCGATGAGCGGATCGTCGCCCGGATAGTCGGCGTTCAGCTGCCTGAACTGGGCGAGGTACGCGTCCTTGCCGTGCACTCCCTTGTAGGTGACGGTGGGCAGCTCCCAGTCGTAGGGCGCGATGATGTGCCGGCCGGACAGGAGCAAGGTGATGAGCTTGGGGTGCAGATGGTTGTCGATGAACCCAGGGAAGATGACCTTGTCCCGGAAGGTGTCCACGATCTCGTGTGGGTGAGCCTCCAGCCAGGGTTGCAGGCTCTCGAGTGTGCCGACCGACACGATCAGGCCGTCTCTGACCGCCACGGCCGTCGCCTCCGGCAGCGACGGCTCCATGGTGACGATCTTCTCGGCGGTGAAGACGGTGATGGGCGAGGTCACGATCTCTCTCCTCGATGGTCGGCAGCGACGAGATAGCCAACCATCCCGGCGTAAGGAACACAACCGATCGTTGCGCGCCGAACGCCAGAACGGGGGATGATGCACCGCACGTCGTGGTCGATCAGCACCCGGCAGATCGCGGCTACATGGTCGTCGCCGAGCTCAGGCGGCGTCGCTCGCCAGCCCGTACCCCTGAGCCTGCAGTCGCTGTCTGGTGGCGTCGTCGAGGGTCCGTTCCCATTCGGCGAGCACCACGGCCCCGTGACGCGGAGCCGTCAAAGACCATCGGAGCTGCGCGTCATCCCCGAATCATCTCCCATGTGGCGGCATCGGATGCCTCGACCTCCTCACGCCGGCAGGTGTCGTCCGGGCGATCTTGATGGCCCTCACCGTGTTCGTTCCCGGAGAGATCGGTGAGGTGCCGAGGATCAGCGGCGTCGGCCCTTGGTGAGGATCTCGTTGGGTGTCCGGCTGATGGGCCAGAACCGGGCGACCACCTCAGCAAGGGAACTCAGGACCCTGAACAACCCGTTCATGAACGCGCCGCCCACCTCGTGGGTTCGCGATGCCTCATGCCCCGCTCCGGCGGGAGTGTCGTCGGCCTGCATAGATGCTCTCAGCCTACTCCCGCCGGATGGCGAACACCCATGCGTCCCGTGGCTTCTTCTGTTGTTTCTCGCTGTTTCCCGGTGTCGTGTGGACGCGGCGTGGTCGCGAGACCGTTCCACGGCGATCACGACGCCAAACGGAATCGCTCGCCACGAGTATCGTCCTCGCGATGGAGGGCTGTTTCGCCTGCGACCTCACCGGGGGCCGACTTCCCCTGCCCGGCGGCACGATTCACCGAGAGGCGGGCTGGGTGGTGGAGCACTGCCTAGGTCCTCTGGGCATCGGGACGTTGATCGTCAAGCCCGAACGCCACGTGGTGCATGTCGCCGACCTCACCGACGACGAGGCGACGGCCATGGGTCCGCTTCTTCACCGCGCGGCCCGAGTCGTCACCGAGCTGTGTGACCCCGACCAGGTGTACATCAGCCTGTGGTCCCATGCAGGGGGCGTCCCGGGACACATCCACTACGTCGTCCAACCGGTCACCAAGGACGCCATGGAACGCCACGGCGCCCACGGACCGAAGCTCCAGATGGCAATGTTCGAGCACGATGCCCCACCGCCCGCCGACGCCGTCGAGGAGTTCGCCGAACTCGCTCGCCGACTCTGGGGCGGTTCGGTGAGGTAGTCCGCCACGAACGGGCTCGGGGATGCCGCCGACCGATCAGGGAGCCGGTTACGTGCGGGTCTGGCTGCTCGAAGGGCTCTCCGATGCCGAACCGGGGTTCCAGGCGTGGCGCCTCGATCATCTGGGCTTCGCCACCTGGGCGCCGACCCGCAGGAAGGTGCTCGCGAAGGTGCCGGCCAAGTTCGACGGACATCGCAGGTGGCTGAGCCCAGGAAGAACATCCGAGGACCCTCCGCAGCTCGCAGGAGCATGGGTAGAGTCGCTCGGGTGATGTCGAGCCGACGTTTCGGGAACGAGGACGCGTCCGACCTCACCACATGGGATGGAACGCCGGTCGCAGAGGAGCCTCCGCATGGGGCGGTGGTCGTGTGCCTACGCGACGCAGGTTCGACGACCGAGGTGTTGCTGCTTCACCGGGCCCACGATCCCGTCGGCGATGGCGACTGGGCATGGACCCCGCCCTCGGGAGCCAGACGACCAGGCGAGCCGATCGACGCGTGCGCACGACGCGAGCTCCTCGAGGAAACGGGCATCGACATGAACCCGTCACCGGTCGACACCAACCGGGACTGGGCCATCTTCGTGGCCGTCGTCCCTGAGACCGTCGACGTCACGCTCGACTGCGAGCACGACCGCTACGAGTGGGTCGGACTCGACGAGGCGACACGACGGTGCCGACCGCCGGTCGTCGCTCAGGGCGTGCGCCTCGCCGCCGCTGCGATCAGACTCGACTGAACCACGTAAAGCACGTCGCACTGCGTGGCCGAATGGGCCAGCGCGGCATGCAGGAGGATCGGTCGGGCGTGGCGCCTCCAACGGAGCTCAAAACCGCGAAAAGCCGCGCGTCCTGGTCAGCCGGGTAGATCTGCCTGCGGCACCGGGCGTCGAGCGGTGCACCACAGGAACCGAACCTCACCGTCGGGTTCCATCTGCGGAACAACCTCGGCGCGGATCACCTCGAAGCCAGCATCGACGAGCATCCGGATGTTGGTGTCGGCGTCGTACCCGCTCCAGTACATCGGACCCGCGCCCAACCAGTCCTCATCTACTCCGGCTGCAAGGTCCTCCGACGAAAAGGACGCAACGAGGTATCCGCCGGGCCGCAGCCATGCATAGATCCGTGACAACAGGGCCGGCTGGTCGGACCTGGGCACATGGATGATGGAGTAGAAGGCAACGACGGCATCGAAGTCGCCGACCGGCAAATCGACGTACCGCATATCTGCAACCCGAAACCGGCCGCCTCGAACGTTTCGCCGCGCAGTGGTCACCATCGCGGCGGATACGTCGATTCCGAGGTAGCGATGACGGGAAGCAAGCCTCTCTGCGACGGGACGACCCGTTCCGCTCCCAAGCTCGAGGACGGACGAGCCAGAATCGAGACGATCATCCAACCACGCGACGTACCGGTCCCGCAGCGGCGGATCGACCTCGTCGGCCCATCGATCCCACCGTCGAGCCAATCGGTCGTACGCGCGCGCGACCATTCCCATCGGATCCGGGTCTTCGTCCATCGCCGGATGGTACCCAGCCTCCCGATCGGCAACCGGCGCTTCGCCCCCGACACATCTGGACGAGTGACGTGAGGGCGTGGCGTCTCCAACGGAGGGGTCGGTAGACGGACCCGATGGTCCGATCCGGGATCGGAGGGTTGGCGACGGGATCAGGCGACCTGGAGTTGATCGGGGATCCTGGCGTGGCACCAATGCCATAGTTACTATGACATTGGTGCCAGCAAAGTGGGTCCTCGACCGTCTGTCCCTGAGAACACCGCGAAGCCGAGCGATCCATACAGTCGCCGGGCTGGGCCGTTGGCCGCGTCGACCCGAAGAGCCACGGCGGTCTCGCCGGCGGACCGGATCGTCTCCGCGGCGGAGGTGATCAGGTGACAGGCCAGACCTTGCCGCCGGTGGGCACGGTCGGTGAACAGCTCGATGATGAACGGACAGTCGGGAACGTCATCCCACGGCGCCCGACGCACCGTCATCACCGCCGCGACCGGGTCGTCGCCATGCAGGACCACCGGTGACGCCTCGAACCAGAACTCGCCGTACTCACCGTCGAAGGACGCGACGATATCGTCGACCGCCTCTCCCAGCGTGGCGCACGCCACACCGGGCTCGTTCGCCTCGAAGTACAGCCGGCCGACAGCCTCCAGGTCCTCCCTGTCCATCTCACGTACGGCGTACCCATCCGGCAGAACGGACGGTGTCACCGGCAACGGCAGGTTGGCGAGCAGGGTGAGCATCACAGCGATCCTAGTTCTGAGGTACTTCTCTCCTCCTGCTGCCGGCTCCGCAGCCCCCCGATACCCAAACGTAGAGCATGACCCTCTGCCCAGACCCCGCCGGACCCACAGGACTCTCAGGAGGCCCGCAGCACGCCACCCTCGCGAACGCTCGGCCACCGCTTCTTGCGTGAGTTCGATGCGGTATCCGCCGGCGGCCTCAAGCGGTGGGCACGAAGCGATGATGACGACGGGGCGCCGGCGGCCGATCACTGCCGTGGTGTCATGAGTATTCGAGAGGCAGCAAGCGGCGATGTCGACGCAACCGTGGACTTGGCAGCACGCAAACGCGAGCGGTACGCCGGGTACAACCCCGTCTTCCACAACCCGGGTCCCGACGCCCGGAATTGCACGCCGCGTTCATCGCCGACCTGATCGAGGCAGACGATGCGATCTCACTCGTCTACGACGACGATGGCGTCGTGCGAGGGTTCGCCATCGGAACGCTCATCGATGCGCCTGAGGTCTACGACCCGGGCGGCCCAACCTCCATGATCGACGACTTCATGGTGGACGAACCGGATGCGTGGAGATCTATCGGGCGCGCCCTCCTGGACGCGGTCACCGAGGCGGCGCGAGCTCGAGGCGCTGCACAGATCATCGTCGTCTGCGGCCCCGACGACCTTCCCAAACGAAGCATGCTCGGTGCCGGCGGCTGCACCGTCGCCACCGAGTGGTTCACGAAGCAGCTCTGAACAGAAACCGGCTCGAGAATCTCCTCGTCCGGCATGCCTTTCAACCCGTGAGCAGCGACGCCAGCTCCGCCAGCGAGCGAATCTCGTAGTCGGGCGACGGGTCGTCATCCTGGCGAACCCGCCGTCGCCGGTTCAACCAGACCGAGACGATCCCCGCTGCGTTCGACCCGGCAACGTCGGCGGACAGCGAGTCCCCCACATGCCACAGGCTCTGCCGCCGGATTCCGA
The DNA here is from genome assembly GCA_027036355.1 of Acidimicrobiia bacterium. Taxonomy (GTDB): domain Bacteria; phylum Actinomycetota; class Acidimicrobiia; order Spongiisociales; family UBA5794; genus JALSQW01. Next base: position 2,800 of record JALVQZ010000201.1, on the reverse strand, counting down.
GTTCCTCGAGGGTGGTTTCGAAGATCCTCGGATCCGGTTTCACGATCCCGAGCTCTCCGGAGATCACAATCGAGTCGAACCAGCCACCGATACCCAGGACCGCGAGTTTGCCGCGCTGAGTGTCGGACGCTCCGTTGGTAACGAGCGCGACCAACAGGTCGGTCGCCTTCAGTGAATCGAACAAGTCGGATACGTCGTCGAAAAGCCGCTGAGCCTCCCGTTCGAACCGATGGAAGGCCTCCACCGCCATTCGGACCGTGGGCTCATCGTCGCACCCGCAAGCGAGCAGGGTTCGACGCCAGGCCTCCAGGCTCAGCGTCGTACCGTCCAGGGTGCCGAGCATCCAGTCCATCTCCACCTGCGGGAAGTAGGACTCCCAGACTTCAGCGTTTGTCGCAACCAGCCGGCCAGCATCGAGTTCCGGTCGGGCGGCAGCGATCGCGGTGCAGGTATCGACAATCGACTGCTGCCATCGGCTGCCGTCGTCCAGAAGCGTTCCATCCAGGTCAAATGACACAGCTCGAACGGTCGTCACGACAACCAGAGTACCGGCGACCCTCAGGCCACTCCCGTCTCATCCGATAGACGTTCGCATCTCGTTTCTCCAACCTGAACCGCCCGTAGAGCTGGTTGGCCGCTGTGCGATCCGCTTGGGAGATCAGATCGATCGTCTTGGCTCCTTGGCCTGCGAGACGCCCAATCTTCTCTGCCATCCTCCCCGAGACCATCGACATCACGCTCGACCCGGAACATGACCGCTACGAGTCGGTCGAACTCGCCGAGGCGACATGGCGGTGCCTACCGCAGGGGGTCACCGACGGTGGGTGGGCCTCGCCGCCGCTGTGGTCAGACCCGACTGGCCGGGAGGAATAGGTCGCCCGGCACGGCTGGGCCAGACAACCCGACGCAGAGAAGGAGCGGTCGCGGACGTTCGCGGTCGTGGCACCATTCCTCGACCCGCTCCTCGAGGGTCCGCCGCCGGCATGTGGCACCCACTGGCTGCTGGAGATAGAGGCCCCGCTCCGATCCGGACTCGCCTCGCGAGTGAGAACCGGAGCGGCAGCGACCTAACCCTTCCCTGAAGCTCGTCGATGCTCTTCGGTCAACGGAACGCCGAAACGCTCGTGGAGTGCCATGACGTCGCGGAGGTCGTCCTCGTCCAACTCGTAACCCGTGTGTGACCGCACCTGGTAGTCGGAGGTCAGGCACCGAACCGGCCGGCCACCGACCGAACCCGAGCCTGCGAGCGCGGACGCCGGGTAGAAGATCCCGTTCTCCGCCGGACCGTAGATGCCGTTGCCTTCCTCGTCGATCACGACGACGTGGACGTCGATGCGACAGCCTTCCGGATCGGCAACGACGAAGTTCCAGTCCGTCCGATCGTCGGCCGGGACATCCACGAAGCCCTCCGCAGCAAGCGCGTCGCGAAGCGCCGCGACATCCTTCTGCTCGACGACGATGTCGAGATCCCCGTGCCGCCGTGTCTGCACGCCCAAGAGCGCGTCGACGCCCCAACCACCGTCGAGCCACACCCCGATGCCGAGACGATCGACGAGGTCGAGGAACCATCGGACATCCGATTCCGACATGTCGGACGCAGACTTTCGAGCGTCACCGAACGCTTCCATCGACGGTGATTCTGACACGGCTGGGCCGTGCCGACCTCGCCACCCAGACGTTCCGAGCTTCGCCACGGTGTCAAGACGGTGACGCCCACGCGCTGCGCTCCAGGGCCCGCGACCGGACCCTTCCAGACCGCCTCGGGCCACCCGGAGCTCGGTCTCTCGCGGACTTTCCGCGGACTCTGGACGGACTCGGGGTCTTGTCGTTCCGGGCTGGAAAAATGCCAGGATCCCTTGCAGGGCAAGGGATCCTGAGAAGTGGAGCTGAGGGGATTTGAACCCCTGACCCCTTGCATGCCATGCAAGTGCTCTGCCGAACTGAGCTACAGCCCCGTGGAGGCCGAGATTGTATCAGGCTTCGGCGGCTGCCGACTCCACCTCGATGCGGGGCGCGTCTCCCCAGAGGCGCTCCAGGTCGTAGTACTCGCGGGTCTCGGCGTCGAAGACGTGGACGACCAGGTCGCCGTAGTCCAACAGCACCCACTTGCCGTACTCGGTGCCCTCCCGGCGTAGCGGCCGGCGGCCGATCTCCTTCAGCTTCTCCTCGACCTCCTCGACCAGCGTCTTGACGTGACGCGCCGAAGTTCCTGTGGCGATGAGGAACAGGTCGGTGACCACGACCAGACGGGAAACGTCGAGGAGGACCACGTCGAGGCCCTTCTTGTCTTCGATGGCGGCGGCGGCCAGCTCGGCCGCCTCCACCGCCTCGGCAGTTGCAACGATGGCGCTAGCCCTCTCCTGCGGGGACGTCTCTGCCGACGATGATAGAGATGTCCACGACTCCAGATGGCGCCCGCAGCTCCAGGCGCAGCTCGCCGACGCCCAGCAGCGTCACGACCCTTCGAGCCGGGTCCGCATGCTCCCGGCCCTGAGCGATCACGATCGTCGAGGGATGATCGAACCGGTCGGCGTTGTCGACCCGCACGATCCGGTAGCCCGACTCGATCAGACGAGCCGCCACCGTCCGGGTCGTCTGGAGCCGGCCGTTCCCGTTCAACACCTCGGTCCGGGGGCGCGGTTCGGGAGCGATCACCAACCCCGGGACCCGAGCCTCCAGGAACCCCCCGAGTGCCTCCCGGTCGACGACGAACCCGCGACCGGTCCGGCCACCCACCTGCTCCACCGGGGCGATCGTCGCCGCCGCACCCGAACGCGACGCCGCCGCCAAGATCCGCGAC
>JALVQZ010000200.1 GCA_027036355.1 Acidimicrobiia bacterium | reverse complement strand
ACGCCGTAGCGATCGCCGGCACGATGACCATCCACGACGACCTGGAACGCCGTCTCGCCGAGTTCAAGGGCGTCGAGGCGACGATCGCCCTCCAGTCGGGTTTCACCGCCAACCTGGCCGTCATCCCCGCCATCACCGGACCAGACGACGTCATCGTCTCGGACGAGTTGAACCATGCGTCGATCGTCGACGGGGTGCGGCTCTCGAAGGCCCGCCGGAAGATCTACCCGCACGCCGACGTCGACGGGCTCCGCCAGCAGCTCGCGGCCGCGCGGGACGAGGGCGCAGAGCGGATCCTGATCATCACCGACGGCGTCTTCTCGATGGACGGCGACATGGCTCCGCTCGACGCCATCGTCGACGCCGCCGACGAGTACGGGGCGATGGTGATGGTCGACGACGCCCACGGCGAGGGCGTCCTCGGCCGGGGAGGGCGTGGGATCGTCGACCACTTCGACCTGCACGGCCGGGTCGACGTGGAGGTCGGCACGATGTCGAAGGCGTTCGGGGTGGTCGGCGGGTACGTCGCAGGGTCGAAGGTCCTGATCGACTGGCTGCAGCAGCGAGGACGACCGTTCCTGTTCTCATCCGCGCCGACGCCACCCGACGTCGCCGCCTGCATCGCCGCCGTCGACATCCTCGAGGGTTCGACCGAGCTGGTCGATCGGCTGTGGGCGAACGCCGCCGCGTTCAAGGCGGCCATGGTGGAGGCCGGGTTCGACATCGGGCACTCGCAGACACCGATCACCCCGGTCATGCTCGGCGACGAGAAGATCGCGCGGGAGTTCTCTCGACGGCTGTTCGACGACGAGGGCGTCTTCGCCCAGGCGATCGCCTACCCGACCGTGCCGCGGGGGAAGGCTCGGATCCGGGTCATGATCTCGGCGGCGCATTCCGAGGAGGATCTCGCGTACGGCGCCGAAGCGTTCGCCAGGGTCGGCAAGGCGTTGGGAGTCGTGTCGTGACGACGACCGGCGTCGATGGGCTCCGCCGTTCCCGGCTGGCGTCGATCTGGTGGGCGATGCTGGGCGCCGTCGGTGTGCTCGTGGTCGTGTACGTCGTTTCGGGGCGGGAAGGCGGCGAGGTCGCCGGCCTGGGAGCGGCGATCATGGCGGCGGTTTCCGTCACGGACCTCGCGGTCATGGTGTGGTTCCGCCGGGTGGGGGCGGAGGCCGTGGTGGCCGCCGAGTCGAACGAAGAGCTGCGGTCGGTCTACACCCGCCGCATGGTCCTGTCGTCGACCTTCGCCCTGTCGCCGGCGCTCGTCGGGTTCGCCTTGGCGCTGGTGTTCGCGCATCCGGCATTCATGGCGGCCGGCGTCGCCGTGACGGTCCCTGCGCTGATCTACGCCGCTCCGAGACGCGGCGACATCGAGGCCCTCGACCGCCGCCTCATGGCCAACGCCCGCCCCTTCCGCCTCTCGGCAGCTCTCGGCGACTGACACCTCGGCGAACCCAGGGTTGTGGAAGCCCCTGGAGGGCTCCGCGAACCCAGGGTTGTGGGAGCCCTGTCAGGGCGCCGCCAGCCCACGGTTCGGTCTGCGCCGCCAACCCTGGGTTGTGGGAGCCCCTGGAGGGCGCTGGGAACCCTGGGTTCGCAGAGACCGTCGTCGACTCATCGTCCTCTCATGCGGCGATGGCACAATGGGCGGCATGAGTGGTCGGATCCTGGTCGTCGAAGACGATCCCCGCATCGCCGCGTCGGTGCGGCGAGCTCTCGCCTATGAGGGCTACGACGTCGCCGTCGCCACCGACGGACGGGCCGGCCTCGACGCGGCCAGAGCCGACATGCCCGATCTCATCGTGCTGGACCTGATGCTCCCCGAGATCGACGGCCTCGAGGTGTGCCGCCGCATCCGCGCCGCCGGCGACGATGTGGCGATCCTCATGCTCACCGCCAAGACGTCGGTCCCCGACCGGGTCGCCGGCCTCGACGTCGGCGCCGACGACTACCTGGTCAAACCCTTCGCCTACGAGGAGCTCCTCGCCCGGGTGCGAACCCTGCTGCGTCGCTCGAGCCAGGAACCCACCCGGAAGGTGCTGCGCTGCGCCGACCTGCGGGTCGACGTCGACGCGATGGAGGTCCGTCGCGGTGAGAGACCGGTCGAGCTGACCACCCTGGAGTTCCGACTCCTCGAACATTTCGTCCGCAACCAGCGCCTCGTCCGGTCCCGTATCCAGATCCTCGAGGACGTGTGGGGACTCGACGTGGACACGACCTCCAACGTCGTCGACGTGTACGTCCGGTACCTGCGTCAGAAGCTCGAAGCCGACGGGGAACCTCGGCTCATCCACACCGTGCGGGGCGTCGGGTACGTCATGCGGGAACCGTGAGCGTCTCCGTACGGGTGCGAGCCGCCGTCTACGGCGCGGCGGTGACGTTCGCCACGGTCATCTTCTTCGTCGCTCTGCTGCTCCTCCTCGTGCAGCAGTCGGCCCCCGAGGACCAGGACAAGGCCCTCGATTCCCTCGCCGCGGCGACCGCTGCGGACCTCGCCACGACACCTCCCGAGGCGCTCGTACCCGTCACCCCGCCGGTCCTGCTCGATCCCGCAGCGTCGCTGGATCCGTTCGTCGTCGTCCTCGCCGACGACGGCACCATGCTCTACCGGACGGTCGCGGTCGACGGCGGCGCCCCCGAGATCCCGCCCGAGGTGGTGGACGGCGCCGCCACCGATGAGGGCTACATCGGGACGGTGGCCCTCGGCGATGTCGAGGTGCGGATCCGGGCGGTGCCGTGGACCCGAAGCGACGGCGCCCCCGGCGGTGTGGTGGTCGTCGGCCAGTCGGTCGAAGCCGTCACCGAGACGATGGCGGGCTTGTCGGCGTTCCTCGCGGTGGCGGCCGTCTTCGCCCTCGTGTTCGCCTTCGCCGTCGGCTGGATCGTCTCCGGACGAGCGCTGCGACCCCTGCGCGAGCTGGTGGCGACCACCGACGAGATCGGAGGAACCGGGGACCTGAGCCGACGTCTTCCCCCGAACGACACCAAGGACGAGGTCGGGCGTCTCACCCGCAGCTTCAACGCCATGCTCGACCGGCTCGAAGCGTCCCGCCGGGAGCTGGCGTCGGCCCTCGACGCCCAACGTCGTTTCGTCGCCGACGCCTCCCACGAGCTGAGGAGCCCGCTGACGACGATCCGCTCCAACGCCGGGTTCCTGCGGGAGCGCCCCGACGCCTCCGCCGCCGACCGGGCCGAATCGCTGGCCGACATCCAGAGCGAGGCCGACCGGATGGCCGTCCTCGTCGACGATCTCCTCACCTTGGCCCGCGGTGAGCACGGCGCCGCCCCCGAGACACCCGTCGACCTCTCCGATCTCGTCGACGACGAGATGCGTCTGATCGACGGCGCCGGCCCTCCGGCCGAGCTCACCGTGGAGGGCGACGCCATCGTTCGTGGGGACGCCGACATGCTGCGGCGTCTCGTGCGGATCATCCTCGACAACGCCGCCAAGCACGGTGGCGGCCCGGCCGCGGTCCGGATCGTCGCCGACGACGAGACGATCGCGTTGAGCGTCACCGACCGAGGACCTGGGTTCCCCGAAGAGGACCTCGACCGGGTCTTCGACCGGTTCTACCGGGCCGACCCCGCCCGCAGCGGACCCGGCGCCGGTCTCGGGCTGGCCATCGCCCGCTCCGTCGTCATCGCCCACGGGGGGTCGATCATCGCCGCCAACGAGCCCGGCGGCGGCGCCCGGGTCACGGTGGTGCTGCCGCGAGGCTGACCCGGCGGTCTCACGGGCCCCTCATCGGGCTCCCATCGTCATCTCATCGTTCCTCGACACGATGCCCCCATGATCAAGAGATC
>JALVQZ010000199.1 GCA_027036355.1 Acidimicrobiia bacterium | reverse complement strand
CGCCGTGCAACGGCATGGGTTGCTCATCCCCGAGCCACCCATGCCGTCGCACGGCGGCACCAGATCGGCGTAGGCCTCGGTGTTGACCTCCGTACCGGCGTCGTACGCGTACGCGTACAGGACGGTGGGATCGCCGAATCGACGGGGGAGCCGTTCCGAGTCGATCCCGGCGAAACCGTCGTTGGTGCACACGAGCATCGCCGCCAGCGAGATCCGACGGTCGCGCTTGGCGGCCGTCACGAGCGCCGTCGCCGACCCGCCGGGGCCGATCGGCGCGTCGCCGACGACGGCGACGGTACCGATGTCGTCGTGGTCGGCGAGTTCGGCGGCGAGCACCGGCACCCCGCCGTTCTCGGCGAGCTGCTGGATCCCGTTCGACGCCTCCTCACCGACGCGGAACACCTCGTGCTTGTCGCGATGGATCCCGACCACGGCCGGGGTGAGCGGTTGACCGCCGGTCAGGTTCTCGACCGTGATGCGATAGGTCCGTTGCGGCCCGGGATGATCGTCCGACGCGGACGCCGGAGCCGCGTACGCGACCAGTGCGACCGCCATGGCGGCCACGATCCCCAGGATCCCTATCCGTCTACCTTGCATGCCTGCACCTCCTCAGAGGGTGATTCGGGGAGGGCGCCTCTCCGTCGGCCGGTGGCGGCTCTCGGTGGCGCTCTCCTGACTCGAGGCAGTGTGCGGGACGGGTCTTGCCACACGAGGAACGCACCGTGAACAAACCCTGAACTCGCACCGATGGCCCACCCACATCGGGCCGACGACCGTACGATGACGTCCATGGCAGGCTCCGAGGCCCAGACGCGCACGATCCTCGTCGTCGACGACGAGCCGATGGTCCGCGAGGTCGTCACGACGTACCTGGAACGGGAGGGGTTCGTCGTCGAGGAGGCCCACAACGGCAAGGTGGCCCTCGAGATGCTCGCCACCGTCGAACCGGATCTCGTGCTCCTCGACATCATGCTCCCGTACGTCGACGGGTTCTCGATCCTCACGGCGCTGCGGAGGACGAGCGACGTCCCCGTGATCTTGCTCACGGCCAGGTCCGAGGAGCCCGACCGCATCTTGGGTCTGGAGCTCGGCGCGGACGACTACGTCGTGAAGCCCTTCTCTCCGCGCGAGGTCGCCGCTCGGGTCCGCACCGTGCTCCGCCGCACCGGGGACCGCCCGTCGACGACCGGCGAGGCGGATCGGTTGACCTTCGACGAGCTCGTCATCGACGGCAGGACCAGGGAGGTGGTGATCTCCGGCGAACGGGTCGAGCTCACGCCCAAGGAGTTCGATCTCCTGTTCTATCTGGCCTCGTCTCCTCGGCAGGTGTTCTCCAGGGGACAGCTCCTGGAGCACGTGTGGGGGTCGTCCGCCGAGTGGCAGGACCCATCGACGGTCACGGTGCACGTGCGACGGATCCGCCAGAAGATCGAACCCGATCCGAACGAGCCCCGCTGGGTGGCCACGGTGTGGGGCGTCGGCTACCGGTTCGAGCCATGAAGGCGTTCCTGTGGATGCTCGCGGCCGCGCTGCTGGCGCTGGCGGCGTTCGAGATCACCATGCAACCGACGCCCGCCGACCGGGCCCAGTTGGCGGTGCTGTTCCTGGTCATGGCGGTTCTCGGGGCGCTCGCCGCGTGGGCGATCCCGCGATGGGCGGGGCGGTCGACGTCGATCCAGGCGGTGGTCGTCGTCCTGACCCTGTCGGGGTTCGCCATCGTGGCGATCGTGCTCATCGCCGCCGCCGACCGGATGTTCCTGTCGACCCACGATCTCCGGCTGATGCTGGTGGTGCTCGGGTTCGGGTCGATGGCGGCGCTCGGATTCTCCCTGGTGGTGTCCGCGCCGTTGACCGAGGATCTTCGCACCATGGCGACGATGGCGGGGAAGGTCGCGGAGGGTGATCTCGCAGCACGAACGGGAGTGACCCGCGACGACGAGATCGGCAAGCTGGCTGCGGCGCTCGACACGATGGCGACGACCTTGCAGCGTTCCGAGGAGCAGCGGGAGCGTGACCGCAGGGCGCGACAGGACTTCTTCACGGCGATCGGGCACGATCTGCGTTCGCCGCTGGCCGCGATCCGCGCCGCGCTCGAGGCACTCCAGGACGGGGTGGCGCCGGATCCGGACCGGTACCTGGCGTCGATCGCCGGCGACGTGTCGGCGCTGGAGTCCCTCGTGGCCGACCTCTACCTGCTGGCCCGCATCGAATCGGGGGGCGTACCGATCGAGATGGTGCCGGTCGACGTCGCCGAGATCGCCGACGAGGCGGTGGAGGTGCTTCGCCCGATGGCGGACCGCGACCGGATCCGCCTGCGGGTGTCCGCGCCCGGGGCGGTGATCGTCCCGGCCGGACCGGAGGCCCTCGGCAGGGTCCTGCGGAACCTGATGGAGAACGCCGTGCGGCACGCCCCGGCGGGAACCGAGGTGGTCGTGAGCATCTCGAGGGACGGCGGAGGCGCACGGGTGGTGGTGAGCGACGACGGCCCCGGATTCGACGAGCGGTTCATCGACGCGGCGTTCGAACCGTTCACCCGACCCGACCCGTCCCGGCGGCGCGACACGGGGGGCACGGGTCTCGGCCTGGCGATCGCCAGTGGGTTCGTAGAGGCCTTCGGCGGCGAGATGTGGGCCGAGCCGGGCCCTGGCGGTCGGGTCGGTTTCGTGATCCCCGCCTCCGAGGCGGCCCGATAGACCGCGGCGAGGTCGGAGACATCCCCGCGGGACTAGGTGTCGACGCGTACGCCACGCCAGAACGCGATGTAGCCGCGGATGTCGGCGGCGGCCGGTTTGGGGTCGGCGTAGAACCAGGCGGCGCCGGCGTTCACGTCGCCGTCGACGACGACGTCGTAGTACCCGGCGACACCCTTCCACGGGCACACGCTGCGGGCCGACGATTCACGGAGGTAGGCGGGGTCGACGTCGTCGGGAGGGAAGTAGTGGTTGCCCTCCACGACGATGGTTCGATCGCTCCGGGCGATCACCGTCCCGTTCCAGGTAGCCGTCGCCATGTACCGCTCCGTTCCCGCTCGATGGTCCCTCGTGGGGTGCCAACCGGCGAGGGTGGGCGGTCATTCCCCGGGCGGGTTCACCAGCCGCCGAGATCCACCGAGTAGGCCTCGTAGACGAGGTCGGCGCCGCGCTGGCGGTGCCGCACGAGGTCGTGGATCAGGTCGGCGACGAGATCGCGCATGATGGCCGGATCCTCCCGCTGGACGCGGCTGGCCAGCTCTTGGATCCGGGCACCGAGGCGCCGGTGGTCTTCCTTGAACCAGTTGACCTGCGGGTCGAGCCGTGGTGCCTCGTCGAGGATCTCGTCGAAGAGCCCCCCGGGTCGTTCCACTTCGTCGACGTGGTCCGAGAAGGCCTCTCCGAGCTCGGCGAGTTCCTTGGCGACCTCGGCTCGCCAACGGGGATCCGCGGCGGGAGCCGAGATGGCTCGTTCGACGGTGGTGATCGCGTCGAAGAGCTCGCGGCGCCTCCGGCCCGCTCCGCGGACAGCTTCGGTGGGTTGCATACGATCGGTCATGGTCACCTCATGATGTCGTGGCGGGGCGGATACGGGTAGGGGCGAAGGGCTCCGAGTCCGCGGTCACAGCAGCCACGGGAGGAGGCGGTGGCGGACCTTGGAGCGGTAGTCGCGGTACGTCGGATAGTGCTCCATGAGCATCCGTTCCTCGTGTTCGCTCTTGGCCATGAAGAACGGGACGAGGGCAAGGGCGACGAGGACGGCTCCGGGACGCAGCAGGGCGAGGGCGAGACCGAGGGTTCCGCTGATGACGGCGAAGTAGATGGGATGCCGGACGAACCGGTAGGGGCCCCGGGCGACGAGGGGGG
>JALVQZ010000198.1 GCA_027036355.1 Acidimicrobiia bacterium | reverse complement strand
TCGACGGTCGGTACCTGGGCGTGGATCGCATCGTTCGCGGTCCTACTGCTGGCAGGGCTCGGACTCGTCTGGCGATCCCGAAGCCAAGAGCCCGCGACGGCACCCGTCCCGATCTCCACACCCTGAGGAGACCACCACGATGTCCCTCCACGGCCCGATCCTCGACCGCATGACGGAGATCGACTCCCGCCTCGTGGCCGACAACGACGAACGGCGCCACTTCCACAGTGCCTATCTCCGATCGACGACCGCGGTGCTACGGAGCATCGACGCGGGGGTGTTCGAGGATGCCGAGTGGGCAGAGCGATGGGCGATCGCCTTCGCCGAACTGTACCTGGACGCCTTCGACCGATGGGAACGCGCCGACCACCCCGCCGGTCCATGGCAGGTGGCGTTCGACGCTTCGCGCGACCCGGGCATCCCCCCGGTGCGTCACGCGCTGCTCGGGATCAACGCCCACATCAACTACGACCTGCCGCAGGCGTTCCTGGCCGTGATCACCGACGAGGAATTCGACGATCCTGCCCTGATGGAGCGACGAGCGACCGACCACCGGCGTGTCGACTCGATCCTCGTGCGCCGCGTTCCCGACGAGGACAAGCGACTCGCCCAGGTCGAAGAACCGGGCGACCGGACGATCCTCGACAGCCTGATGCGACCGTTCAACCGGGCGGGAACCCGGCGGTTCCTCAAGGACGGTCGCAGGAAGGTGTGGCGCAACGCTCGCATCCTCAGCGACGCGCGTCGCCGTGGCGAGGTCCATTACGCCAAGGCGTTGGGCGTACTCGAACGGCTGTGTCAGGATCGGATCGCCGACCTCGTGACCCCACGGTTCGTCCTGGTCCATCTCGCCGTATACGGATTCGGCGTCGACCTGCCACCCTCGGTGGGATCGGGCGAAGCGGCGCCCTCACCTATCTAGTCGGGCGACTCCCCTCCGCGACCGCCGCCGGGAGATCTCGCGTGGCCGCGACCCCGATCCGTCGGAACAGGGGTCGGATCATCGGATCCCACAGGCGCGGAAGCCACCGCGCCTCCAGGACCGCCGCGTAGCGCAGCAGGGTCCCCTCGCCGTCGGGTTCGAACACCAGGTCGTCCCGATACCGCAGCAGCAGCGACCGACCCTCGAGGACGAACCGGTGAGGCGGGTCGAACTCCAAGACGTCGTAGGGCAGCGACATCCCCGCCAAGCCAAGCGGGATCCGGAACCGCTCGACCCGCCGGCGAGGCAGCATCCCGCCCGTGATCACGAATCGCGTGCCCACACCGATCGGACCCTCCGTGGTCTTCCTCGCTGTGTAGCTTCGAGGATCCCACGAAACGGCGTTGGTGAAGTCGCTGACGAACGCGAAGGTCTGCTCCACGGAGGCATCCACGGCCAGGGTCGTCTCGAAGGTCGCCACGACGGCGACGATACCGCCAACGCGGACGCGGTGCCCGAGGCGCCCGCAGGGTGCGTCGAAGGGCCGCGCCTTCGTAACGGACCTGAAACAGTCCCGCGACGAACGCGAAACCTCTGCCCCGTACCTTCGCCTCCGAACCACGACGGAGGAGAACCATGAAGCGAAGATCGTTGATCATCGGCGTGACCGCGGCGGCGGTCCTCATGACCGCCGCTCCCGCGTTCGCCCAGGAGACGGTGACGGCAGAGGCCGTGCAGACCACGCTCGACAACATCTGGATCCTGGTTGCGGCGGTGCTGGTCATCTTCATGCAGGCCGGATTCGCCCTCGTCGAGGCCGGGCTCACCCGAGCCAAGAACGTGGCCAACATCATGATGAAGAACCTGATGGACTTCTCCGCCGGCGTGCTCGCCTTCGGGGCCGTCGGCTTCGCCATCGCCTTCGGAGCCGGCAACGGGTTCTTCGGGACCTCGGGATGGTTCCTCGACCCGGTCACGTTCCCCGACGGGTACTTCGGGACGTTGTCGCTCCCGACGTTCTTCATCTTCCAGGTCGCCTTCGCCGCCACCGCGGCCACCATCGTCTCGGGAGCGATGGCGGAACGGACGAGGTTCAAGAGCTACTTCATCTACAGCTTCGTGATCACGGCGCTCATCTACCCGATCGTCGTCCACTGGCTGTGGGGCGGCGGATGGCTCGCCACCCTGGCGACCCCCATGATCGACTTCGCGGGCTCGACGATCGTGCACAGCGTCGGGGGCTGGGCGGCCCTGATGGGCGCCCTCATCCTCGGCCCCCGGATCGGCAAGTACGACGACGCCGGACGGCCGCGGGCCATCCCCGGGCATTCGATCCCGTTCGCCATCGTCGGCGTGTTCATCCTGTTCATCGGATGGTTCGGGTTCAACCCCGGGTCCGAGCTCGCCGCCGACGCCGCGGTCCCGGCCATCGCGATGACCACACTGATCGCCGGCGCCGCAGGAGGGGTCTTCGCCACCTTCACCATCTGGGTCAAGACCGGCGTCCCCGACGTCGCCATGGCCGGCAACGGCGTACTCGGTGGCCTCGTCGGCATCACCGCCGGGACCGCCAACGTGTCGAACTGGGGCGCCTTCGCCATCGGAGCCCTCGCCGGGATCCTCGTCGTCTTCGCGGTGATCGTCATCGACCGTCTCGGCATCGACGACCCGGTCGGAGCGGTCTCGGTCCACGGGGTGTGCGGCGCCTTCGGGACGCTCATGGTCGGGCTGCTCGCCACCGACACCGGCCTGCTGTACGGGGGAGGCTGGAACCAGCTCGTCTCCCAGCTCGTCGGCGTCGTCTCCGTCTTCGTGTTCGTCACCGTCACCGCCGGGGTGCTCTTCACGATCATCAAGGTCACCGTCGGGCTCCGCGTTCCGCCGGAAGAGGAACTGGAAGGGTTGGACGTCGCCGAGCACGGCTTCCCCGGGTACGGTCCGGACGTGTCGGCGTTGGCCGCAGGCTGAGAGGAACGGAGAACATGAAGCTGGTTACCGCAGTCATCAGGCCGCACAAGGTCGAAGACGTCAAGGAGGCCCTCCGCAAGGTCGGCGTTCAAGGCGTGACCGTCACCGAAGTCAAGGGGTTCGGCCGGCAAGGCGGCCACTCCGAGACCTACCGCGGCGCCGAGTACAAGGTCGAGTTCACGCCGAAAGCGAAACTGGAGGTCCTCGTCGACGCGGCCGACGCCGCCGCCGTGACCGATGCCATCGCACAGACGGCCGCGACCGGCCAGATCGGCGACGGCAAGATCTGGACCGTTCCGGTCGACTCGGTCGTCCGGATCCGCACCGGCGAACGCGGGAAGGAGGCGCTCTGACGGCCGCCGGCCTTCGGCTCACACGCCGGCCAGGCGATCATCGAGCCGGCGGCGAAGGGCGCTGAGCTCCTCGTCGAGGAGGATCGGGATCCCACCGACCCTCCTCGTGTAGAAGACGTCCCTCGCCTCGTCGCCCACGGTGTCGATACGAGCGACGAAGATGTCGAGGCCCTCTCCGTACAGTGCCTCGACGATCTCGGCGAGGAGGCCCACGCGGTCCCGAGCCCGCACCTCGACGACCGTGAAACGTCCCTGACGGCCGACCCTCACCGTCGTCGCCGGACCACCCGATCGGGGTGGCCGGTAGGCCTCGACACGCTCGGCGATCGGTGGCAGGAGGTCCCGGCGTCCCTCGAGGCTGGCGATCAGGTCGGCCGTCACCCGATCCCACCGCTCCGGCGGCACCGGATCACCCGTTCGATCGTCCACGACGTGGAACGAGTCGAGCGCGATACCGTCGGCTCGGGTACGCAGCCGAGCGTCGAGCACCCGCACCCCGTTCACGGTGAACGCCCGCGTCACCGAGAGGAGGAAACCGCGCCGGTCACGACCTGCCACCAGGACCCTGGTGGGGTCGGTCCGGTCAGGAACGACCAGTCCCGGCACGTCGAGGGCGTCGGCGACCTCGACGTGCC
>JALVQZ010000197.1 GCA_027036355.1 Acidimicrobiia bacterium | reverse complement strand
TGTCGACGTCGACGGCGAAACCGTCGCCTTCGGATCCGCCGTAGCCACGGAAGTTGAACGCCAACGCCGAGTACCCCGCTGCGGCGAGCTCCTCGGCGAAGGGGAACCACGACTCCATGGTGGCGGGCTTCATGTGGGCGAGGACGACGAAGGTCGATCCGGACCCGAAGCGACGACCCTCGAGGCGCTGACCGTCGGCGTTCTCGAAGGCGAGCGGCGTCCCTTCCGGTGGGACGGTGGCGTCGGTGCCCGTCGGCGGGGCGACGGTCGTGGGCGTGCCGGCGCTCGTCGTGGTGGTCGACCCGGCAGCGATCGAGGTGGTGGTCGCGTCGGGGCCCGGTCCGCCCGGCGAGGCCGGCGATCCGGAGCAGGCGGCGGCGATCAGACCGACGACGGCGACGAGTCCGGCCAGGCGGGTGCGCATGGTCCGAGCGTACCCGCCCGGGCCGGTTGCGCGGACGGTCGGCGGCCCCTCACGGTCGGGTGATGAGCTGATCCACCGGCGCGAAGTCGTCGGTCAGGGGCGATGCGTCGCCGATCCAGTCGTCCAGGTCCGCACCGGCGAGGACGACCTCGGCCGACCCGCGTCCACTCAGCGCGGCGGCCAGACGCGCCGGGTCGAGTTCCGCCGCGGACGCCACGAGCACGAAGTTCCCTCCGGCGTCGCCGGCGAGGTAGTCGGGTGGGGCGACGACGAGCACGTCGGAGAACACGGTGCGGAGCGTCGCCGCCTCGGCGCGGGCGAAACCGAGCGGGGCATAGTCGATGAGGTTCATCACGTAGATGCCGCCGGCGGACATGCGGTCGGCGACGGTCGCGTAGAACTCGACGGTGGTCAGATGCCACGGCACCGCCAGGCCGCCGAACGCGTCGCCGACCACCAGGTCGTTGCCGCCCCGCGGGAGCTCCAGCAGCGTGAGGCGGGCGTCGCCGACCACGATCGTGTCGACGTCGCCGGGGGAGAGCCCGAGCCGATCTTCGGCGATCGTCACGAGGCTCGGGTCGAGCTCGAGGACCGTCGTTGTGCTTCCCGGGCGGGTCGTCGTCAGCCATCGAGGCAGCGTGAACCCGCCACCGCCGATGAACACGGCGTCGACCGGTCCTGCGGTGTAGACGTCCACCGCGTCGGCCACGATCCGCGAGTAGCGGAACTCGAGGAACGTCGGATCGTCGAGGTCGACGTAGGAGTGGCGGAGGGTGTCCAGCCAGAGGATCCGTCCCGTCGGATGCTGCGCGTCGACGGTGACCCGGGCGCAGAAGTACGTCGTCTCGATCTCACACGGGCCCGCCACCAGGGACAGGATGCCGGAGGCGGCGAGGGGAACGACCGCGGCCGCGGCGACGTCGGGCAACCTCGGGCGTGCGGCGCGGATCCACGTGCCGAGGCCCACGAGCGACAGCGCCGCGCCCACCCCGAAGACGATGGGTCGGGTCGGGAAGGAGGCCAGCAGCACGAAGCCGGTGAAGAAGGTCCCGAAGATCGCCCCCGCCGTCCCCAACGCGGAGAGCCGTCCGACGACGGTGCCGGTCTCGTCCAGGTCCTCGAGCCGGAGCTTGACGACGACCGGGTTGACGGCGCTCAGGACCGCGGCGGGAGCGAAGAACCCGACGACGGCGAGGATCACGATCTCGACCGGTTGCCCGCCGGCGAGGGCGGGGCCGAGGAGCGTGACGATGGTGGGCGACACCAACGTCAGGACCCCGCCGGCGAGCAGCAGCGGCCCGAGGAGACGGCGCGGCGCCAGGCGGTCGGCGGCGCGGCCGCCGAGCCAGCTTCCCAGCGAGATGCCGGCCAGGATGGTGCCGATGATCGCCGTGAACGTCTCGAGGGTGACCCCGACGTAGGGCGCGAGGAGGCGGCCGGCGAGGATCTCGAGGACGAGGACCGCGGCGGACGTTCCGAAGACCAGGGCACGGGCGGTGAGGGCGCGCATGGGCGCCGAGTATGCCAGGGCTCCGGGCCGTAGGGTTCGGGCGGGGGCCTGCCGGTCAGGTACCGGCCGACAGGAGCGGCCGCAGCTCACCCGGCAGCACCGACAGGACGTCGTTCAGCTCGCCGGGCGAGATGCGCGAGGCGAGGACCCGGTAGGTGGCTTCGGCGAACCGTCGTGCCTGCTCGAGATCGGGTTCGCCGGGAAACCGGTCCGCGACGTGTTCGAGGAACTCGTCGAGATGCCGGTCCTTGATCGGCACCCGCGAGGGGTTCCACCCCTCGAAGAACATGCCCCGCAGGATCATCGGGAGCTGATCGGCGAGCTGGGCCGCCTCGTTCACCGGGAGACGATCGCGCAACGCCAGGAGGGACGCCTTCATCGCCAGGTAGGCGCGGTGCCGATCGTCGGTGCCCAAGGCCGCGGCCACCTCGTTGACCCATTCGTGACCCTTCTGGACCGTCGGAGCGAAGTAATCGGTCATGGCCGTACCTCCTCGTCGAGGAACCGTTTCGGGTACACCCTGAGGATATCGAGCCCGGCGGCGCTCGAGCAGGGTCCGATGGCCCATCGCTGGGTGGCGGCGCTCCCTATCATCGCCCCATGCACTATCAGATCACCACACTCCCCAACGGCCTCCGCATCATCTCGGAGGACATGCCGTCGGTGGCTTCGGTCGCCGTGGGCTGTTGGGTGGACACGGGAAGCCGCGACGAGACGCCGGAGGAGGCGGGAGCTTCCCATTTCCTCGAGCATCTGCTCTTCAAGGGTTCCGAACGCTGGTCGGCGCGGGCCATCAGCGAAGCGTTCGACGCCACCGGCGCCCGCCACAACGCGTTCACGTCCAAGGAGTACACCTGCTTCTGGGCGCGCATGCGCGACGAGGACATCCCCCTCGGCATCGAGATCCTGGCCGAGATGCTGCAACGTCCCGCGTTCCGTCAGGAGGAGATCGACAGCGAACGCAATGTCGTGCTCGAAGAGATCAACATGAACGAGGACGACCCGACCGACGTCGCCCACGAGGAGTTCATCCGGACCTTGTGGGGTGGCCATCCGCTGGCTCCGCCGATCCTCGGGACCCGCGAGTCGATCACCACGATGAGCCGCGACACGATCGCCGGGTACTGGCGGCGGCGGTACTCGCCCCGGTCGGTGGTCATCGCCGGCGCGGGTCGGATCGCCCACGACGACCTGGTGGCGATGGCCGAGGAGCGGTTCGGGACGTGGGAGGGCGCCGAGGTCGAGCGACAGGTCGTCGAACCTCGGGTCACCGCCGGGGTCGGCGTCCGGACCAAGGACACCGAGCAGGCGCATCTCGTGTTCGGATCGCCGGCCCTGCAGCGGGACGACGACCGCCGCTACGCGCTGCTGGTCGCCGACCACGTGCTCGGCGGGGGGATGTCGTCCCGTCTGTTCCGTGAGATCCGCGAGACCCGCGGGCTGGCGTATGCGGTGCACAGTTTCCGGCTCCCGTTCCAGGACGCCGGAGCGACGGCCATCTACGTCGGGACGACGCCCGATCAGGCGCCCGAGGTCCTCAAGCTCGTCCGGGCCGAGCTGGACAAGCTGATCGAGCATGGGCTCACGGCCGAGGAGCTGGCACGGGCGAAGGGCCACGTGAAGGGTTCCCTGGCGCTGTCCTTGGAGGACGTCAACAGCCGCATGAACCGACTCGGCCGCAACGAGCTGACCGGCCTCCCGCATCTGTCGGTGGACGAGATCGTCGACAAGGTCGACCAGGTGACGTCCGACGACATCGTCGACGTGGCCCGGGTCGCCTACGGGGGCCCGTACGTGCTGGGCGCCGTGGGGCCGTTCTCGGCCGACGACCTCGCCCCGTTCGTGGCATGAGGGTCGGGGTCTCGGGCGCCGGGGGCCGCATGGGGCGGCTCGTCGCCGAGTGGGTGGCGGCGGCCGACGACCTCCAGCTCGCCGGCCTCTACGACCCCAACCATCCCGGCGACGTCGTGGCCGGGACGACGGTGTCGCCGGATCCCGAGACGCTGGCGGGGTGCGACGTGGTGGTGGAGTTCACGGTTCCCGACGTGGTGATGGGGAACCTCGCGACGTGGCGTGCGCTGGGTGCCCATGCGGTCGTCGGGACCTCCGGGTTCGACGAGCGGCGCCTGGCCGAACTCGCCGACCTGTGGCCGTCGGGTCCGCCGAACTGCATCGTGGTGCCGAACTTCTCGATCGGTGCGGTGATGATGATGCGCCTGGCGGAGCTCGCCGCGCCGCACTTCGGCGCGGCCGAGGTGATCGAGTTCCATCACGACCGGAAGGCCGACGCGCCGTCCGGGACGGCGCTGGCGACCGCGGAGCGGATCGCGCACGCGGCCGAGCAGCGTCGCAGCGTCGAGTCCCGTGAGCTCGTACGGGGTGCCCGGGGCGCCGACGTCGCCGGGGTCCCGGTGCATGCGGTCCGGCTGCCCGGTCTGGTGGCGCATCAGGCGGTGCTGTTCGGCGGCACCGGCGAGACGCTCACGATCCGTCACGACACGACGGATCGGAGCGCCTTCATGCCCGGTGTGCTGCTGGCGATCCGGGCGGTGGCCGACCTGCCGGAGCCGGTGGCCGTGGGCCTCGAGCCGCTCCTGGGTCTGGCCTGACCGCGCGGCGCACGGCCGGTCCGGCGTCTACTCGGGCAGGGCGGGGGGCTCGTGCACGGTGATGACCGTCTTGCGGCCTTCGGCGTCGACGATGAGGAACCCGGTGGGTTCGGTCCCGAGCAGGTCCTTCTCCCAGATCTCGACGGGATGGTGGATGAAGTGGCGGAGTTCGACGGGGAACGACGCCGTCCATCCGCCCACGGCGACCTCGACGACGTCGTCCTTGTGATCGTAGAAGAAGAACGCCAGCGGCAGCTTCTCGACTTCGTACTGGTCGCCGAAGTCCTTGTCGAGGACCTCCATCGTGATCCAGCGACCCTCGAGCTGCTTGGTGAGGTTCTCGAGGTAGGTGCCCCACTGTTCCTTGGGGATCTGCTTGGTGAAGCCTTCCATCGTTCGCTCCTTCCGTTCGTGTGTCGCTTCCATCGTGCGGCGACTTCGCTTCCGGCGGGTAGGGCCTTCGGTCAGAACAATGCCGAAGCGAGCGCCTTCCGGTAGGTGCGGGTCAGCGGATGCTCGTCTCCGAGCACCCCGAAGATGTCCAGGATCGCCTGCCTGGCCTCGTCCTTGTGGTCGCCCTTGGCCTTGACGACCTCGAGCAGGTGGTCGAGCGCGGGTTCGTATTCGCCCTTGGCGGCGAGGGCCCGGGCGAGCTCGATGCGGGCTTCGTCGTCGGCGCCGTCGGCGGCGATCCGCGCCTCGAGCTCGGAGAGATCCTCGCCGGCGGCGGCCTTGAGGCGTGCGGCGGCCTGGAGCCGTTCCACCTCGGGGGTGGGAGGGAGCTTCCCGAGCAGGATCAGCGCATCGTCGAGCTCCCCGCGGTCGATGAGGAGGCTGGCGAGGGCGGTGCCGGCTTCGATGTGGCTGGGATCGCGTTCGAGGACCTGGCGGAGGATGTGCTCGGCGCCGGCGGTGTCGCCGTCGATGAGGGAGGTCCGCGCGGTGTCGACCATCTCGTCGAGTTCGTTGGGGAGCACGGCTTTCAGCCATTCACGCAAGGCGGGCTCCGGGTAGGCGCCGGTGAACCGGTCGACCTCGCGGCCGTCGCGGATCGCCACGACGGTGGGGATCCCCTGGACGCGGAACTGCCCGGCGAGCGGCTGGTTGGCGTCGACGTCGACCTTGGCCAGTTCGAAGGCGCCGCCGTACTCGTCGGCGAGGCGTTCGAGCAGCGGCCCGAGGGTGCGGCACGGGGCGCACCATTCGGCCCAGAAGTCGACGACGACGGGGACCTCGCGGCTGCGTTGGAGGACCTCGGTGGCGAACGTGTCCTGATCGACGTCCTTGACGAACGGGCTGGTGTGTTCCATGCGATTGAGGATAGTGAGGGGGGTGCCTGGTAACGTCCCCCTCATGGAAGCCCGACCCCTCGACGCACCGTTCGGCCACGTCCTGACCGCCGTCGTCACCCCTTTCGGTGAGGACGGTTCGATCGACTACGGCACCTTCTGGCGCTTGACCCGCCATCTCGCAGAGACCGGCTCGGACGGCATCGTCGTCGCCGGAACGACCGGCGAGTCGCCGACCCTGTCGAAGGTGGAGAAGGTGGCGTTGTTCAAAGCCGCGGTCGACGCCGTCGGCGATCGGATGAAGGTGATCGCCGGCACCGGCACCTACGACACGCGGGAATCGATCGAACTGTCCGAACGGGCCGCGGAAGCCGGGTGCGACGGGGTGATGCTGGTGACGCCCTACTACTCGAAACCGCCGCAGGAGGGCCTGTTCCGGCATTTCACCGCCGTCGCCGACGCGGTGGATCTGCCGGTGTTGCTGTACAACATCCCGGGGCGCACCTGCCGGCTCATCGAGGTCGACACGTTGCGTCGGCTGGCCGAGCATCCGCGCATCGTCGCGGTGAAGGACGCCGTCGACGACATCGAATGGAGTCGGGGCGCCATCGGTGCGTTGCCCGAGGGCTTCGCCGTGTACTCGGGCTCCGACTCGATGACCCGGGAGCTGATGGCCGCCAACGCGGTGGGGGTCGTGTCGGTGGCCGCCCACGTCGCCGGGCGGCAGATCCGCGCGCTGGTCGACGCGATGCTCGCCGGCGACCACGACGAGGCCGAACGGATCGACACCGCGCTGGCTCCCCTCTACGAGGCGTTGTTCGTCGAACCGAACCCGATCCCGGTGAAGGGCGGCCTCAACGCCGTGTGGGACCGGGTCGGGGAGCCGCGCCTGCCGCTGGTGCCGGCGTCGGAGGCGACGATCCGTCGGATCGAGGAGCTCGTCTCCGGTCTGGACGAGGGATGACGGTCCGGGTCAGTTTCCTCGGCGGGCTGGGAGAGATCGGGCGGAACTGCGCGACGATCGAGATCGACGGCCGCCTGGCGATGATCGACGCCGGGTTGATGTTCCCCGAAGAGGACATGCTGGGCGTCGACCTGATCCTGCCCGACTTCGCCTCGGTGATCGAACGTGCCGGCGACCTGGACGCGGTGCTGCTGACCCACGGCCACGAGGACCACATCGGGGCGTTGAGCTATCTGTTGCGTGAGGTGAACGTGCCGATCTACGGGACGCCGTTGACCTTGGCGTTGGCTCAGGCCCGGATCGAAGAGGCGGGCCTCACCGCGGAGATGCACCCGGTGGAGCCTCGGACCTGGGTGGAGGCCGGCGCGTTCCGTTTCACGTTCATCCCGGTGACCCATTCGATCCCGCAGGCCGGTGGCATCGCCATCGAGACGCCCGAGGGGATCGTCATGCATTCGGGCGACTTCAAGCTGGACCCGACACCGCTCGACAAGCGCACCGCCGACCTGCAGACGTTCGCCGGGTTCGGGCGCCAGGGTGTTCGCTTGTTGCTGGCCGACTCGACCAACGCCGAACGTCCGGGTGTCGTGCCGTCGGAGACGACCGTCGGTCCTCGGCTGCGGGAGATCGTCGCCGGCGCCGAGGGCCGGGTGATCATCGCCTGCTTCGCGTCGCATGTGCATCGGGTGCAGCAGGCGATCGACGCGGTGGTCGCCGACGGCCGCAAGTTCGCGTTCATCGGGCGGTCGATGTTGCGGGTGTCGGAGATCGCCGGGCGCCTCGGCCTGCTGGAGACCCACGAGGGGCATCTCGTCGAGCTGTCGGATCTGCTCGATCTGCCGCCGGAGAAGACGGCCGTCATCTCGACGGGTTCCCAGGGTGAGCCCTTCGCCGCGTTGTCGTTGATGGCGGCGGGTGAGCACCGCTCGATCAAGCTCGATCCGAACGACACGGTGATCATCTCGGCGACGCCGATCCCGGGCAACGAGACCAAGGTGTCGCGGGTGATCAACAACCTGATCCGCCAGAAGGTGAGCGTCTTCCACGGGCGCAACACCCATGTGCACGTGTCTGGCCACGCGGCCGCCGACGAGCTGCTGACGTTCTACAACGTGGTCAAGCCGCAGGCGCTGATCCCGGTCCACGGCGAGTACTCCCACATGGTCGCCAACGCGGCGTTGGGGGAGAAGGTCGGCATCGAGGAGATCGCCGTCCTCGAGGATGGCGACGCGGTCGTGTTGGAGAACGGCGGGTTCCGGGTGGAGCGCCGGGCGGTCCCGGCGTCGTACGTGTACGTCGACGGATCCGGGGTCGGGGACCTGGAGGGGGTGATCCGCGATCGGCGACATCTGGCCGACGGTGGGGTCGTCATCGTGACGGTCGGGATCGACCAGCGCACCGGGGACGTGGTGATCGGCCCGGAGGTGGACAGCCACGGTCTCACCGACGAGCCGAAGGATCTGCACGATCTGATCGTCGAGCGGGTGGCCAAGGGGGTCGAGTCCTTGGAACGCCCGATCGACATGGACACGTTGCGGCGCCGTATCCGCAACAGCGCGGGCCGGGCGTTGAAGGGGAAGATGCGTAAACGCCCGTTCGTGGTGCCGGTGGCGATCGAGGTCTGACCGTCATCCGAGCAGGTTGGCGACCATCACGACGCCGAGCACGGCCGACACGACGAGGGCGAGACCACCGAAGGCGTTGTTGAAGCGGCTGTTGGTGTGGTCGCCCATGATGGTTGGGTTGTTGGCGACCAGCAGCATCACCGCCACGAGGAACGGCAGCAGGAGCCCGTCGAGGACCTGGCTGTAGTAGAGGGCGTCGACCGCCGAGACGGGGGAGAGGTCGATGATCGCTCCCAGGAGCATCGATCCGACGAACACGACGTAGAAACCTCGTGCGTCCGAGACCTTCTCGTCGAGGCCTTCGCGCCAGCCGAAGGTGTCGGCGATGGCGTAGGCGGTCGACCCGGCGAGCACGGGGATGGCGAGGAGTCCCGAGACGACCACGCCGACGCTGAACAGTGCGAAGGCGTACCGTCCGGCGACCGGCTCGAGGGCCTTGGCGACGTCGGCGACCGTCACGACGGTGACACCGCTGAGGGTCACCGCGCCGGCGACGATCATGAAGTAGGCCAGGACGTTGGAGTAGACCATCCCGATCGCGGTGCCCGAACCGACGCTGCGGGCCTGGGCGACGGTGGCATGTTCCTCGCGTTCCTCGGAGGCCTGCCAGAACATGAGGTACGGCGACATGGTGGTGCCGAGCAGCCCGAGGGCGGCGAGCAGCAACGCCGAGTCGAACGACAGGGATGGCACGAGCGTGGCTCGCAGCATCGCGCCGAGATCGGGGCGAGCGAAGAGTGCGGCGGCGACGTAGACGACCAGGACGAAGGACATGGCGACCAGCGCCCGTTTGATCGTCGCGTAGGCCCGGAAGACGACCAGGTACCCGATGAGCGCGGTGAGCGGGACGAGGAACCACACGGGATCGACGCCGGTGACGACCGCCAGGATGGCGGCGACGGCGTCGAGGTCGGCGCCGATGGTCAGCACGTTGGCGATCGCCAGGACCGAGACGACACCGAAGGTGGTGGCCTTCCGGTAGTAGGCGGTGGTGAGCTCGGGAAGCGACTTGCCGGTCACGATGGCGATGCGGGCGACGGTCGACTGCACGGCGATCATCATCGGGGTGGACACCGCCATGAGCCATAGGAGGCGGAACCCGGTGGTGGCGCCGACGATCGTGTAGGTGACGATCCCGGCGGGGTCATCACCGGCTCCGCCGGTGATGAGGCCGATCCCGACATGGGAGACGCGTTCGCGGTTGCGGGCGACCTCGGCACGGATGCGTTCGGACAGCCTCGTCCGGCTCATCGGTGGCATCGGGACGGCACGGGCCCGAGTCTACGGGCCGGTGCCGTCGCCCCCGGGTAGGGTGGCGAGATGCGTCCTGTGGTCCAGCGGTTCCGCGACGGGATCCCGCCGACGGTCGTCGCCCTCGGCTTCGTCAGCTTCTTCACCGACATGTCGTCCGACATGATCTATCCGCTCATCCCGTTGTTCCTCCAGTCGGAGCTGGGGGCCACCGCGGTGGCGCTCGGGCTCATCGAGGGGTTGGCGGAATCGACCGCATCGATCTTGAAGGTCGTCTCGGGTCTGTGGACCGACAAGATCCGGCGCCGCAAGCCCTTCGTGCTGGTCGGCTACGGGCTGGCCGGCGCCGTCCGTCCGCTGATCGGGTTCGCCACGAGCTGGGTGCACGTCGCTGCGGTGCGGGTCACCGACCGGGTCGGCAAGGGCCTGCGGACCTCGCCCCGCGACGCGCTGATCGCCGACGTGACGCCGGCGGCGTCGCGGGGGGCGGCCTACGGCCTGCATCGGGCGATGGACGACGGGGGCGCGTTGTTCGGGCCGGTCGTCGCCGCCGTGCTCCTGGGCATCGGCTTGACCTTGCGGGGTGTGTTCTTCTTCGCCGCGATCCCGGCGGTCATCGTCATCGTCGTCATCGTCGTGTGGGTCCGTGAGCCCGCAGAGCACCACGGGGAACCCGCGAAGCAGGGGGCGCCGATCTTGGCGGGTTGGCGGGAGATGGGCGCCAGCTACTGGTGGCTGCTGTCGGCCATCTTCGTGTTCACGCTGGGCAACTCGGCGGATGCCTTCCTGCTCCTTCGCCTGTCGGACGCAGGCGTCACCGCCGCCAAGGTGGCGATCCTGTGGGGGCTCCTCAACGGGGTGAAGATGGTCGCCTCGGTGGTCGGTGGGCGCCTGTCGGACCTGTTCGGACGCAAGCGTCTCGAGTTGAGCGGCTGGGCCGTCTACGCCCTCGTCTACGCGGGGATGGCGGCGTTCACGAGCCTGCCGGTGCTGGTCGGGCTGTTCCTCGTCTACGGGATCTACTTCGGGTTGACCGAGCCGGTGGAGCGGGCCTGGGTGGCGGGGCTCGTTCCCGAGCGACTACGGGGCTCCGCCTTCGGCTACTACAACGCCGCCGTCGGGTTGGGGGCGTTGCCGGCGTCGGTGATCTTCGGCGGGGTGTGGGTGGCGGTGAGCCCGGAGGCGGCGTTCCTCCTCGGAGCGGCCTTCGCCGGGATCGCGGCGTTGATGCTGGTTCGGGTGCCGGATCAGAACCCGAACCATGCGCCGGCGGCCACCTGAGGTCCGAGAACCACACGGATGTAACTTGGCGCGCGCCGGCTCGCGCGGAGGGTGGTTGGCACATCGCGGGGGAGGGGGTATCGTTCGCGGCCCATGGCAACGCGGACACGAACCCGCGGGGCGAAGGGGCGGAGTAGGGCCACCAAGAAGACCAGGAAACCGAAGGTCTCTCGGACCACCCGGATCGTCGGCGCGCTGCGGACGGGACGGGCCCGGATCCGGGAGCGACTGGGCCGCCAGACCGACGACGTGTGGGGCGTGGTGCTCCTCGTCGTCGCCGCCCTCATGGCGCTGTCGTTCTTCGATCTGTCCGGACCCGTCGGCGGGGTCGTCGCCGGGTCGTTGCGGTTCCTCTTCGGCCGGTGGGCCTACCTCCTGCCGGCCGCCGTCGCGTTCGTGGGCCTGTCCCTGATCGGGGTGTTCCCGCGGCCGGATCACGGCCGCCTCGCCATCGGGGTCGGGGTGGTGTTCGTCTCGTCGCTGGCCAT
>JALVQZ010000196.1 GCA_027036355.1 Acidimicrobiia bacterium | reverse complement strand
GTACAGGCCGCGAGGACCAGTGCGAGGACGCCGATCGATCGAGCGGCCCTGTGTCCCATGGGGGTGCCTCCGGTGCAGGTACCACCAGTGTATGCGCCCGGTCAGATCTGGCCCGTGTCGATGTCGGCGAGCGACGCCACGTACGCCTCGTCGTCGAAGCGCCCGGGTACGAACGCCTCGGCGTAGGGCGGCAGGGACCCTCCGACGACATGGCCGGCGGCCAGCTCACCGACCGCCGCCGACGCCATGATCCCGTAGCCCGAGACCGCCCCGGCGACGACGAACCCGTCCGGTCCGGTCGGGCCGACCAGGGGCATGTTGTCGGGCGTCGCCGTGTAGTAGCCGCCGTCGACGAACGGCTCGGGGAGGTGGTCCAGGTACGCCCCGAGGTCGGGCACCATCGTCGACAATCCGCGCAGCACCGCTTCGGGGTACAGGGGGTCGACCGTGACCGGGAACGTCGGCTCGACCGGCTGGGCTCCGTACTCCCACAAGCCGAGGACCCACGTCGAGCCCCTTCCGCCCTCGGGTCGGAAGTGACAGCCGCCGGGCAGCTCGCCGAGGAGGTCGTCGCGCCCCATCTCGGCGAGGCCGGCTCGTTCGACGTCGGACCAGGCGATCCGTTGCGGATCGACCCAGATGCACATCGGGGCGTCGCGGGGGATCACGCCCAGATGGTCCCGGAACGCCAGCTTCAGATGCGTCTCGGTGTGCACGGGCAGGTCCACGCCGACGAACCGGCCCACCTGTCCCAACAGCGGACCGGGGGCGGCCACCACCGCATCGCAGGCCACGGCGTCGCCGCCGGCGAGGTCGACGCTCCGCAGCCGATCCCCGTCGATCGCCACCACCTCGTCCCGTACCAACCGGGCCCCGGCCTCCAGCGCCCGCTCCAGCATCCAGGTGCCGTACTGCTGAGCGGCCAGCCAACCGGCCCGTCGCACGTGGATGCCGCCGGCGACCTTCGGTGACAGGAACCCGAACACTTCCCGCAGTGCGTCGCCATCGACGAACAGGTCCGCCCCGGCAGGCGCGTCGAGCCCCGCCTCCGGCGACGGTCGGTACGGGACGAGGCCCGGATGGACACGGAGCTCACCGGCACCGAGCCGGGACGACCGTTCCGCCGCGGTCCGCATCTCGTCGACCCGCCGCGGCTCGGCGGTGACGTACAGGTACCCCCGGCGGGTCATGTGGAAGGCGTCCCTCGACGCCACCGTCATCTCTTCCAGCAGGTCGATCGAGCGGTTCATCAGCGCCACCATCGGCGCCGTCGGCCACCAGTTGCGGTAGCACTCGGTCGACTTGTCCGACGTCAACGTCAACGGCGGCCGAGGATCGACGATCGTCACGTCCGGGACACCGCGGCGCACGGCCAGGTGGTATGCGGTGGCGACGCCGCAGATCCCGGCGCCGACCACGACGACTCTCGGCGAGGTCCCCATGGGCGCAGCGTAGAGCGCGCGTCGGTGGGTACCGTGGCGGCGGAGGGGGCGGGATTCGAACCCGCGAGGCGGGGTTACCGCCTACACGCTTTCCAGGCGTGCGCACTAGGCCAGACTATGCGACCCCTCCGGGCACCGGGAGTCTAGGTGCCGGGGACGACCATCAGGAGAGGAGCGGCATGGACATCGACGAGGCGATGGGGCTGGCCCTCGACGAGGCCCGAGCGGCCGCGGCCGCCGGGGACGTGCCCGTCGGGGCGGTGCTGCTCGGACCCGACGGGCACGTCGTGGGCGTCGCTCGCAACCGCCGCGAGGAGCTCGGCGACGCCACCGCCCACGCCGAGCTGCTCGTCATCTCCCAACGGTCGAGGGAACTCGCCGACTGGCGGCTCGACGGCCATACGCTCGTCGTCACCTTGGAGCCCTGCCCGATGTGCGCCATGGCGGCCGTCTGGGCTCGGATCTCGACGATCGTCTACGGCGCCGCCGACCTCAAGGCGGGAGGCGCGTGGAGCCTCTACAACATCCCCCAGGACGAACGGCTCAACCATCGCTGCGAGCTCGTCGCCGGCGTCCGAGCCGACGAAGCAGCCGAACTGCTCGGCTCCTTCTTCGATCGGCGCCGTCGACCCGGACCGTCCGCCGCCCGGTAGAATCCGGCGGCCGTCCCTCCGGGGCGGTCCCCGGAGGGGTGACAGAGCGGACGAATGTGACGGTCTCGAAAACCGTTGGGCCGGGTAACCGGTCCCGTGGGTTCAAATCCCACCCCCTCCGCCACACCTTCCCGCGCGGGAAGGTGACGCGCCGGCGACGGTCGCGTCCTCGGGAGGGGTGGCCGAGCGGACGAAGGCGACGGTCTTGAAAACCGTTGAGGCGCGAGCCTCCGTGGGTTCGAATCCCACCCCCTCCGCCACCACGGCGCGGTAGGGTCGCTGGATGCAGATCGACCCGAACATCTTCAAGCCCGACGCGGTCTCACGCGAGACCGTGACCTTCAACGAGCAGCTCGCCCAGCTCCTGTCGGCGATGCCGCCGATCACCAAGGTGACGCCCCAGCAGGTGCGAGACGCTCGCCGCAAAGGCGAAGGAGCGTTCCCGCCGCCGGTGTACTCGGACATGGCCGAGGACCGCACCATCGACGGACCCGGCGGTCCGCTTCGGCTCAGGATCTTCGCCGGCGACCGGGCCGACGGCGTGTTCCTGCACATCCACGGAGGAGGCTGGACCGTCGGCGCCGCCGACATGCAGGACCCGTTCCTCGAGGCGATGGCCAAGGATGCCGGCGTCGTGGTCGTCTCGGTCGACTACCGCCTCGCCCCCGAGCATCCGTATCCGGCACCCAACGACGACTGTGAAGCGGCCGCCGTGTGGCTCGTCGATCACATCGAAGACGAATGGGGGACCGACAAGCTCCTCGTCGGTGGCGAATCGGCCGGCGCGCACCTGGCGGTCACCACGATGCTGCGGATGCGGGATCGGCACGACTACACGCGATGGGCCGGAGCGAACCTCGTGTACGGCGCATACGACCTGGCGGGCACGCCCAGCCAGCTCCTGTGGGACCGCGGCTACCTGGTCCTGGATGCCGCCACGATGGCCTGGTTCAACGGCCACTATCTCGGCGGCACCGACGCGGATCTCCGCGACCCCGACGTCTCGCCGCTGTACGGCCGGCTCGACGGCTTGCCGCCGGCGTTGTTCACGGTCGGGACCTGGGATCCGCTGCTCGATGACACGCTGTTCATGGCCTCTCGCTGGGCCGAGCATGGCCTCGACGTCGAGCTGGCCGTCTATCCGGGCGGGGTCCACGCCTTCGACGCGTTCCCGATCTCCATCGCGGTGGAGGCACGCAGCCGGATGCACGCCTGGATCAGCGACCGGGTCGCCTGACCGCCAGCCCCGCCGGGCCGCTACCATCGCGTCGCCGTGCTAGGTGGGGCACTAGGGGTGCCCTGAACCCGAAACCCTCTTCATGCGGGGCCGAATCCCCCGCCCGAGGGCGGAGACCGCTCGGGTCGAGCACCGGATGCAGTCGATGATGATGGTCGGGTCCTCCGGCGGCGGAGCGCCGTGAACCGGGTCAGGTCCGGAAGGAAGCAGCCCTAAGCGGGTCGGTTCCGGGTGCTGGAGGGGAGCTCGACCGGAGTCGACGGTTCGGACAGCGCCGAGCGATCACGCTCGACGGCGGGGTGCACGGCCACCGGCCGGCGGCGGTGGTCAACGCGGTTCGAGCACCGCCCCCCACACGAACCCGAGCGGCCCCATCCTCCATGTCTCGACGACGCGCAAGGCCGTGCCGGCGAACAGCTCGGCGGGATCGGGATGCTTGTCGAGGCTGCGATGGAGGTACGTGTACTCGTCTCGGGCGCCGACCGTCATCCCGGCGATCGGAAGCACCACCGCGGTCCCTGCCCGATGCACGCGAGCCAGCACCGGGCTGCGGGGACGTCCGAGAT
>JALVQZ010000195.1 GCA_027036355.1 Acidimicrobiia bacterium | reverse complement strand
GTGGGAGGGTGGGTGCGGGGCGAGTTCCGGACCCGCTTCGTGACCGGCCCGTACCTGGAGGAGGACGGCGAGCTTCGCGACGCCGACGGCCGCCTCCTGGCCGTGTCCCGTCAACTGGCGCTCATGCCGAGGGGGTCCTGACCGGCGGTTCCCACACGGCGACGAGCCGGCACGGAGGCGGCGCGGTCTATCATCGCGGCGTCGTCCCAGGAGGTACGTTGCCGGTCATCAATCTCGGAGTCGGATTGGCGCTGCTCATCGGCGCCGGCGCGGTGGTGGTGGCCGGATGGCTGGTGTTCGAGCCGCTGCGAACCTCCGACATGGAGCCTGGGTCGGCGTTGGTGGCGGCGACGATCGGGGTGACGGTGGCCATCGCCGGGGGCGTCGGGATCTCGTGGGCGACGACGAACACCGAACTGAGCGCCGAGTCGGCGCTGTTCTGGGCCGGCTTGGCCGGGATCGTCGCCATCGTCGGGGTGGAGCTCGCCGCCATCGCGGCCGCCAAGATCGATCTGGAAGCTGCCCGGCGCGACGCGCCCTGAGGGGAACACCGGCCACCAGCACGAACGCCCCACCGCCCGGCCCGGCGGGAACAACGACAAGGGCCATACTGACTTACGCCAGACCGCGGGACGAGATCGCAGCGGCCGGATGCTGTTGACGGACCGAACCGGCGAGGAAGAGGGCTGCACCGATCGAGCCGACGGTCGCCATCAGGATGATGGTCGGCGCAAAGCCAGCTCCTTCGAGCAGTAGTCCTGCGACGGCGTATCCGACCGGCGCAGCGAGTCCGTTGATCGTGATGAGCGAGGTCATCACCGGGGCGCGCAGCGATGGTGCTGGACGGGTGGTGAAGAGCGCGATCACAGTGTTGGTGAGTGGGTTCCAGAAACCCATGAGGATGAGCATGAACGCCAGTGTCCATGCGGGCATGGGAACGGCGACGATCCAGAAGGAGATCACCAGACCGGTAACGCCGAGCCGAGCAACCTGCAGCGCCGTCAATCGACGGAGGAGTAGATAGGTGGAGAGCGCTCCCAGAATCGCCCCTCCTCCGAACGCCCCGAGCAGCCAGCCGGCGATTCGGGGGTCCTGATCGTACCGTGCAAACGCCACGTAGGGCAGCGCCGCGATGAGCGCCGCGCCCGAAAAGCCGAAGAAGAGCGACGAAAGAGCGATGGGACCGAGGACTCGGTCGGTGCGGAGGTAGCGCACGCCTGCAAGCGCCCTTTGCGGCTCCACGGGTTCGGTTTCGCCGCTGACATCCCGATTGGAGACCCCGATCGCCAACAGCGCAGCCGATAGGGCGTAGGTGCCCGCATCGACCCAGAGCACGTTCGCAGTGCCAACGAGAGCGATGAGTACGCCGGCGATCGCGGGGCCAACGAGCGTGGTGATCTCCGTGACGCCCTCCAGGAGACTGTTGCCCTGGGCGACCGCCCGCTCGTCGTCTTCGAAGATCTCGGCGAGCACCAACCGCTGCGACGCATAGTAGGGAACTCCGAACAACCCGAGCACGAACGCCAGCACCACCAGGACGGCGAAGGAGAGCATGCCGAGCTGGTAGAGCAGCGGGATCGCACCGATGAACACTGCTCGGCTGACGTCGGCCACAAC
Source organism: Acidimicrobiia bacterium (assembly GCA_027036355.1). Classification (GTDB taxonomy): domain Bacteria; phylum Actinomycetota; class Acidimicrobiia; order Spongiisociales; family UBA5794; genus JALSQW01. Next base: position 9,962 of record JALVQZ010000195.1, on the reverse strand, counting down.
GAGGGTTCGGCCAGCGCCGATACGGTCGACGATGCGACTGCTCGCGAAGCCGAACAGGGCGACGGGAAGCAGCCGCACGGCAAACACCAACCCCATCTTCGCTGCCGACCCGGTAGTGGCCAGGACGAACCAGGGCAGCGCCACGAGGGTCATGTTCGAGCCGGTCGACGAGATGATCGCTGCGCCGAGCAGGGTGACGAAGCGTCGGTCCCGGAACATCCGGTCTACTCACCCGGCCAGGGAAAGGCATAGAAGATCAACGCGACCGGCTCAGCGTCGGGGGGACATTCGTCCGGTGGCCGCCAATAGCTCTTGAGCAGCTCCAGATAGCGCGCGCTGAAGTCCTCGAGTTCCGCAGGTGTCAACCGGGTCGCCGAGCTGGAGAACGTTGCGGCAGTATCCCACTCGGGGAAGCGCGCGCGGTTCGCCCGGTACCTGGCGACCATCTCGCGATCGCGCTCGAGATTGAGCGTGCTCGCCTCGTGTGCCAAGCGCTGCGTTTCGGGCGTCTGCTGGATTTCCGGTCCCCAGCGAAGGTCGAGCGGAACCAATCGCCACCACCGCTCGCGACCATCGCCACGATTCGGAACCTCCTCGATCAGCCCGGCGTCGGCGAGCTTCCGCAGGTGATAGCTGGTCGATCCTGTGCTCTCACCGAACGCCTTGGCTACAGAGGTCGAGTTGGCTTCACCAACGAACGCGAGGTGATACAGCAGGCGGTAGCGCAGGGGATGCGATAGCGCCCGAAGGGCACCAAGGTCGAGATCGCGACGGGGAATGAAGGCAGTCACTAACTACAAAGGTATCACTGCAGAATATCCTCTGCAACCATGTTCAGCCGACCAGTGATGTGGGGTGGCCACCTGGTGTGTATGGGTTGTCGGCCTTGGCGGGGCCAGGTTGGTCGACTCCGCCCCGGGGTCATCGCTTCTTGCTCAGGTCGAGGTCGTGGTCCTGAGCGAATCGAAGAAGACGGCTGATCGGAGGCTGCGGATCGTCCGGTCGGTGTTGCAGGGGGAGCGTTCTGTAACGGTGGTAGCACGCTGCCGAGGGTGTCCGATGAGCTTCCCCACTTCTCCTGACACGGATCGTGTGGCGCCCGTGGGGCTCTTGGAGAGGAGAACGGTCCCCCTGGTCTGGTGCCGGCAGCCCGCTGCGCGTGGAGGTGGTTCGTTCCGCTACACGGCTCGAAACGTTCGGTTACACGTTACACACTGGGGCAGGTGACGAGGAGCATCTGCGGTGCATGGCGGGTGCGGCAGGTGGCATCGGAATGGGCGACGATGCCGGCGTCAACTGGGGGAAGGTCACGCCGCCGGAGAACGCGAAAAGGACCCCCTTGACACCCCCCCCCAACTCGCAACTACATTCGGTAGCGAAGGGACCACACACTGTGTCCAGGATTGTGGGAGCGGAGACGCCGCATGCTCGATATGCGAGGAACACGACCCGTCTTCTTGTTGACTCCGCCCCGGAAAGAACCATGATGAGGAAAGGGCGTCACCTGCCAGAGATTGCGGGAAGACGCATGCCGCGTTCGCCAATCCTGCTCATCGCACTGATGATGCTGAGCTTCGTACTGGCGGCACCGGTCAGCGCCAACTTCGGATCATCGGGGACCGCTGGCGTTGGAGGCACCACGAACGGTGTTTGGCTGACCAACAACAACTACTTTGTTGTGTACAAGCGGAGCCTTAGTTCCACCTATTCTGCGGGCGTGGACGCAACCATCAACAATGACTACAACACCGTCACTGGATTCACCGCACTGGCCCTGACCCGGTCGTCATGTGTCGATGCCTACGCCGACACCTGCGTGTACGACAGCTTCTATGGCGACAACGGCTTCAACGGCTGGAATGCATGTTGGGGCTCCACCAGCGGAAGCCACCCCAATCAACAGTGTTCAGTCACGTGGGTACGGATCAACCAAACTTACTCGCCCCCCGCCACCAGAATCGCCTGCCACGAGATCGCTCACTCAACCGGACTGCGACACACCAATAACTCGGCATCTTGTGTGAAGAGGACGGTGGATGGCGGGACATCTTCCGTCTTGAGTAGTCACGATCGATCACATCTGCAGAATGACTACTGACATGACGATGGTCCGAGCGACACGAACGGACATGGCGACTCGGCGACGTCCCGTTGGAATCGTCGCGTGCGTTGTGTCGCTGTTCCTCGTGCTGTCGTCGTGCTCGACCGCGTCGGTTGGAAGTCAGCCCTCCGCGGACGAGTTCTGGGCTTCGCTGCGGATCACCGGTGACGAGGTCGAGGGCTATTCGAGCCTGGGTGCGATGAAGCAAGCTTCGGATGCGGTGATCGTCGGTCGGTTCGTCGACTTCGGTGTGAGCCGTCAGCTCCAGGGTGACGCCGAGGAAGACGTGGTGACCTACGGGAAGGCCACCGTCGCGGTCGCCGAGGTCGTGTCCGGCTCCGGAGTCGACTCCACGATCACGCTCGAGTTCCTGCTCAACGTCGCTCCCGATGGCATCGACACCCTCGTGCAGGAGTTGCGATCGACGTTACCAACCGCTCCGATGGTGCTGTTCCTCCGTGAGAAGCGAGAGCCCGCGGAGGTCGATCTCTATCGGATCGTCAACGGCGACGGGCTCTGGGTCGCCACGGACCGCGGGATCGAGACCCCGCTCTCGGGCAACGTCGACGTCGCGACCTCCAACGATCTGTTCCCGGCGAAGTACCACGACGAGGTGGCCGAAGCGAGGAACCTCGACGATCTCGTCGCCATCCTCGAGAAGTAGCGTCACCGTGCTTGGCACCCGACCGGCCGGGCCGGCCGCCGGCCGCCGCTGAACGACGTGACTGGTTCAACCTGATCACCCGTCGGGAACGCTACGCCCTGCCCCCCACCGGGGTCGGAACCCGACGGCAACGGTCGGTTCGTTGGGCATGCCCCGCGGTACGCGGCGAGGTCCTCTGCGAGCTTCGCCCCGCGGAGACGTCGACGAAACGTACCCTGCCCAAGGTGTTCCCCGACCGGGACGCCACCCCACCACCGGTGTGCACCCAATGCACCATCTCGACGAACCTGTATCGGGACGAAGCCGCCCAACAGGCCGGATCCCGGATCGCGGCCACCTACCAGCAATCTCTACCGCGACGCTGGTGGGACCGTTACCAGCCGGCACGAGCCGCCGTCGAAGGGTTGTTCGGGAACCCGAAACCCGCCGCGGGACAGAACCTGGCGCCGGGAACCATCCACCTGAAGGGCCGGGCCCGCATGACGATCATGGTCGCCTTCGCCGTCGCCGCCCCCAACCTGCGTCTCGTCGAACGGTTCCCCGCCACCAGACCCCACGCCGACGTCCCGCATCGCCGTCGGGTCACCGAACCGCCGCGACGGACCGCCCTCAGGTCCGGTCCGTTCCGGTGCCGCTTCGACCAGCCAGAGCCGGAACCTCCCCAACTGTGACAACCGGCACCTCCCCCCTGTGCCCTCCTGCCGCATCGCGGCGATCCGGTCTCGTCCAGAGGCGCTGCGCGACGTGCCGGCTCCCCCGCCGCGTCGGTCCCTGCCGGCCCGCAGCGTCCCGCCGGGTTCCGTGAACCCGGCCGCAGATGTTCCGTGAACATCTGCCCGTGGAGGTGGGGGGAATCGAACCCCCGTCCCATGAGGTTTCAGCGCCGGCATCTCCGAGCGCAGCCGACAGCGAGCTTTCGGAACCCGAGGACCCTGTCGGCCAGTTCCCTCGAGCCCTATCCGGGGTTGTCTTTCCCCGCCGGTCCCGGAACCCCGGCGGGGGCATCCTGCATTGCGATGCCCGATCCCGGCGAGGCAGGCACCCTCCGGGCGGACACGCTGCTTACTTAGGCAGCGAGTGCGAAGTTGTCTTCGGCACTTATTGGTTGTTCCCGGCTCTTTAACGAGGACTCCGGGGACCTCGGCTCGCTTCCGGCGCCTCGACCCTCACGGTCGAAACCAGGTCACCCCCATGCGGCCGGCAGACAGGTGTCCGTAGGCCGAACGGGACGCCCTGTGGCGTCACACCAAGGGTAACGCTCGAACGGCCCCGCGCGTTCCCGCCACATCGGCTGGGCGTACCGGCGCCCGACCGATAGCCTCGGGCCGATGGACGACACGACCGCCGCCTCCCCTTCGCCTGCCGACGACGGCGCGAGAGACCCGGCCGAACCCTCCGCCTCCGCCGCCCCCTCCCATCCGGTCGGTCGAGGTGCCGCCACCGCGACCCCGTCTCGACGTTCGAGCCCGATGGTGATCGCCGTGGTGGTGGGCATCGTCGCCGTCGTCGCCTTGCAGCTCTTCGTGCTGGTCGGGCTCAACGACACCAACCGCCGGCTGGACCAACTGTCGGACGACGTCGCCGCCCTCGACGCGTCCATGTCCGAGCGGATCGCCGGCCTCGAAGCTCGTGCGTCGGCCGCCCCCGATGCGGCTGGGTCCCCGACCTCGGCGCTCCCCTCCGGGTACCTGCCGCTGTACGACCCACAGGCCCCCGACGGCGCCCTCGGCATGCAGCTCGGTCCGATCTCGGGCCGCGAGTACTACTCGGGGACGGAGCTGACCATCGACCCTGCCGATGGGACGCGGCGGATGTGGCTCGTCTGGGCCCATTGGTGCCCGTACTGCCAGCAGGAGCTCCCCGAGGTGTCCGCCTGGTACCCCACCCAAGACCTCGACAACGTCGAGCTGGTGTCGATCACCACGTCGATCGACCCGAGCCGAGGCAACCCGCTCGAGCCGTACCTCGACGAGCTGGCGCTTCCCTTCCCGGTGCTGATCGACCCGGACCTGGCGATGGCTCGCCAGGTGGGTGTCTCGGCGTTCCCCTTCTGGGTCGTCACCGACGGCGACGGGACGGTGCTGCTGCGCACCGCCGGCCTCCTCCCCATCGAACAGGTCCAGGCGATCGCCGACCGGCTCGCCCAGATGCCCTGACCGGCGAACCCAGGGTTGGCCAAGCCCCCACAGGGCGCCACGAACCCAGGGTTGGGGAAGCCCCACAGGGCGCCACGAACCCAGGGTTGGGGAAGCCCCACAGGGCGCCACGAACCCAGGGTTGTGGGAGCCCTCACAGGGCTTCGCCGGCCCACGGTTCGCCACGATTCGCCGCGCACGGTTCGCCGCCGGGGACGGTCGGCGGTCAGCCGTGACGCCGGGAGCGGGCTCGGTCCATCTCCCGCTTCTGCTGCCGCTCCACGATCGACCGGCGCTTGTCCCGCGTCCGTTTGCCCTTGGCCAGGCCCAACTCCACCTTCGCCAAGCCGTGGGTGAAGTAGATCGACAGCGGGATCAGCGTCAGCCCCTGCTCCTTCATCTTGCCGAACAACCGATCGATCTCGCGTCGCTTCATCAGCAGCTTGCGAGGCCGTTCGGGGTCGTGGCCGCCGTCCCGGGCGAAACCGTACGGAGCGATGTGCACGTTCTCCAACCACACCTCGCCGTCGCGGATCGCCGCGTACCCGTCCTTGATCTGCACCTGCCCGGCCCGGAGCGACTTGACCTCCGAGCCGGTGAGCTGGATGCCGGCTTCGAAGGTGTCGAGGATCTCGTAGTCGTGTCGCGCCCGTCGATTGGTCGCCACGATCTTGCGTCCGGCCATGGTCGGCAGGCTACAGGTACTTCATCGGATCGACGGGCCTCCCGTCGATCCGCACCTCGAAGTGGAGATGCGGTCCCGTCGACAGCCCGGTGCTGCCGACATAGCCGATGACCTGACCGCCTTCGACCCGCTGACCGACCTTCACCGCCAACCTCGACTGATGGGCGTAGAGGGTGACCATGCCGCCGCCGTGGTCGATCATGACGGCGTTGCCGTAGCCGCCCTTCACCCCGGCGAAGATGACCCGGCCGGAGGCGAACGCGACGATCGGCTGGCCCATCGGGCCGTCCATGTCGAGGCCGTTGTGCATCTTGACCGTGCCGTAGATCGGGTGCACACGGGGTCCGAAGAACGAATCCGCTCGGCCCGGGACCGGCCGGAAGTAGCGGCCCGCAGTGCGCTTCGAGGGACGGGATCGGGCCAGGATGAGCCGCTCGATGGACGCCTGTTCCCGCTCGAGGCCGGCGATCTCCTTCTCCCACCGGGCGATCTCGCCCTCGACCTCGGCGAGGAGCTCCTGTTGAGACGACAGCTCGGCCGCCAGCTCCTCCCGACGCTGAGCGAGCTCGGCCAGCAGGGATCGCAGCTCGGCCTCGTCGCCGGCGATCGCCGCCAGTTCCGTCGCGGCCTCCTGCTCGGCGGACGCGACGACCGCCTGCAGACGAGCCTCCTCGAGGGCCGTCCGCAGCCAACGCTCGGCGGCGTTCTCCCGGTCACGGGTCAGCCGGTCGAGGTACGCGACGCCGACGAGGACGTCGTTGACCGCGGTGGCGGAGAAGGCGACGGTACCGGCCCCAGCTCCGGCCGACATGTACGCATCCCTGGCCCAGGTCCTGGCGTCGTCGGCCGCGGACGCAGCCTTCGAGCGAGCCTCGGCGAGGCTTCGGTACTGGGCTTGGAGCGAGCGCCGGATGGAATCCAGGGTTCCCCGACGGTCGGCCAGGTCGGCGTCGAGACGGTCGATCTCCGCCTGGATCGCAGCGATGCGATCCGCCAGCTCGTCGGAGCGCCGTTTCGTGTCCTTGATCCGCCGCGCCAACGAGGAACGCTCGGCGGCGGCGTCACGAACCCGACGCTCGAGCTTGTCGATCTTCGTCTTGACCTCGCGCAGGTCCCCGGACGTGTCGGCGCCCGCGGCGACGGGGAACGTCCCGACGAGGACGGCGGCCAGCGCGAGGGTGGTGAGGACGCGTCGGATCATGCGCGGAGGTAGCGATGGACTGCAAGGCTCAGACTGCTGCCGGCGAGACCGGCCAGCATCCCGAACAGCAGGACCAGCGCACCCCGCTGAATGAGGAAACCATTGGCGACCGTCACGTTGATCCACTCCGGGAGATCGGACAGGCGGTCGACGGCGAGTTGTTGGGCGACGACGATGAACGCGACGGCGAGCGCACCGCCGACGAGACCCTCGATGGCACCCTCGACGAGGAACGGCACCCGGACGAACCAGCTGCTCGCCCCCACGAGCTTCATGATCTCGATCTCCTCGCGACGGGCGTAGATCGCCATGTGGATGGTGTTGGCGATGAGCGCCACCGCGGCGACGCCGAGGGCCAGGGCGAGGATCCAGAACATGATCCGCAGACCGTCGCGAAGAGCGATCATGGCGTCGATCGCCGGCCCTGCGGACGCGACCCGTTGGATGCCGGGGATGCCCTGGAGCTGGAAGACGATGTTCTGGTAGTCCTCCGGTTCCTTGGGCTGGATCCTCACCGACGCCGGCACGAGATCCGGGTTGTCGGTGATGACCCGCAACGCCGCCGGGTTCGAAGCGAGCAGCTCCTTGGCCTCGTCGAGGGCCTCGGCCTTGGAGACGAAGAACACGTCCTGGACCTCCGGCCAGCTGCGGATCTCGGCCTGGAGATCGTTGATCGCCGACGCCGACATGTCGTCGCGGAGGAAGGCGATGACCCGGACATCCTCGGCCCACTGGGCGGTGTTGTTGCGCACCACCTCACCGAACACCAGCGTCCCGAAGGTCAGCGACAGCGAGATGAACACCGCGAGCACGGCGCCCAGGACCACCAGGGCGTTGCGCCCGATGTTGGTGAAGGCCTCCCGGAAGACGTACGCGAGCCGGTTCACGACGCCTCCTCCTGCCCTTCGGCGGCGGCCTCGGGCTCACCGACATGGACCTCGGCTGCCGGAGCCTCCTCGGCCTCGGGACCCGTCGAGGTCTCGGCTTCCACTTCGGCGCCACCCCCGGACGCGGCCGTGGCCGGGACCTCGTCGACCGCAGGCGACGAAGCGGCGGCGACCCCGGGTTGCTCCATGGTCTCGTAGACGCCGCGACTCTCGTCTCGCACGACCCGGCCCCGTTCGAGCTCGACGACCCGCCGCCGCATCGCGTCGACGATGGCGTGATCGTGGGTGGCCATCACGACGGTGGTCCCGGTCCGGTTGATGCGGTCGAGGATGCGCATGATGCCGACCGACGTCGCCGGATCGAGGTTGCCGGTGGGCTCGTCGGCGAGCAGGATCAGCGGCCGGTTGATGAACGCCCTGGCGACCGACACCCGCTGCTGCTCGCCGCCCGAGAGCTGGCGAGGGTACCGGTCGGCCTTGGCGGACAGACCCACGAGCTTGAGGACCTGCGGTACCTGCGTGCGAACCACGCTAGGCGCCTTCCCGGTGACCTCCATGGCGAAGGCGACGTTCTCGTAGACGGTCTTGTTGGGAAGCAGCTTGAAGTCCTGGAACACGGTGCCGATGGAGCGACGGAGATGCGGAACCTTCCAGTTCGGGAGGGCAGAAGCGTGCTTGCCGGCCACCCATACGTCGCCGTTGGTGGGCAGCTCCTCGCGCATCATCAAGCGGATGAGGGTCGACTTGCCCGACCCCGACGGGCCGACGAGGAACACGAACTCGCCCTTGGCGACGTCGATGGTGACGTCCTTGAGCGCGACGACGCCACCGTCGTAGACCTTGGTCACGTTCTCGAGACGGATCAACTAGGAATCCTCGTTCGGCTGCGTTTTCCCGGCCCCACCCCGCGCCGCTGGCGAGGTTACCGGCTGGGCTGGATAACCCGTGCCTTTCCGGCCCCCTATGGCTCCCGTACGCAGCGGTAGCCGTGTCGAGGGTTGCCCCAGTCCTTGGGTTGGTGAGCGACGATGGACCCCGAGTAGTTGACGTACCACGCCTCGTCGGTATCGAACTCGTCGGCGGTCCAGTAGTAGATCGGAGCCTCGTCCGGCGCCCACAGGGGCGTCTCCTTGTCCGGTTCGGTCGGGCACGAAGCCGACGCCGACTCGCCGTCCCAGGTGCATCCCACCGCCGATCCGTCGCGCACCAGGGACCGGACGACCTCGTCGGTGGTCGGCATCCGCCACACGTCGACCGGATCGGCCAGTAGCTCCGTCCCGTCGGCCGCCAGGTAGCGACACAGCCCGGATCTGACCATGTCGGCCTCCGTGGCGTGACCGGAGCGGGCCGCCTCGGCCGCCCCCCACCAGGCCAGTTCGTCCCACGACATCCAATCGTCGGGCTCGACCTGGTTCCAGCCGGGACCTGCCGGGGCCCAGATCAGATCGACGCCGGCGCCGACGATGCGTCGCTCGCCCCGATCGCCATCGTCGAGGCGGGCCGCCAGGCGGGGGATCCACATCGCCGACACGACCACGGCGATCGCCACCGCCCCGCCGGCCACGGCCGTCGCCGCCCACCGGCGGCGGGAAGGAGGCACCGTCGGACCCCAGCGGATCAGGGCGGCGGCGAGCAGCACGATCGCGCCCGTCACGGGGAACCAACCGGCGAGGAACCGGAGCCCGACCGTCGCTCCCCTACCGATCTGGACCGCGAGCACGAACGCCGTGTAGGCGGCACCGACCACCAACAACACGGCCCCACCCATCTTCGGGCGGAGGGCGGCGACGACGCCGAGGAGGACGAACGCGGCGCCGGGGACCAGGTAGAAGGCGCGTTGCCACCACGGGCCCCACCAGCCTTCGTAGTACATCTCGATCGTTCCCCAGGCCGTCCAGGCGAAGGCGAACAAGCCGATGGCGCCGATCGTGGCGAGTCCGAGCCGGTGTCCCTTCACGCCCCCATCGTCTCGCCTCGGCGCCCGACGCCAAGGGGAGAAGGTCCCGTCGGCTCAGGAGCCGCCGCTGCGGCTCCGGCGCCACTGCAGGTACGAATCGATGAGCGGGTCGAGATCGCCGTCGAGGACGCCGTTGACGTTCCCGATCTCCAGGCCCGTGCGGAGATCCTTGACCATCTGGTACGGCTGGAGCACGTAGGAACGAATCTGACGGCCCCACGCCGCCTCGGTCTGCTCACCGCGGATGGCGTCGATCTCCTGCTGCTGTTCCTGGCGCTTCAGCTCGGCGAGACGGGCGGCGAGGATCTGCATGGCCCGAGCCCGGTTCTGGA
>JALVQZ010000194.1 GCA_027036355.1 Acidimicrobiia bacterium | reverse complement strand
GACCTACGGGACCGGCGAGACCGCCGTCCATGCGCTGCGAGGGGTGACCTTCGAGATCCCGAAGGGCGAGTTCGTGGTCGTCCTGGGACCGAGCGGATCGGGCAAGACCACGCTGTTGAACCTGATCGGCGCCCTCGAGGCTCCGACCTCCGGGACGATCATCGCCGACGGAACCGAGCTGACCGATCTCGACGAGGACCGGCGAACCGACTATCGCCTCCATTCGGTGGGGTTCGTCTTCCAGTTCTACAACCTCGTGCCGTCCTTGACGGCCCTCGAGAACGTGGCCTTGATCGCCGAACTCCTCGACGACGACGCCGAGGCGACGAGCCGGAAGGTCCTCGACGCCGTCGGTCTCGGTGATCGGCTCGACCACTTCCCCGGGCAGCTCTCCGGGGGCGAGCAGCAGCGGGTGTCGATCGCCCGTGGCCTCGTGAAGGACCCGCCGCTGCTGTTGTGCGACGAACCCACCGGGGCGTTGGACGTCGAGACCGGCGTCAAGATCCTCGAGCTCCTGAAGCGAACGACCGAGGACGATCGCAGCGTCCTGCTGGTCACCCACAACTCGACGATCGCTCGGATGGCGCATCGGGTCTTCAGGCTCCGTGACGGCGAGATCGTCTCCGTGGAGGAGAACCCGACGCCGGCGGACCCGTCGGAGCTCGACTGGTGAGCCTGCTGGCGGTGAAGCGCCGCCGGGACCTCCGGCGTCAACGGTGGCAGTTCCTGGCGGTGTTCGTGACGATCCTCCTCGGCGTCTTCGCCTACGCGACGTCGTACGACGCGTACCGGAACCTGTCGTCGTCGTACAACGGCACCTACGACCGTCTCGCCTTCGCCGACATGACCGTGACCGGCGCACGCGACGGTTTCGCCGAAGCCGCCGCGAGCCTCGACGGGGTGTCCGCGGCCATCGACCGGCGACAGGTCGACGCCCCGTTCCGGATCGGGGACCGCACGTTCGTCGGCCGTCTCGTCGGGATGCCTCCGGATCGCCAACCGGCGGTCGACCGGGTCGACGTCGTCGACGGGAACTACCTCGATCCGAGCCGGCCCGACGGTGTGCTCCTCGAGACCCACGCGGCGACCGAGTTCGAGCTGGCCGTCGGCGACGACCTCGAGGTGTTCGACGGCTCCGCGTGGCGATCGGTCGAGATCGTCGGGGTGGTCGTCTCGCCCGAGTACATCTGGCCGGCCAGGAGCCGGCAGGACATCTTCCCCGCTCCCGGGACGTTCGCCGTCGCGTTCGTCGACGAGCGCCTCCTCGATCCCCTTCCTCCGGTCGCCGTCCATCGCCAGACGCTGATCACCTACACCGAAGGCGCCGACACCGAGGCGATGGACGACCGGGTCCGATCCCTGGCGGCCGACTACGGGGCGGAGTCGGCGATCCCCCGGGCGCAGCATCCCTCCAACGAGACCCTGCAGCTCGACGTCGAGGGCTTCAAGCAGCTCTCGGTCCTGTTCCCGCTCCTGTTCATGATCGCGGCGGGGATGGCGGCCTTCGTGCTCCTCACCCGGCTCGTCTACGAGCAGCGGGGACAGGTCGGCACCCTGCGCGCCAACGGCATGAGCCGCCGCATGCTGTCACGGCACTACCTGTCGTACGGGGTGCTGGTCGGCGCGATCGGCGCTGCCGTCGGCACCGTCGCCGGGGTGACTGGAGGGTGGGCGACGACGGGCCTGTACACGGCGTCGCTCGGCATCCCCGACACCGTTCGCGAGTTCCATCCGATCACGCCGCTGGTGGGGATGGCGTTCGGGATCGTCACCGGCGTGGTGGGCGCGTTCGTTCCGGCCCGACTGGTCCTGCACCTGGAGCCTGCGGTGGCGATCCGCGGGGACGTCCCCGCCGCCGACGGGCACCGGAGCATCGTCGAGCGGGTCTTCCCACCCGCCCGGCGCTGGCCCATCCGGTGGCGGATGGTGCTGCGTGGGGTCCGCCGCAGCCTGCGACGGAGCGTGTCGACCGTCCTCGGGGTGATCCTGGGCCTCGTCCTGATCCTGCCGTCGTGGGGCATGATCGACACGATCCAGCTCCTCCTCGATCGTCAGTTCACCGAGGTCGACCTGTCCGACGCGGCGGTCGTCTTCGATCACGGCGTCTCCGAGGTCGACGTCGCGGACGTCGCGAGCATCGACGGCGTGGCCGCGGCCGAGCCGGTCGTCACCCTCGACGCGTCGCTCCGGGGCAGCGGTGGCGACTACGGAACCCAACTCCGAGCGTTCGTCGCCGACACGGTCATGCACGGGTTCGACGGGACCGAGGGCGGATTGCCCGCCCGCGGCCTCGTCGTCGGAAGAGGCGTCGAGGAGCAGATCGACGTCGCCGTGGGCGACACGGTCCGGGTGTCGTTCCCCTCGTTGGGCACCGGCTTCGACACCGAGATCGTCGCGTTGGTCGACGAGCCGATGGGAACGTTCGCCTACATGGGCCGCGACGCCCTCGTCGCCGCGCTGGCCTCGTCGGATCCGGCCGTGGACGAGACCACCCTGGCCGACCCGACGATCACGTCGGTCGTCGCACGCTTCGAACCCGACGTCGATCGGGAACGGGTCCTCGACTCGCTCCGCTCCCTCGATGGCGTCGTCACCGTCGTCGACAGCAAGGCGCTGTTCGCGCTCATCCAACGGTTCATGGGCCTGTTCTGGGCGTTGGTCGGGGCGATGCTGTTCTTCGGCGGAGCGATGGCCTTCGCCCTGATCTTCTCGACCATCTCGGTGAACGTGGTGGAGCGGGCATCCGAGTACGCCACCATGCGGGCCAACGGGCTGTCGCGGCGCGAGGTGGCCAGGCTCATCACCGGCGAGAACCTGCTGCTCACCGCCCTCGGGATCGTCCCGGGCCTGATCGTGGGCTACTGGGTGGCGGTGTGGTTCATGGCGCAGTACTCGAGCGACCTGTTCTCGTTCGATCTGCGGATGCGGCCGACGACGCCGGTGTTCGCGGCTGTGGCGATGTTCGCCGTCGCGGCGTTGTCCCTTTGGCCGGGGATCCGATCCGTCGGCAAGATCGACATCGCCGAGGTGGTCAGGGAACGGTCGCTCTAGGCGATCCGGCGCAGGATCTTGCGGCGCTCCGATTCGGTGGTGCCACCCCAGATCCCGAAGCGCTCGCGGGCTTCGAGCGCGTGTTCGAGGCAGTCCGATCGCACCGGACAGACCGCGCACAACGCCAGTGCCTGCTTGGTCTCCTCCTTCGTCGCGCCGAAGAAGATGTCCGGGTCGGCGTCCCGGCATGCCGAGAAGACGGCCCAGGGGCGTTCTTCGAGGATCGGCGCGGCCAGGATCTCCATCTCGAGGGTGTCGTCCATCGCGTTCATCGCCCACTCCACGGTCGTTGTTCTCCTATATGACGTTCCCGGGCGCCGCTGGGTTCCCGTCGCGGTCCTCGCTACACTCATCGACCGCTGTTCCCGGAACCTTGAATCAGGAGGGAGGCGGCTCTGCTGTACTTCGCCTACACCGCTCGGATCGCGCCTGCCAAGATGGCCGAGGTCGCCCCTGGAGCGGAATTCCAGTTCATCGCCCATCTCCCCGATCGTGGGATCTCGTTCCCGATCCGAGGGAACGGATGGAACGGCGGCTTGCCGACGGTCATCGATGCGGAGGGTCACACGGTGTGGGGAGCCGTCTTCGAGGTACCCGACGCCGAGACGGACGGACTTCACGAGGCCGAACGGGCCGAGCAGCGCGTCGCCCGCGTCGTCGAGGCGATGGACCGCATGGGTCGCCGCCATGAGGTGGTGACCCACGTGTACGACGGCGACGCCGCCGCCGAGCATCCGCCGTCGAGCCGGTACGTGGGGATCATGCTCGCCGGTTCGCGTCATTGGGAGCTGCCGGCCGGATGGATCGCCGGCCTCGAAGAGCACCTCTCGGCGTCATCGTGACGCCGGGTTCCGGCGAACGGAGCCGACGCTGAGGACCGCCAACTGGGGAGCGGTCGCCCTCGGGGCGATGACCGGCCTGTTCGTCGGGATCGTGGCCTTCGTCGTCCTCGGGGTGGTCGGGGTGACGGGCCCTGCCAGCAACCCGATCCCGTTGATCCTCGTGCAGTTCGGCGCGTTGGTCGTCGGCGGTCTCGTCGCCGGTCGCTTCGGCCATGGGGCGCCGATGATCCACGGCGGCCTGGCCGGGATCGCCATGTTCCTGGTCATCGGCATCGTCTCGATCGCCGCCACCACGGGTCCCTCGACCGCCGACCTGGTCATCCTCGGGGTCATCGCCGCGATCTTGGGGTCCGTCGGCGGCGGCATCGCCCGGCTGCTCGACTCGGACGCCTGAGCGGCGTCGGAACGGGCCGAACGGCCCTATCGGGGGTGCAGGGTCCGCCATAACCTGCAAGAGATGCAGGAGATGCACAGATGACCACTTCGATGCAGCAGATGCCTACCGGTGCTTCTCCGACCTTCCCGGCCGGGACCTTCCTGACGACCCGCGACGTTCAGGAACTGATCCGGGTCGACAAGTCCACGATCTACCGCATGGCCGAGGCGGGGCGTCTGCCGGCGATCAAGGTCGGCAGGCAATGGCGGTTCCCCGCCGAAGAGATCGAACGCTGGCTGCGCCGGCGGCGCAACGGCGCCGCCGAGTCCGACTTCGACGCCTTGTTCACCGCCGAGGCGCAGCATCTGACCGACCTGTACGCCGAGCTGATGGGCGTCATGGCGGTCGTGACCGACATGGAGGGGCGACCGATCACGACGCCATCGAACCCCTGCGGCTACTTCCGGACCATCTCCGAAGCACCCCGCACGGTGGAGCGATGCGTGGCGGAGTGGAAGGCGCTCGGTGGCCACTACGACTTCGAACCGACGTTCAGCCCCGGGCATCTCGGCTTCCTCTGCGCCAGGGCCTTCATCCGGGTCGGGAACCGGCTGGAGGGCATGGTGGTCGCCGGATGCGTCGCTCCCGCCGACTGGCCGCCCTCGGGCCGCGTCCTCGAGACCATCGCCGCCGAGGTGGGCGCCGACGTCGCCGCCCTGGAAGCCGCCACGGATCGGATCTATCACCTCACCGAGGAGGACCGCCGCCGCGCCCTCGATGGCTTGTCCCGCCTCGCCGTACACCTTTCCCGGCTCGCTGCGAAACGCCAGTCGGGCGCCGAACGGACCGCAGGGTCGGTCCACGAACGAAGGAGAGCACAGTGAAACGATTGGTGGTCCTCGGTGCAGGCACCGCCGGCACGATGGTCGTCAACAAGCTACGGCCCCGTCTCGACCCCAACGAGTGGGAGATCGTGATCGTCGACCAGGAGCCGACGCACTTCTACCAGCCCGGCTTCCTGTTCCTGCCCTTCGGCGAGTACGGACCGCAGGACGTCAAGAAACCCAAGAAGCGCTTCATCCCCGCCGGGGTCGAGTTCATCGAGGGAACGATCGATTCGGTCGACGCGGACGCCAACACGGTGCTCCTCGGCGACGGCACGCAGCTGACGTACGACTATCTCGTGATCGCCACCGGCACCCATCCACGTCCGGAGGAGACGCCGGGGATGGACGGACCCGAGTTCGGCAAGACCATCCACACCTTCTACACCTTCGAGGGCGCCTTGGCGCTCCGTGAGGCGCTGAAGGGTTTCGACGGCGGCAAGCTCGTCGTCCACATGGTCGACATGCCGTTCAAGTGCCCCGTCGCCCCGCTCGAGTTCACGTTCCTGGCGGACGCCTACTTCACCGAGCTCGGGATGCGGGACCAGGTCGAGATCACCTACGTGACGCCGATGTCGGGCGCCTTCACCAAGCCGGTGGCGTCGGCCCATCTGGGCAACATGTTCGACGAACGGAAGATCCACCTCGAGTCCGACTTCTACACCGAGCGGATCGACACCGACAAGAACGCGCTGGTGTCGTACGACGAGCGAGAGGTGCCGTACGACCTGGTGGTGACGGTCCCGCTCAACATGGGCGCCGACTTCGTCGCCAAGTCCGGCCTCGGCGACGAACTGAACCACATCCCGGTCGACAAGGGGACGTTCGTCCACAAGGACCACGACAACCTGTTCGTCCTCGGGGACGCGGCCAACATCCCGACCTCCAAGGCCGGGTCCGTGGCGCACTTCGCGGTCGATGTGTTCGTGCCGAACTTCCTCCGCCATATCGAGGGGCTGCCCATGCTCGAGCAGTTCGATGGGCACTCGAACTGCTTCATCGAGTCGGGCCATGGCAAGGGCCTGCTGATCGACTTCAACTACGACACCCAGCCCCTCCCTGGCAAGTACCCGCTGCCGGGTATCGGACCCTTCACCCTGCTCGGCGAGACCGAGATGAACCACTGGGGCAAGCTGCTGTTCCGCTGGATGTACTGGAACCTGCTGCTCCCCGGCAAGGAGCTCCCGCTGCCGGCGCTCATGTCGATGGCAGGGAAGATCCCGGAGGACGAGTGATGGCTACCACGATCACCGACGACCGCACCGCCGAGTTGGAGCGGAAGGTCGACGCCTTGACCGAGCAGGTCGCCTTCCTCGTCGAGGAAGCCCGCGCCGCCCGCAACCGCCGCGAGGGTTGGGAGGAGCTCCAGGCGACGGTCATGCCGATCGGCGCCAAGGTCCTCGACGACGTCGCGGCCGAGCTCGACGACGCCGGCATCACCGGAGACCAGGTCGTGTCGCTGCTGCGACGCCTCGCGGCCAACGTCGACACGATGGATGCGGCCGTGGCTCAGCTCGAGAGCGTCGCCCAGCTCGTGGAGGTCCTCTCGCCGATCTCGGCGCAGGCGATGGATCTGGCCACCGACGGGCTGCAGACCCTCGAGGAACGCGGCTACTTCTCGTTCGCCAAGGCCGGGCTGGAGGTCGTCGACCGGGTCGTCACCGGGTTCACCGAGGAGGACGTCGAGGCGCTCGGCGACAACGTCGTCCTCATCCTCAACACGGTCAAGGAGATGACCCAACCCGAGATCATGGCGGTCATCTACCGGATGCTGGAGCGCATCCACCAGCAACAGGAGCAGCTCGCCACCGAACCCGAAGAGCCGCCCAGCCTCTGGGAGCTCCTGAAGCTGATGCGGGATCCCGAGGTCCGTCGTGGACTGCGCCGGGCCCTCAGCACCCTCAAGGCGGTGTCCACGGTGGACACGGGCCCGCCACGCAAGTTCGTCCCCGGCACGGAAGCGTTCCCCGAGCCGGGCACAAAGGACGTTCAGGAACGAGACAACGCAGGAGGTGCGTGATGCCGGTCACCACGATCGGAGGCAAGGAAGTCCACGTCGACGACGAAGGCTTCATGACCAACTACGACGAGTGGGACGAGGAACTCGCCAAGCAACTCGCCAAGAACATCGGGATCGACGAGCTCACCGAGGAGCACTGGCGGGTCATCAAGTTCCTCAGGGAGGACTTCAAGGAGACCGGCGAGACCCCCACGCTGCGCCGGGTGTCGACCGTCGGCGGCTTCCCGACCAAGGAGCTGTTCAAGCTCTTCCCGAAGAAGCCCGCCAAGAAGATGTCGTACATCGCCGGTCTGCCGAAGCCCCACGGTTGCGTGTAGGAAGAAGGAGGAGGACACCGAACATGACCACCACCGAGAAGGCGCCTGAGCAGGCCACCGCCGTGGTGCCCGATTTCGGGGAGGACGAGAGCGAGCGCAAGATCGCCTTCGTCGCTTCCAAGGGCACGCTGGACATGGCCTACCCGGCGCTCGTGATGGCCAACGCCGCTCTGGGTGAGGGGATCGAGACGCACATCTTCTTCACCTTCTGGGGCATGGACATCATCAACAAGAAGACGATGGGCGATCTCAAGTTCACGCCGATCGCGAACCCGGCGACGCACATGCCGGCGGCGCTGACGCCGCTGCCGGGGGTGACCGCCATGGCGACCCATCAGATGCGCAAGCAGCTCGAGGAGCTCGACGTGCCCGACGTGCCCGAGTTCCTGCAGCTCATCGCCGATGCGGGCGGTCATCTGTGGGCCTGCAAGATGTCGGTCGACATGATGAAGCTGACGGACGACGACCTGTTCGACGAGGTCGAAGGCATCATCTCCGCGACGGACTTCATCGAGCTGATCGACGGCGCCCAGACGATGTTCATCTGACCCGACCGAACAGCGATCCGGCTCCCGCGACCCTCCCTGCGGGAGCCGGATCGCGTTGGCACCGAAGTCCGATACGCTGCGGATCGACCGTCTCTCCGGCGAAAGGACCGCCATGTCCACCTACACGTTCGAGACCCGACCCGACGGCGATTTCCCCACCGTCGTTCAACGAGTACGCGAAGCCCTGGCGTCGGAGGGCTTCGGCGTGCTCACCGAGATCGACGTCCAGTCGACGCTGAAGACCAAGCTGGACGTCGACATGGGTCCCTACCTGATCCTCGGCGCCTGCAACCCGCCGCTGGCCCATCAGGCCATCGAAGCCGACCCGAACATCGGAGCGTTGCTGCCATGCAACGTGGTCGTCCGCGACGACGATGGTCAGATCGTCGTGTCGTTCATGGACCCCGCCGCCGTCCTCGGCCTGGTCGACGCCCCCGGCGTCCATGAGATCGCCGGACAGGTTCGCGACAAGCTGATGCGGGTCCGCGACTCCCTGTAGGCCGTCCACCGGCCGATGGGAACGAGGAGGGAATCCGCCGCCGGCCGGTAACGTTGATGAGAGGCGAGTTCGTGAGGCGATCGCGGCCGGGTGACCGGTCGAGGAAAGTCCGGACTCCACAGGGCAGGATGCTGGGTAACGCCCAGGCGGGGCGACCCGACGGAAAGTGCAACAGAGAGCAGACCGCCGATGGCCCGGGAACGGGCACAGGCAAGGGTGAAACGGTGGTGTAAGAGACCACCAGCGTCCCGGGTGACCGGGACGGCTCGGCAAACCCCATCCGGAGCAAGGCCGAACAGGGACAGGGTGGCCCGCCCGTCACGTCCCGGGTAGGCCGCATCGAGGTCGGCGGCAACGTCGGCCCCAGATAGATGATCGCCCACGACAGAATCCGGCTTACCCACGGACTCGCCGCATGGAACGACCCCCGGATCCGGGGGTCGTTCCGCGTCCGGTGACGTCCCGCCGGTAGCCTCTTGGGCGGGAGGAGGCCATGGACATCCGCAGAGCCGTCGAAGCGACGCCGGAGGACCGGAACCGAACGGTCGATCTCGCTCGGGCGGTGTCGATCTCGTTGGTGGTCCTCGGCCACTGGTTGGCCGCGGCGGTGTGGGTCGACGACGGGGTTCTCCGGTTCACCAACATCCTCGAGCTGGCCTCGTGGACCGAGTGGTTGACGTGGATCGTGCAGGTGATCCCGGTGTTCTTCATCGCCGGCGGCTACGCCAACCTGCGGTCGTTCCGCTCGGCCCGGAGGCGAGGCGTCAGGCCGGCGGAGTGGATCGTCGTGCGGTTCCGGCGGCTCTTGACCCCGGTGGTGCCGTTCCTGCTCACCTGGCTCGCGTTGGTGCTCGTGACGCGGGCGGTCGGGGTCGATCCGGGGCTCATCGGCAGCGGGAGCCTGGCGGCCGTGACGCCGCTGTGGTTCCTGGCGGTCTATCTGCTGGTCATCGCCGCGGTACCGGTCACGCTCCGGCTGTGGGAACGCTTCGGCTGGTGGTCGATCGTGGCCGGAACGGCCGCTGCGGTCGTCGTCGACGTCGCCAGGGCGGCGGCCGGTCAGGATTGGATCGGGTGGAGCAACTACGTGTTCGTGTGGTTCACCGCCCATCAACTCGGCTACCTGTGGGCCGACGAGGAGCGCCGCCCGTCGCCGCGTGCGCTCGGCGTCGGCGCCACCGTCGCGGTGGTGGTCCTGATCGCATTGACGGTCGGCGGGGTGTATCCGATCTCGATGGTCGGGATCCCGGGCGCGACGCGGAACAACACGCTGCCGCCGACGGCCGCGCTGCTGGCGCTGACGGCCGTCCAGTACTTCGCGATCCGGGCCGTCGAACCCGTCGCCAACCGGTTCCTCCGGCGAACACGGCCGTGGACGGTGGTGGTGTCCGTCCAGGCGATCATCATGACGCTGTACCTGTGGCATCTGACCGCTCTGGCCCTGGTGGTGCTGGCCGGGTACGGACTCGGTGTCGGCTTCGGGATCGAGCCACTGTCGGCGGCGTGGTGGTGGACCCGGCCCGTGTGGCTCGTCGTCCTGGCCGCCGCGACGTGGCCGCTGCTGTGGGTGTTCGGCCGGTTCGAGCACCGGGTCAGGCCGGTGGTGGATCCACCCGCACCGTGGCTCACGGCGATCGGGGTCGTCGCGACGATCGTGGGGATCGCGTTCTTGGTGGTTCGCGGCGTCGTCGACGCCGGCGGTCACGTGCGCTGGGAGCTGGTGGCGCTGGTCGCCGCCGGTGTCGTGCTGGTCGGCGGTTTCCCTGCTCGCGAACCGGAGGCGGTCACCCGCTCCAGTCGGACATGACGACGTAGGTTCCGCCCGAGGCGACGGTGCCTTCCTCCATGTGGGGATGGTAGGTGGCGATGTACGCCTCGATCTCTCCCGATCCGCCTCGTAGGCCGTCGAGCTGCACCGTCACCCGCTGACCCTTGACGAGAGAGAGAGAGAGAGAGAGAGAGAGAGAGAGAGAGAATAGACTGCCCGAGGAGAGCATCTCGGAAGCGAACCCCCTACGAGAGAGGAGCCCACATGCGCCGATCCAGCCGCCTGCCATCGCGAGTTGTCCTCCTCCTCGGAGGTGTTGCCTTGTTGGTCTGGCTGGCACTCCCGGCGATCGCCTGGTCCAATGGGAGCTGCGCCTTCGGCGGCTACAACTGGATCTCGGGGAGCTCGGGGTATGCGAAGACCTACGAATTCGACTTCTCATGCGCCGGGGTACAGGCCAAGGTCAAGTACAAGGTCGACGGCTACTGGTATAGCACGGGTCCGGCAACCGGAGGAGCATGGGTCGTCCAACAGACGCCGCCCGTCAATCCCAGCGATACCACCGGCGCCCATCGAGGAAAAGACCCCGATGGAAGCTGGGGCGGATGGCGCTACTCCTATTGACTGGCTCCCTGACGGCGTCGAGCCCCAAACGGTGAAGCGACGGAGGCGAGCCGCGCTCCTCGTCGTGGTCGGTCTGATCCCCACCGCCTGCGGTTCGCCGGGCATGGACCGACCACCGGCAACATCGCTCGACGGCTTGTCGGCGTTCCAGCGGGAGATCCTCGCCGACGGTGTCGTCACTCGACCGGAGTACGAACGGGCCTTCGATGCTGCGATCTCCTGCATGCGAGACGAGGGCGTGGTCGTGTCTGACCCGCTACCGCAAAACGCGGGCCGCTTCCTCAGTTACGTGGTGTCACTGGGGAGACAGCAGGGCGATGGCAACCCTGGGGAGTCCCTCGTGCCTTCGGAATCCATCCAAGAATCCTGTGAGCGCAGATACCTGCTCGGGATCGTCGACGTGTGGAACCAGCAACAGACACCTAGCGGTCGGGAGGCCGAAGGGATGCGTCGCGACTACGTGGCTTGTCTCCAGGCGCGAGGGATCTCCGTCTCCGATGAAGCCACGGTGGACTCCATCGAATCCAGTGACGAATTCGTGTCGGATCCTCGCGCCCGGCCATGTATCGCGCAGTACTCGAACCGCATCTTCTTGTTCGACGACCTCTGACGCCTCCTGCCCGACGCCGCGGTCACCCGCTCCAATCGGACATGACGACGTAGGTTCCGCCCGAGGCGACGGTGCCTTCCTCCATGTGGGGATGGTAGGTGGCGATGTACGCCTCGATCTCTCCCGATCCGCCTCGTAGGCCGTCCGCTGCACGAGATCGTCGG
>JALVQZ010000193.1 GCA_027036355.1 Acidimicrobiia bacterium | reverse complement strand
TGGGTCGCCGGCTGGTGACCGCCGCCGTCGATCTCGAGGCCACTCGCTCCGACTGGTACCCGCCGGGGATCGCCACCCCGTTGATCCACACCCGGCTGTGGCCGGCGATCGACGGCGACGAGCCGGTGGTCTCGGAGCTCGCCAGGGCTCGGATCGAGGGCTTCGAGATGGGCGAGGTGCTGGTGGGCCCTGCCTCGCTCGAGTTCGGCGCCTCCGAGTTCGACGAGATCGCCGACCTCGCGCCCGTCGAAGTCGGCGACGGGTACGTGTGCTCGGTCGCCTTCGGCGTCGTCGACGGCGAGATCGTGGAGGCCGGACGATGAGCGTCCTCGAGGGTCCCCGACGGGAGCTCCGCCGGATCCACCACGAGGGCCGGCCGCAGTGGGTCCGTCCCGATGGCGACGAGCTCGTTCTCGGGGACGGGCGCCGGATCGCCGAGGTCGATGCCCGGTACCTTCCCCCGTTCGATCCGACCAAGATCATCTGTGTCCATCTCAACTACGAGTCCCGTAGGGTCGAGTTCGACGCCCCCGAGCTGGTCACCCCGACCTACTTCATGAAGCCGACGACGGCCCTGGCCGGACACCGGGGTCGCACCAACCGGCCGGAGGGATGTCACTACCTGAACTACGAAGGGGAGCTCGGGGTCGTCGTCGCCGAACCGATGCGCGACGTTGCCCCCGACGACGTGTGGTCCCGCCTGGCCGGTTTCGTTCCGGCCAACGACATCGGGGTACACGACTTCCGCGACACCGACGCCGGGTCCATGCTCAGGGTCAAGGGTCAGGACGGCTTCTGTCCGGTCGGTCCCGGGCTGGTGCGAGGCGTCGACGTGCGCGAGTCGACCTTGCGCACCTATCTCAACGGCGAGGTGGTGCAGGAGGCGGCGCTGGAGGAGATGAACTTCGGGATCGACTACCTCGTCGCCGACCTCGCCCGGTACATCACGCTGCTCCCCGGGGACCTGATCCTGACCGGAACGCCGGCGAACTCGAGGCCCATGGAGCCCGGCGACGTCGTCGAGGTGGAGGTCACCGGTGTCGGGCGTCTGACGACCACGATCGGTGAGGAGCCGGCACCGAGTCACGATGTCGGGTTCCCGCCGACGGCGTCCAAGAGCGCCAAGTTCGTGGCCTGGGGAAGCGACTACCGCCGGATCCGAGAGGAGGAGAAGCGTCGGGAGGCGGAGGGAGGTCGCTGAGATGCCGCCATGGGGGATCGGTGAGGTCGGAGATCGGCAGGAGGCGCTGGCTCGTACCGTGACGATGGCCCGAGAGCGGGTCCCGTTCTATCGGGCCCTGTACGACGGGATCGACTCGACGGAGCTGACCGACCTGCCCACCTGCACCAAGGCCGATCTCCGCGCCTTCGGGCTGTTCCCCCTGTCGGCGTCGCCGCTGCAGGACGCCTACCGGGTGTGCGCCACGTCGGGTACGACAGGACCGCGGCTGTTCGTCGGGTACTCCCGGTCCGACTGGGCCGAGCGGGGCGGCGCCCGCCTGGCCCACCGGGCCTCCTACGCCGGCTTCGGCGCCGGGGACGTCCTGTTGAACACCCACGGCTACGGCCTGTGGGTGGGGGGTCCGGCGCTGGATCTCCTCGCCCAGCGCTCGGGCGCCGGTCTGCTTCCTGCCGGCCCGGGCGGCGTCGACCGGATGCTCGACTGGCTCGAGGAGCTGCCGATCACCGGCTTGTCGGCGACGCCGAGCTTCATGCGGTTCCTGATCGAGCGCGCCGCCGATGCCGGGGTCGACCCGGCGTCGTGGGGACTTCGGGTCGGGTTCATCGGCGGCGAGTGCGCCTCGAAGGCCCTCCGCAAGGAGGTCATCGACGCCCTCGGTGGCACCTTCCGGTGGCAGGAGCTGTACGGCTCCACCGAGAGCGGTGGGCCGATCCTCGGGTTCTCGCCGTCGGACGCACCGTACGGAGGCGAGCTCCTCCTCGACACCGAGGAGTTCATCGTCGAGCTCCTGGATCTCGACGACGACGTGCCGGTGGAGCCAGGGGAGCTGGGCGAGATCACGATCACGGCGCCGTACCGGGAGTTCTCGCCGGTCATCCGGTACCGGACGCGGGACCTGACCGTCGAGTTGCCCGGTCGGGGAGATGCCGGGTTCCCTGCGGTGGAGTCGCTTCGGGGCCGGGTCGACGACGCCATCAAGGTCCGTGGCGCGTTGGTGTACCCGACGGTGATCGAGGAGATCGTCGTGGAGCGCCTGGCCCCGGGGGCCGAGTTCCGGATCGAGATCGATCGGGCGCCGGGGCGTCTCGACGAGATCACGGTCGTCGTCGAACACGAAGGGTCGGATCGCGAGCTCGATGAGCTGCGGGACGAGCTCCGGGAGGCGATCGTGATGCGCGTGGAGGTGCAGCCGGTGCCGTTGCACAGCCTGGAGCGCTTCGCCGGCAAGGCGAAACGGGTCGTCGACCGCCGCCCGGCGGGCTGACGCGGAGGCATCATCGGGGGCCACGGGCTCCGAGATGATGTGATATCTTACGACCTGGAGTTCCGAGGGACGCTCCGTCCCCACCCCCAGGAGGATCGATGGCACGAACCGGCAAGGAGTACCTCGACGGGATCCGCGACGACGGTCGCGCCCTGTGGCTCGACGACGAACGGATCGCCGACGTCACGACCCACCCCGCCCTCCGCGGGGCCGCCCAGGCGATCGCCGACCTGTTCGACCTCCAGCACGAGTACGCCGACGAGTGCCTCATGGACGACCCGGAGCTCGGGGAGATCAACGTCAGCCATCTCATCCCGCGTTCGAAGGACGACCTCCGGCGCCGGCGGGTCGGGCTCGAACGGATGGCCCGGTCGCATGCGGGGCTGCTCGGACGAAGCCCCGACTACATCAACGTCACCCTGGCGGGGTTCGCGGGCCGCGCCGACGTCTTCGCGATGAACGGCAACGAGCAAGGGGCCGAGAACGTCGTCGCCTACCACCGGCACGTGGCCCGCAACGATCTGTCTACCACCCACGCGATCATCCATCCGACCGTCGATCGGCGCCTCCCGATCACCGATCAGCACGGCGAGTTCGCCGTCCACAAGGTGGGGGAGACCAGCGACGCCATCATCGTCCGCGGCGCCCGGGTCCTGGCCACCCTGGCCCCCTACGCCGACGAGCTGGTCGTCTACCCCGGCCAGCCGGTGCCGAAGGACTGCCCACAGCACGCGGTCGCCTTCGGGATCCCCATGAACACGCCCGGCCTGATGTTCCTGTGCCGGGACCCCTACTCGGTCGACGCTCCCGCGTTCGACCGGCCGTTCTCGCGCCGGTTCGACGAGCAGGACGCCGTCGTGTTCTTCGACGACGTGGAGGTCCCCAAAGAGCGGGTGTTCGTCGACGGAGACCCCGAGATCTACATGAAGGTCATGTCCACCGGATGGACCGCCAACATCATGCAGCACACGACCATCCGCGCGCTGGCGAAGCTCGAGTTCGCCTACGCGCTGGCCTCGAAGATGGTGGAGGTCGTCGGCGACAGGAACCCGGGATCGTCCATGCTGCTCGGCGAGATCTGGACCTACGCCGAGCTGACCCGTTCGGCGCTGGAGGCGGCCGAAGCCGGCGCCTACGAGTGGGGCAACGGGACGTGGTTCTGCGACGAACGCCCCTTCCGGGCACTGCGTCCGACGCTTCCTGGGTGGTTCGCCAGGGTCCGGGAGCTCTACGAGGCGCTCGGCTCCCACAACCTGTTGACCACACCGACCGAAGCCGAGCTCGCCGATCCCGAGCTGCGCCCGTTCATCGACCGGTACCTGCACGGTGCAGACGTCGACGCCGTCGAACGTGCGCGCATCTACCGGACCGCATGGGACTTCGTCGGCTCCGCCCTGGCGGCTCGCAACTTCCTGTACGAGCGCTACTACCTGGCGTCGCCGGTGCGCACCTACGGGCTGGCTCACATGGCGACGCAGAAGGAACGGAACTGGGACGAGGTCGTCGACGACGTCCTCGAACGCGGCCTCGCCGGCCCGATGGACTGAGGAGGAGGAACATCATGGGAGAGATCGCAGCTGCGGCGTTCGTGGCTCACATCCCGACGTTGACGGTGCCCGAGGACATCCGGCGCCAGTGGGGCGACGGTCGCGACACCACCTTGGTCGAGGGCCTCGGCCGGCTCCGTGAGCGGCTCGACGGCGCCGGGGTGGATACCTTCGTCATCATCGACACGCACTGGTTCACGACCACCGAGCACGTCTTCGCCGGTGCGGACCATTTCCGGGGGGTCTACACCTCCGAGGAGATGCCCCGGGCCATCAGCGACAAGCCCTACGACTACCCGGGAGCGCCCGAGCTGGCCAAGGTCCTCCACGAGACCGCCAAGGAGCAGGGGGTGCGCACGACGAACGCGGTGAGCCCGG
This sequence comes from Acidimicrobiia bacterium, assembly GCA_027036355.1. Taxonomy (GTDB): domain Bacteria; phylum Actinomycetota; class Acidimicrobiia; order Spongiisociales; family UBA5794; genus JALSQW01. The sequence goes on along the minus strand of JALVQZ010000193.1, from coordinate 7,343 downwards.
CGTTGCCTCAGCACTATCCGACGCTGATCCTGCTCGACTACCTGCATCGGGGCGAGAAGGTGCTGTCCGCCGGCATCTGCCAGACGGCCGAACCCGACGACTTCCTCGCGTTCGGCACCGTGCTGGGTGAGGCGATCCGACGCAGCGGGTCGAGGGTCGCGATCCTCGCTGCCGGTGGGATGAGCCACCGCTTCTATCGCTTGAAGGAGATCCTCGACCATCTGTCGTACGACCCGTTCCACATCATCACGCCCGAAGCTCGCGGCATGGACGAGAAGATCCTAGGCTACTGGGAGCGTGGAGACCATGCCGCGGTGATCGACCTGTACCCGCAGTACCGGCAGCATTCGCCCGAAGGGTTCTTCGGTCACTACCTGATCATGGCCGGTGCCCTGGGTGGCCGGGAATGGACGGCGCCGGGCACGATGCTGTCGGCCTACGAGAACTCGGTCGGCACCGGGCAGGTGCACGTCTGGTTCGATCTCGAGGCCGGCTGAGGTCAGGCGTTCGGGGCCGGGCGGTCGAGGAGGCCGCGGAGGATCGCGTTGAGGGTGGCGAGCTCCTCGGGCTCGAGGCCTTCGATCCAGGCCCGCTCGCGACGATGCTGCGCGAGGAAGGTGTCGCGGACGGCTCGCTCTCCCTTCGGGGTGATGGCGACCGTCACGACGCGGCGGTCGCTGGACTGCTTCGTGCGATGGACCAGCCCGTTGCGTTCCAGCGTGTTGAGGACGCTCGAGATCGTGGCCCGGGACACACCCGACAGGGTCGCCAGCCGGGCGGGAGGAGACCCCGGTTCCACCCAGAGGCTGAACAGGACGCGGAACCCGGCCCACGTGAGACCGTGGGGCCGGTAGGCGTGCGTGTCGAAGTCGTGGAGGAACCGATTGACGACACGGAGCATGTTGAAGACGGCGGACATCGCGTCCAGGTCGAGGTCCATGTCGACGTCCTCGACCTTCGATTGGGCCGCCTTCTCGAAGGCGAGGGGGTCGACCGGGTCGCTCATCGCCCCCTCACTCATGGGCGGGGAGGAAGCGACCGTAGCGGCCGGCGTGGAACAGCAACGGTTCGCGATCGTCGTGTTCGATGGCGACGATCTCGCCGACCAGGATCGCATGGTCGCCCGCGTCGTGGCGGGCGACCATCCGGCATTGGATCCGGGCGACGCATCCCGGCAGGAGGGCGGTGCCGCCGACGCCGACGTCGATCGCGATGCCGGCGAACTTGTCTTCGCCGCGGCGGGCGAAGCGGTTCGACAGCTCGATCTGATCGGCGGCCAGGACGTTGACCGCGAAGTGCTCGGTGCCGGCGAACGCATCGAGGCTCCAGGCGTCGAGGCCGATGCACCACAGCACCAGCGGCGGGTCGAGGGACACCGACGTGAAGCTGTTGACGGTCATGCCGACGAAGCCGTCGCCATCGGGCGCGGTGACGATCGTCACACCCGTCGCCCAGCGACCGAGCGCGTTGCGGAGCTCTCGGGTGTCGAATTCCGTGTGTGCCGTCACGCGCGCTCCTCGGATCCCGTCGCCATGTCGCTGGAGGCGCCAGGATAGCGCGAGGTCACATCATCGGCCGGGTCGGAATCGAAGGCCGACGATCTCCTCGCTCCGACGCCACAGCCGTTGGGCGAGCTCGCGGTCCCGGGCGAGGCGGCTGGGGCGGGATTCCTTCCCCTCGGCGAAGTAGCGGCCGGATCGATCCTCGATCTCGGGTTCGGTGGCGAGGAGCACGCTGGTGGCGGCGCCCTCTGCGGGGGTGAGGAACCGGAACCGGCCGAGTTTCCACAGGAGACCGACCAGCATCGTGTCGCCGTCCTGGGCGATCCGGGTCGACACCATCCCGGGGTGGAGCGAGAACGACGAGATCCCCGTCCCCTCGGCTCTGCGTGCGAGCTCGGCCGCGAACAGGACGTTGGCGAGCTTCGATCGGGCGTAGGCGTCCATGCCTCGGTAGCGGCCCCGCCAACCCGGAAGCACGTCCACGTCGAAGGCGTCGGGTCGGTGGTGGGCGGAGGAGGCCACGGTGATCACCCTGGCCGACCCGGCGGCGGCGAGGCGGGGGAACAGGAGCCCGGCGAGCAGGAAGTGGCCGAAGTGGTTGATGCCGACGGTCGCCTCGAACCCGTCGGTCGTCGTTCGGTGACGCCCGTAGAAGACGCCGGCATTGAGGATCAGCACGTCGAGGCGGGGGTGCCCGGCCGCGAATCGGTCGGCGGCGGCCCGGACGGACGCGGTCGACGCGAGGTCGATCTCGAGCACGTCGACGGGACGGCCGGCCTCCCGTGCGATCGCCTCTGCGGCGGCCTCGCCCCGGTCACGATCGCGCACGCCGATCGTCACGTCGGCCCCGCGACGCACGAGCTCGCTCGCCGTCGCTCGGCCGATCCCGGCGTTGCCGCCGGTGATCATCACGGTGCGCCCTTCGATCGTCCATGGTTCCATGACGGGGCAGGTTACGGGCGCACGGGACCATCAGGTACGAGCGCCCGGCCGGACCCAATCGGCGGCACGAAGATCGACGGTGACCGCGGCGCGGACGATGGTGACGACGACGACCACGATGCACAGGGTCGCGGTGCCGAGCACCAGGTACATGACGAGGAGCTGGATGATGACGGCGTCGACCGGGGCGACGCCGGCGAGGAGGAGGCCGGTCATGGCGCCCGGCAGGGCGATCAGGCCGACGACCTTCGTCCGTTCCACCTGGGGAACGATCGCCGACCGGGCGGCGCGGGGGGCCATGAACCGGACGATCTGGCCCGGCCCGAACCCGAGGGCGAGGAGGGCTTCGATCTGCCCCCATCCGTCCCGGCACAGAACCGTGGCCTGTTTGGCGCCGAGGACGGCGGAGGGGACGGCGTTCCCGACGGTGATCCCCCCGACGACCACCAGCGACACGGCATCGAGGTCGATGACCCCGAATCCGAACGTGACGGCGAGGCTGACGGCGGTCGCGCCCGCCACGGTGCTCGCGGTGACCGCGGTGAGGTGGGGAAGCGGCATCCCCACCCGGCGGCGGACGACGACCGTGGCGACGATCACCATCCCGGTGACCCACAGCGCCGCCCACAGCATCGCCGACGACGATCCGAAGATGGCGGTGAACACGATCCCGACGGCGAGCAGCTGCGCGGCCGCTCGCGCCGCCGCGAGGACGATCTCCCTCTCGATCCCGAGCCGCAGCCACCAGGCGAGCGCGACGACGAGCCCGACGAGCGACAACGAGGCGAGCACCGCCGGCCAACCCAGGGTGTGCAACCCTCCTCCTCGCTCGCGGCTCCCCATCTTCGCAGGCCGTCGACCGCCGAGGTTCCGTCCCCCTCTGGTGGTCGGCGTTCCCGGCGCCAGAGGGACGCTCGGCTCCCGGTCCGAACGGTCAAAGCGTGCGGAGCGCCTCGGTGGGGCTGACGCGGGCCGCGCGCAGGGCGGGGTAGAGACCCGCCACGACGCCGATGACGACCGCGGCCACCAGTCCGCCGACGACGGCGACCTGTGGGACGAGGATCGCCCAGCCTCGGTAGGAGGCGTACGCGGCGGTCACCCCGGCGCCGAGGACGACGCCTCCGATGCCGCCGATGGCAGCCAGCAGCAGCGACTCGCCGAGGAACTGGATGGCGATGTGGCGCCGGGTGGCTCCGAGTGCCCGCCGGAGGCCGATCTCGCCGCGGCGTTCGAGGACGGAGATGACCATGACGTTGGCGATGCCGACGCCGCCGACGAGCAGGGCCACGGCTCCCAGGCCGAGGAAGAGGTTGGTGAAGGCGGAGTCCGCCGCCTCTCGAGCCTCGAGGGCATCGGAGGGACGGGTGATCTCGACCTGGTCCGGGTGTTCGGGGTTGACGGTGGCGGCCATGACCCCGCGTACGTCGTCGATGAACTCGGGTCGGGTCCGGACGTACAGGGTGGTGGGGATCCCGTCGGCGTCGAGGAAGCGGTCCGCGGCGCCGTATCCGACCAGGGCGGCGCGGTCGAGGTCGGGGGACAGGTCGAGCGTGTCCATGATGCCGATCACCGGATACCAGTCGCCCCCCAACCACACCGCCGGACGCCGCGTCAGGTCGTGGATGCCGAGGCGTTGTGCGGCGACGGATCCGAGCACCGTGACGGGGAAGTCGGCCGGAGCTTCGTCGAGGAACACCCCTTGGGCCATCTGGCCCTGGAGGGTGTCGAGGAGGTCGAGGTCGGCGGCTTTGACGGTGAGCCCACCGGTCTGGCCCGAGGGGATGAGGTCGTTGCGGTACACCTTGGCATCGGTGTTCGAGACCGAGGCGACGGTCTCGACCGGACCGATCCGCGACACCATGGCGACGGACTCCACGGGGAGTTCGGCCGATCCGAGCCCGATCCCCTGTCCCGCTTCGACGCGGAGCATGTTGGTGCCCAGGCGGTCGAGCTGGGCCAGGAGATCGGATCTGGAGGAGTCCGACAGCCCGAGGACGGCGACCATCGCCGCGATGCCGATCATGATGCCGAGGGCCGACAGGAAACTGCGCAGGCGGCGGGTCTTGAGGCCGATCCCGGCGGCCCGGAGGGCGTCGGCGGGAGCGAGACGAGAGCGGGGGATCGTGTCGGTCATGGTCATGGTCGTGGTCGTGTGGTCGCTTCGATCTTCCCGTCCCGGAGATGGACCTGCCGGGGGAAGGCGTCGGCGATCTCCCGATCGTGGGTGATGACGGCGATCGTGGTGCCTTCGCGGTTCAGCTCCTCGATGAGCGCCACGATGTCGGCTCCGGACCGGCTGTCGAGGTTGCCGGTCGGTTCGTCGGCGAGGACGATGTCGGGTCGGCCGACGACGGCCCGGGCGATCGCCACCCGCTGACGTTCGCCGCCCGAGAGCTTCGTCGCCAGGTGATGTCTGCGGTCGGCCAAGCCGACGCGGTCGAGGGCTTCGGTAGCGAGTTCCCTCCGTTTCCCGAGGGCCATGCCCGTGTACAAGAGACCGTCGGCGACGTTGTCGAGGGCCGATTCGCCGGCGAGGAGGAAGAACTGCTGGAACACGAAGCCGATCTTGTGGGCTCGGAGGGCGGACAGCTTGCGGTCGCCGAGGTCGGAGACGTCGTAGCCGGCGACGGTGACCTTCCCGTCGGTGGCGCGGTCGAGGGTGCCCATGATGTGCAGCAGCGTCGACTTGCCGGACCCCGACGGACCGACGACGGCGACCAGCTCGCCGCGGCGGATCTCGAGGTCGACCCCGTCGAGGGCGTGCACCGGCGGGGTTCCCGGGTAGATCTTGCGGACGGCCTCGAGGCCGAGGACGACGTCGTTCATGGAACCACGACGGTGGTTCCCGGCTCCAGGTCGCCGGTCACCTCCACGAGTCCGTCGGCGAAGGTCCCGGTCTCGACCGCCACCAGCCGGGTCCTCCCGTCGGGGCCGGCCACTTCGACGGCGTAGCCGCCTTCGGCGAGGGCGACGAGCGCGGTGACCGGCACGGCGAGGACGTCTTCGGCGCGTTCGGTCTCGAAGGTGACCGTGACGGGAGCCTCGTCGAACCCTTCCCCCATGGCCGGATCGTCGAGCTCGATCTCGACCTCCAGGTAGCTGGACCCGTCCGGTGAGCGCTGCGCCACCGTGCCGACGGAGGTGACCGTCGCCGGGACGTCGGTGCCGTCGGGCAGCTCGACGACCACGGCGTCGCCTTCGCCGAGGAGCCCCTGGTCGGCGGTGCCGAGGCGGGCGGTGACCTTGGTCCTCGGTGAGCTGGTCGTCACGACGATCTCCCCGTCGCGGATGACCGACCCGACGACGGGACGAACCTCGACCACCCGGATGGGGGCGGGCAGGAACACGATGCGGCCGAGTTCGACCACGCCGGTGTCATCGAGCCCCAGGGCGTCCTGCCAGTTCTTCACGGCGTTGCGGGTGGCGGACGTGAAGTCCTCGTCGATCTCGATGTCCCCGTCGGGGTCGTAGCCGCCGGCGACCAGCATCGCTTCGAGCTGCGCGACATCGGGCCCGTCGGCGCTGCGCGAGCTCAGCGGCCGGTACATCGGGATCGACCCTTCGGCGATGACCGCGGGGGACGCGTCGATCCGATAGAGGACGTCCCCGAAACCGTAGGTGGCGCCTTCGTCGGGCAGGGCGGTCACGGTGCCGACGAGCCGGTTGACGACGGGATCCCCGGCGACGAACCCGAGTGTCCCTTCGATGTCCTCGGTGACGATCAGGTCCGTGCGGATCACCTCGGCGGTGCGCAGCGGCGTCGAGGCCGCGGTGGTGGAGTCCGCGGTGCCGTCGGAGTCGAGGACCCCCGACCGCACCAGCCAGAGGGCGCCGGCGATCCCGACCGCGACGAGCAGGACCCAGCCGACGATCCTTCGCATCACCCGCCGCTCCTGGGCCCTCGGCCCAACCGCGGGCCTTCGAAGCCGGCGTCGGTGAAGATGTGCTCGCAGGCGTCGTTGGCGGCGATGAAGTCCGGGTCGTTGGGATCGATCTCCACCCCGAAGATGCCGCCGCGGCGGCCGAAGCTGCGGAGCCCGTCGGACAGGTCCGGGTCCGGGAGGTCGTAGCCGTTGTCCCGCATGCAGGCGGCGTACTCCACCAGCGTGTCCTCGAGTTCGGTGAGGTCGCCGTCGAAGGGGCCGAGCGCGACGCCTTCGAGGAGGTTCGCGCAGGCGTTGAAGGCTTCCCGGGCGGCCTCCCGATCGAAGTCCTCGCTCGCCGCGTTGCGGGGAGGTTGGATCCGGAGGTTCCCGTCGGCGTCGACGGTGGGGTCTTCCATGTCGACGCCGTTGTCGCGCATGCATTGGGCGAAGGCGAGGAGCGCCTGTTCGTCGTCGGGAGAGACCGCGGCGGCGTCGCCCGTGGCCTGCGTGGTGGTGGACTCCAGCGTGGCGACACCGCCGGTGGCATCGCTCGAACCGGAACTACACGCCGCGGCGACGATCGCGACCGCGGCGGCGAGAAGGACGATCTTGTTCATGGTGGCTCCCTGGTCCGGGTTCCCCCAGAACTCAACCACGGACTACGGCCTATCGCGGCGCTCCCGCATGAGAAGCTGGTGAGAAGATGCTGCCCCGGCAGCCGTGGTCGACTCGACTCCAACTCGTGGGTGTGTCGCCGAACGTGCCGGGTGGGGTCCGGCGACGTGCTCCTGCCTGGTCAGCCGAACGGGTCGCTGCTCTCGGCCGGCATCTGCTCCTCGCCACTGGGTTGGGGCCTCTCCTCGCCAACGGACTGCAATCAGCTTCCTTTGGCGTCGCCCGCATGGATGGTTGGTCACGTCCAGGGGCGTGGTGTATGAGTGATGCCGCGTCGGCCTCGTGGTCATGGTTTTAGCCGGTTGCTTCGAGGGCTGCCACCTCCTGGTCTGGTTCTGGGGTTTCGAGGGCTCGGAGA
>JALVQZ010000192.1 GCA_027036355.1 Acidimicrobiia bacterium | reverse complement strand
GCCCGAACACGCCCGCCCGGCCGCGGCCGCGGCCGGGCGGGCGGGTTCGGGCTGCGCCTTGACCTCGTCGAGGAGCGGCTCGGGGTTGCTCTGGGCGAAGCGGGTCTTCTTGACGACGGGCCGGTCCGGCTCGGGCGCAGCCGCGTGTTGGGGTGGCGGCCCGGAGGGTTCGGCGAGGGTCTCACGGCGGGCGTCGATGAGGGCTGCCAGGTCCTGGGCTTGACGTTCGAGGTCGGCGACCTGCATGCGGAGCGCTTCGACGGTGCCTTCGAGGGCGGCGGCTTCCCGCTCGGCCTCGTCGTCGGTGGCGGCGGCGGCGGTCTCGACCTCGGCCCTGGCCGCCTTGAGGACCTCGAGGGCTTCGGCGCGGGCGGCCGCCAGGATCGTGGCGGCTTCCTCCTTGGCGTCTTCGACGAGCCGCTCGGCGAGTTCCGCGGCGTCGTCGGCGGGCGCCGTCTCGGCGTCGGCGCGCAGGCGGTCGGCTTCGGCCTTGGCCTGTTCGGCTTCGGCCCGGAGGCGTTCGACCTCGGCGGTGGCCCGTTCGAGGTCGGCCCGGAGGGCCTCGAGGGCGTCGCGGTCGGCGTCGCCGGCCTGGCGGGCCGCGGCGAGCGCCTCGTCGGCTTCGGCCTTGGCCTGTTCGGCTTCGGCCCGGAGGCGCTCGGCGTCGGCCTTGATCGCCTCGGCCTCGGCGAGGGCGGCGGCGACCTGCTCGTCGGCGGCCGTCTCGGCGGCGACCTCGGAGCGGAGGGCGGCCGCTTCGGCCTTGGCCTCCTCGATGAGGCGATCGGCGTCCTGGCGGGCCTCGGTGACGAGCCGGAACGCTTCGAACTGCGCCTGCGACCGCAGCTTTTCCCCTTCGGCGGTCGCAGCGTCGAGTCGCTCCTGAGCGGCTGCCAGCATCTGGTCTCGGGTCTTGGTGGCGGCGACGAGGGTCAGGTGGACGGCCTCTTCGCGTTCGCGGAGTTCGGCGACGACCCGTTCGAGCTCGTTGACGCGGTGGTTCGCTTCGTTCAGCTCCTGCGCGTACTCGGCGTGGAGCTGCTCGATGAACCGGTCCACTTGCTCCCGGTCGTAGCCTTTGCGGGCCGCGCCGAAGGCGGCCGATCGATCTCGTTCCCTGGCGCTCATCAGACAGCCAACCTCACACGATGGTCCGTGGCTGCCTCCGGCCCCTCACTCTGTCCTGCCCACCGGGAGTGTATCAGACAACACACTACGTGGTCAAGCTAGTCCGTGCCTGCACGAACGGACTAGTCACCCGCGACGGCGGGGGCGCCGTGGTCGGCCAGGTCGGCGAGGTCGTCCATCAGCTCGAGGTACCGGCGCAGCTCGACGGCGAACGCCCGCCGCCGGCCGGGACGGTCGGGGATCGGGTCGAGCAGGTCGCGGTTCTGGGCGAGCTTGGTGGCCGACGAGAACAGCTCGGTGGAGATGGCCTCGCCGTTGTGGATGACGCCCTGGAGGAGGTACTGCTCACCCAGCGCCAGCGCCCGGCTGCGGACCGTGCCGGGATCGAGCGGCAGGGACGGATCCGAGTCGGCGATGACGTCGGCGACGACGAGGTACGCCTCGATGAACGGACGCAGGACCGTGGGGGACTTGATCGGCACGAACGACCGCAACAGCCGTTCGAGGTCGCCGGATTCGAGGAGCTCGACGGACTCGGAGCAATGCAGCCGCAGCTCGTCGCGGAGGGCCTGTTCGAACTCGTCGCGTTCTTCGAAGAAGAACTCGAACTTGAGGACGTCGCGGAGGGCGAACGCTTCGGCGTAGAAGGCGTTCCAGCCGGCGGTGCCTTCGGCCTTCATGCCGGCGAGGGCCAGCTCGGTGATGGCCCCGTCGACGAAGAAGTGGATGATCGTGTTGCGGTAGTAGGCGGCGGCGAGATGCTGTTCGGGGCCGATGGCGTACACGACCTGGGACGGGCCTTCGTGACGCAGGACGACGCCGTTGGCGGCGAGCGCGTCGAGGGCGTCGCGGACCCGTTCGGGGGTGTCGAGGGCGAGGGGGACGGTGGTGGGCAGGTCGCGGCGCTTGACGTAGTCGAGGAACGGTTCGAGGACGCCGAGGACCTCGTCGACGGTCAACGCCTGCGGGCTGCGGCTCAACAACGCGGCGGCGACGAGGCTGATGGGGGTGATGGGGGTGACGGCGTTGATGCGGGTGGCGATCTCGAAGGCGAGTTTGGGGACGACGAGGCGGCCCCGGTCGGTGGTGAGGTCGGCGCCCTGAGGGAGGCGTTCGGTGAGCGACACCGGGTCGCCCCAACGGACGAAGATGTCGCCGTTGCGGCGCCGGAGGCTGCGGATCGTGCGCAGCACCCACCCGAAGCTCTCGCGTTCTTTGGCGGCGCCGCGCTGTTCGGCGGCGTACGACGAGATGTCGGAGATCTGGTCGTAGGCGATGGAGACGGGGACGAAGACGATGTCGTCGACGAAGCCCTGCACGTAGGCGTCCACCACGTAGGCGAGGAGCCCGAGACGGGGTTCGCGCAGCTTGCCCGAGCGTGACCGTCCCCCTTCGATGTACCACTCGAGGGGGAAGCGCTTCTCGAGTAGGTAGGTGAGGTACTGGCGGAGGACGAACTTGTACGGGGCGTTGTCCTTGAACTCGCGGCGGATGAAGAAGATGCCGGTGCGGCGCAGGAACGGGCCGATCGGGAAGAAGTTCATGTTGATGCCCCCGGCGGTGTGATTCGGGGGGTACTCGTTCTCGTACAGGACGTACTGCAACACGAGGTGATCGAAGTTGGACTTGTGTGACGGGAGGAACACGAGGGGCTTGTCGGTGGCGGCGTCGTAGACGGTGCGGAGGTCCGCCGCCGAGTAGTCGAGGCCCCGGTAGGCGCGGGAGATGAGCCAGCCGGTGATGCCGCTGATGACGTCGATCACGTACGGCGAGTGGGTGGCGGCCATCTCCTTGAGGTACCGCCAGGTGCGGCGCTGCATGCGTTCGAGCTTCTCGCCGTGTTCGAGGGCGAGGTGGGCGACGCCCTGCTGGAAGCCGCGGGACCAGTAGAGGTCCTCCTTGAGGAACTTGGGGACCTTGTAGCGGTTGCCGCGGAGGGCCCGTTCGGCCCGTTCGAGGGCGAGCCATCCTTGGAGGGCGACGAACTCGGCGAAGGTGGTGCCGTCGACCGGGCCGCGGCCGTGGGGGTCCCGCCAGCGGGCCACGAGGTCGTGTTTGCGGGCGGGCGCGCCGAGGACGATCCGGACCCGGTCGGGATGGGCGGCGAGGATCCATCGTTGGCGGATGGGGTCGGGGTCGCGGGGGTCGCCGGGGATGAGGACGTCACGGAGGGCGACGCGGCGGCGGCCGTCACGTTCGGGCGCCAGCCACACGACCCGCAACGGGATGAGCAGCGGGTCGTCGTCGGCGTCGAGCCGGGCGGCGAGGCGCGGGTCGAGGGCGGTGCGGTGGCTGCGCCGGCGGGGGGGCGGGATCGACGCCCAGTGGACGATGGTGTCGCGGTCGGGCCGGTGTTCGGCGATCCAGTGCTCGAGCAGGTCCCGTTCGAGTCCGGAGGAGGCGTCGAGCAGGAAGACGTAGGGCCCGGGTTCGTCGGGCCAGTCGGGTTGGTGGGGAAGGCGGTACCGGTCGACCACCGTTCAGTCGGTTCCTCCGAGCAGGTCGCCGACGGTGCCCTTGGCTTTGTCGACGAGGCCGCCGGCGAGGTCCGATGCGGTGCCGGCGGCGCCGAGGGCGAGGCCCATGGCCTGGTCGACGACCCCGTCGGGGAGCGTGTCGCGCAGGTAGCCGAGGACCATCGTGATGACCTCTTGGGCCTTGTCGGCGGTCAGGCCGGTCTTGTCCTGGATCTGGGCGATGAGTTCGTCCATCGGCGCCTCCTGTGGTCGGGGTCTCCGTCCCGAGTGTACGGGACGCAGGAGGCGTCCGCCGTCAGCCGGCGAGGGCGATGTCGGTGACGGGGACGGGTTCGCGGTGCCGGGGGGTGGCGGTGGCGCGGAAGCGGAGGAGCGG
>JALVQZ010000191.1 GCA_027036355.1 Acidimicrobiia bacterium | reverse complement strand
CCTCGTCCTCCGAACCCGTGCCATGAACGCTACCGCCTCCGACGCGTCGGCCGCCGTCTCGGGCGCCGACGGTGTAGGTTCGGAAGGGTGCTGGTACGTACCGCCGTCCGCGACGACCTTCCGGAGATCGAACGGATCACCGTGCAGGCATGTGCGGAAGCCTTCGCCGGGATCCTGCCCACCGAGGTGGCGGAAGCCGAGCGGGCCAGGGTCGCTCCCGGCTCGGCGCTCCGGGCCGCGCTCCTCGCCGGCGATCTGCTCGTGGGAACCGGAGCCGATGGGCGCATCGATGCCATCGCGATGCTGTCGCGCAACAACGACGTCGTCGAGATGCTGACGATGCTGGCCTCCGGCCATCCCTCCCGCGAGCCATCGGTGACGGCCTTCGTCGCTGCGGTGCGTCGCCGTGGGTGGGCAGGGCCGATCACCTCCGAGGCCGTGCTCGGCAACGAGCCCCACGAATCCTTCCTGGAGGCCGGCGGGTTCGCTCCCGGCGAGGTCGTGGCCCACGACATCGACGGCCACGTCCTGTTCCGGCGTCGCTGGTGGCTCCCGGCCCAGGTCGAGCGTCTGCACGACACGGGGTAACCTCGCCCGATGGATCGATCGACCCTTCGCGCCCTGCCCAAAGCCCTCCTCCACGACCATCTCGACGGCGGCCTCCGTCCCCGGACCGTCCTCGAGCTGGCCCACGAGGTCGGGTACGACGGACTGCCGACCGAGGATCTCGACGAGCTCGAGGCATGGTTCGTCCAAGGCCGGAGCGGATCGTTGGAGCGCTACCTCGAGGCGTTCCGTCACACGGTAGCGGTCATGCAGACGCCCGATGCGGTCCGGCGCGTCGCCTACGAGGCGGGGGTCGATCTGGCCGCAGACGGGGTCGTCTACGCCGAGATCCGGTTCGGTCCGTCGCTCCTCACCGAGCGCGGGATGACCAGGGAGGACGCCATCGAGGCGACCCTGGATGGCTTCGCCGCGGCCACCGCGGAGACCGGGATCGCCCTCTACGCCATCGCGACGGCGCTGCGCCACCAGACCGATTCGCGTGCGGTCGTCGACGCCGCCATCCCGTTCCTCGGGCGTGGTGTCGTCGCCTTCGACCTCGCCGGCCCCGAAGCGGGATTCCCGGCCGACGACCATCTCCCCGCGTGCCTCGCGGCCCGCGACGTCGGCCTGGGGATCACCCTGCATGCCGGTGAAGCCGACGATCTGCGGTCCATCTGGCGGGCGCTCGCGCTGTGCGGATCCCAACGGATCGGCCATGGCGTCCGGATCGTCGACGACACGGAGTTCGACGGATCGGCGATCTCCGGGCTCGGCGCCCTGGCGACCCGGGTACGGGACCATCGCATCCCCTTGGAGGTCTGCATCACCTCCAACATCCAGACCGGCGCGTTCCCCGACGCTGCTCGGCATCCTCTCGGTGCGCTGTACCGGGCGGGGTTCGTCACCACGCTCAACACCGACAACCGCCTGATGAGCGGCGTCGGGATGACCGACGAGTTCGCGCTCGCGGCCGAGACCTTCGACCTGACCGTGCAGGACCTCGGTCGGATCACCGAGATGACGTTGCGTGCGGGGTTCGGCCCATGGCCGGTCCGCCGACGCCTCATCGACGACGTCGTGCGACCGGCCTACGAGCTGGTCTGATCCAACGTCTCGTCGATCCACGCGGCGACGTCGCGAAGGACCTCGGGGTGCTCCGGTTCGTTGTGGACCTCGTGGCGGAGTCCGGGGAGCAGCTTGCGCTCGATCCCATCGACGGCCGCCAGCGACGCGGAGGCGCTCGGAGGGACGAGCTCGTCCTCTGCTCCATGGATGACGAGGGTCGGCACGGCGATGTCGCCGACGGCCTCGCGGGCTCGTTGTTGGGCGGCGAACAAGCTCCGTCCGAACCGAGCCGTCGTCTTGGTCTCCACCAGCGGATCGGCGAAGTACGCCTCTCCCACGCCGGGATCACGTGAGAGCTGCTCACCCTTGATCGAGTTGGGGAACCGCAGGCCTGGCGCGACCCGACCGAAGATCTCGGCGGCGATCTTGAGCGGCGGCGGCACGTCGGCGTCGAGGGCGGGGGCCGAGAGGACCGCCGCGACGGGAAGCCGCTCGGTTCCCTCGAGGTGCAGCGCCCCGATCAGCCCGCCCATGGAGTGCCCGTACAGGACCCAGGGCAGGCCCATGGGGAGGACCTCGGTGTCGATCACCTGGGCGAGGTCCTGCAGGTAGGTCGCGAAATCGTCCACGTCGACCCGGGATCCGCCCGAACGTCCATGTCCGCGCAGGTCGAACGCCACCGTCTCCAGGCCTCGTTCCGCGAAGAACGTCCCCACATGGCCGTACCGGCCCGAGTGCTCCCCGAGTCCGTGAACGATCAGGACCACGGCGCGGGGGTGGGCGGCCGGCCAGCGGCGCGTGAACAGGACCGTGCCGTCGATGGCCTCGAGCGCTCCGGTGACGTCTTCCATGTGCTCTCCTCGTCGGTCGTCGCCGCAGGTTACCCCGGCGGGAGGGCGCCGCCTCAGGCCTCGGTGGGCTCGCCGGCGGCCGCGTAGGCTGCCCCGATGATGCCCGCCAGGTTGCGGAAGCCGGCCGGAACGACGGGTGTGGAGGTCTCGATGATGTGCGAGAACGTCTCGAACCGTTTCGAGATGCCGCCGCCGAACACGAACAGCCGCGGCCAGAAGATCCGCTCGAGATACCGCAGGTACTCGCCCACCCTCGATGCCCACCACTCGATGTTCATGTCGTCTTCCTCGACGAGTCGCGCCGCCGCGTAGCGTTCGGCCTCCATGCCCCGGAACTCGAGGTGACCGAGTTCGGTGTTCGGAACCAGCGTGCCGTCGAAGAACACGCCACTCCCGATCCCGGTCCCGAAGGTCAGGACGAGCACCACCCCGTCGACGGCCCGAGCCGCCCCGAAGGTCACCTCGGCGAGTCCCGCCGCGTCGGCGTCGTTGATGACCTCCACGGGAACACCGAGGCGCTGCGCGAGTTCGGACCTGGCGTCGACGCCGATCCAGGAGGGATCGATGTTGGCGGCGGTGCGCACGACACCGTCCTGTACGACGCTGGGCAGGGCGACTCCCACGGGGCCCGACCATCCCGCTCGATCGACGAGTCGTGCGATCGTGTCGATCACCGGGCCGGGAGCGGCCGGTCGCGGCGTCGGGATGCGCCGTCGTTTGCCGGTCAGTTCGCCGGTACCGACGTCGACGGGAGCGCCCTTGATCCCCGACCCCCCTACGTCGACCCCGAAGACGATCATCTTCCCTCCTGCGCGACGACCCTCGCGAAGCGTTCAGCGTAGGCGGCGACGTCGGCGCGCTCGAACCCGTCGGGGATCTCGATCCGGACCCCGCCGGGGAACTCGGGGTACCCACCGAGCGCGACGGTCGGGAACGGTTCCAACCCCCCGAACCGTTCCCCGGACACCGGGGTGAGGACGATCACGATCGGTGACGCGGGTCGACAGACCACTCGGACCCCCCGGATCTGGTCGAGGTGCTTGGCCAGGGAACGGGCCGTGGTCGTGGCCGCCTCGAAGCCGGACCATCCGGTCTCACGGTCGTCGACGATCGCGTCGATGGAGCCTTCGACCCGGGGGCCGGGTCTTCGGACGACGGCGATGGTCGCCGGCGGGGTCGGGTCGAATCCCCCGAGGTGGTTGGGGCAGCCGGCGACGAACACCTCGCCTGGCTCGAGGACGGGCGGAGCGGCGACGCATCGCACCACCGGAACCTCGGTCAGGTCGACCCCGACGGCTGCGAGTCCGGCTCGCACGCCGGGTCGTATCCCGCGGGAGACCAGGGCGCGACGACCGGCGACGGCGGCGGCGATCGCGTCGACCGGCGTGTCGGTCACCGAGTGACGAACGGAGGGGTCACGACCTCGGCCTCCACCCAGTCCTTGCGGATACGGACCTCGACGCTGTCGCCGTCGTAGGGGGGGCTCAGATAGCCCATGCCGATCCCCCGCTCGAGGATCGGGCTGAAGTTGCCGGAGGTGACCGTCCCGTGGGAGGCACCGCCTCGCAACGCGTGGCCGTGGCGGGGGATCTTCCTGCCCTCCGTTTCGAACGCGACGAGCCGCTTGGCGAGTCCCTCCCGACGCTGGCGCTCGAGGGCTTCCTTGCCGACGAACTCGTGGTCCCAGGCGACGACCCATTCGAGGCCGGCTTCGAGGGGGGTGGTCTCCTCGTCGAGGTCCTGACCCCACAGCGGGTACCCCATCTCGAGGCGCAGCGTGTCCCTCGCCCCGAGGCCGCATGGCGTCGCCCCGGCGTCGACGATGGCGCCGAAGAGGGCGTCGGCGGCGGCGAGCGGAACGGCGATCTCCGCTCCCCGTTCACCGGTGTAGCCGGTTCCCGCAGCCCAGAACGGGTGGTCCTCGAAGGTGCCGGTCTCGACCCGGAACCTTCCGGGCATCGATCCGAGGACCCGGCGCACCACCTCGGGTGAGTCGGGCCCTTGGACGGCGACCAGTGCGGTCGCGTCCCGGACGGGCTCGACCGTGACGCCGACGCCGGATCCGGCCCGGAATCGCTCCAGGATCACGTCGAAGTTCGTGCCGTTCGGCATGATCCAGTAGTCGTCGTCGGCGAAGCGCCAGACGATGATGTCGTCGACAACCCCGCCGCGCTCGTTCAACGCCATCGTGTACTGGGCTCGCCCCGGGGTGATGTGGGCGATGTCGTTGCAGAGCTGGACGCGAACGATCTCGGTCGCCCCTGCACCGGTGACGGCGAACCGGCCGAGGTGCGAGACGTCGAAGACCCCGACGCCGCGACGGACGGCCATGTGCTCGGCGATCACTCCCTCGTACTGCACGGGCATGGTCCAGCCGCCGAAGTCGGTGAAGCGGGCGCCGAGGCGCTCGTGGAACGAGTGGAGGGGTGAGACGGGCACGATGCCTCCTGGAGGTCGGGGAACCGGAGGCTAGACGTTCAGCCGGCCGCCTCGTCGACGTCGGCGAGATTGACGACCTCGGGGGGGCCGGGGATCCGCGTCGGTGCGGGAACGTCGACGTCGGGAGCGTCGAGCCCGTACTTGACGAGGAGGTTCAGGTAGTCGCGCCGGTAGAAGATCTTGCATCGGATGTGGGGGTAGAGCTCCCGGAGGCGCCGGATCTTCCGGTTCTTCTTCGTCACGAGCTTCTGGTTCATCGTGGTGATCTCGATGTAGAGGTCATCGTCGGGGAGGTAGAAGTCGGGGCGGAAGGAGCTGACAGGGATGCCGTCCTCGTCCCATTCGATCACGAAGGCGCGGGGCTCGTACTCCCATGCGATGTCGTAGAAGTCGAGGAGACGAGCGAACTCCCGTTCGCTCTCGTGGGCGAACTCGATCCGGTCGGCCGGACCGGCGACGAGGTCGGATGCGCCGGTCAGTTGGCCTTCGCCTCGTCGCGGGCCGAAGCGACCGGAAGGGCACGCTCCGGGAACAGCCGGTGGATCTCACCGACGAGCTCGTCCTGGACGGGACGCACGGCGATGCCGAACACGCCTTGACCGCGCTGGAAGACGTCGACGACCTCGTCGGGGCTGTGGGCGGCGTAGATGGTGGTGCCGTCCGAAAGGAGGGTGACGTCCTCGAGCGGATTGTCCCGGTCGAGCTCGTCACGCAGGATGTCCATCGCCTGGCGGATCTTCTTGAGGCTCATGCCGGCGTCGAGCAGGCGCTTGACGACCTTGAGCTGGACGATGTCGGAGAACGAGTAGAGCCGCTGGCTGCCGGAGCCGTGGGCCTGCTGGATCGACGGTGAGATCAGGCCCGTTCGGGCCCAGTAGTCGAGCTGCCGGTAGGTGATGCCGACCAGGTTGGTCACCTGCGGCGCTCGGTAGCCGTCGACGATGGGTTGGGTCGCTTCGCCCACGATGGAGCCTCCCTTGCTGGTACAGCCTACACGCTTGTAATTCCGCCCGTCGAACTACGCGGGTGAAGTTAGCGACGATCGCCGCGACTTGTCAACAATCCCTGTGGATAACCCTCGGCCGGTCAGCCGCCGACGGCCAGCTTCCGGAACGCGTCGAGCTGCTCGCTGGAACCGAGGGCGATGACGATCTCCCCGGGTCGGAAGACCATGTCCGACGGCGGGTTGAGGCGGACCCTGGTGGGGTCCTCCCCGACCGCGATGACGAGAGCGCCGCCGGTGTGATGGAGGTCGAGGTCGGCCAGGGTCTTGCCGACGATCGGCGCGTCCTCGTCGATCGTGAAGGACTCGACACCGAACTCGACCGTCCGGCCGCTGACCACGAGATCGACGAACTCGGTGACGTCGGGCTTGAGCGCCAGCGACGCGAGCCGCTGGCCGCCGAGGGACTGGGGCGCCACGACCCGGTCGGCCCCGGCCAGGTACAGCTTCTTCTCGATGTCCTCGCCGATGGCGCGGGCCACCACGCGGACGTCGGGGTTCAGGGACTTGGCGGACAGGGCGATCACGAGGTTGTCCGAATCGGACGCGACCGCGGAGATGACCGTCGACGCCCGCTGGATGCCCGCCCGGCGCAGCACGTCGTCGGACGTGGCGTCGCCGAGGATGGCGACGGCTTCGCGTTCGATGGCGAAGCCGACCCGTTCGGCGTCGTCGTCGATGACGACCACGTCGGCGTTGGCGTGCCGGAGGGTCTCCCATGCGGTCACCCCGACCCGCCCGAAGCCGCAGAGGATCACGTGTCCGTCCATGGATTCGATCGCCTGGACCATGCGTCTGCGCTCCCTTCGACCCTGGACCAACCGTTCGACGCCGTACTCGAGACCCGCATAGCCAGTGTAGAGAGCGGCTCCCGTCCCGATCGTGATGATCCCGAGGGTCCACAGCCGGGCTCCGGTTCCGTAGGGACCGCCGATCTCGGAGAACCCGACCGTGGTGATGGTGATCACCGTCATGTAGATGGCGTCCCACACATGGAGGTCGGTGAGGACCAGGTAGCCGACGGGCCCGACGACGAGGACCACCGCGACCACCACCAGACCCGCCTTCAAGGAGACGGGCATCCTCACGACGTGGAGCCGGCCTCGAAGTCCTCCGGGGTGACCTCGTCGAGGAACTCCCGGAACTTCTCGATCTCCTCTTCCTCGGTCTCGTCGTGGATCTGCACTCCGGCCTCGTCGAGGAGCTCTCGTTCGGCGAGGACGGGAGCGCCGGTCCTCGCCGCCAACGCGATGGCGTCGGAGGGACGGGACGACACGACGACCTCGGATCCGTCGGGGCCGACGAGCACGAGGTCGGCGAAGAACGTGCCTTCGCGCAGCTCGGTGATGACGATCCGCTCCACCTGGGCGCCCAGCGCGGTGACGACGTCCCGGAGGAGGTCGTGGGTCATGGGGCGGGCCGGCTCGACGCCTTCGAGCGCCAGCGCGATGGCCGTTGCCTCCGCCGTGCCGATCCAGATGGGGAGGTAACGGTCGCCTTCGCGTTCACGCAGGAGCAGGATCGGCGTGTTGGTCGGCAGCTCGATCCGGACCCCGATCAGCTCGAGAAGGACCTGGTCGCTCATGTGGTTGAGCCTATCACCGCGGCACCCGCTATCGCCGGGTTCGGGCGGTGGCCGGTCGGCCGTAGGCCAGGTCGGCGAACGCCCCTGGGTCGTCCCGGAAGGCGGTGAGGTCCATCACCGCCCAGATCGAGCGCAGGTTGCGGAACCGTCCGTCCCAGTCCATGCCGTATCCGAGGAGGAACTCGTCGCCGACCTCGAACCCGCGGTACTCGACGGGGACGTCGACGATCCGGCGCGCGGTCTTGTCGAGGAGCGCCACGGTTCGGACCGTCGATGCGCCCCGGGCGATGAGGATCCTCCGCAGCGTGGTGAGGGTGAGGCCGGTGTCGATGATGTCCTCGACGATGAGCACGTCCCTGCCGTCGACGGGAACGGAGAGGT
This sequence comes from Acidimicrobiia bacterium, assembly GCA_027036355.1. Taxonomy (GTDB): domain Bacteria; phylum Actinomycetota; class Acidimicrobiia; order Spongiisociales; family UBA5794; genus JALSQW01. The sequence continues at coordinate 3,914 of JALVQZ010000191.1, read as the reverse complement.
CCATCTCGATCCCGACCCGTCCGTCGTGTCCGAAGCGGGTCAGCGACAGGAAGTCCACCTCGATCCGGGGATGCAGGTGGCGCCCGAGGTCGGTCAGGAACGGCACGCTGCCTTTCAGGACCCCGACGACGACCGGTTCACGATCGCGGTAGTCGGCGTCGATCTGGGCGCCGAGCTGGGCGATGCGATCGCGCAGCGTCGACTCGGGAACGATCTCGACACACGGGCCGCCGCTCACGAGTCCCCTTCGACGACCCCGGGGAGCGCCTCCTTCAACCATGAGCCGAACTCCCGTGACCGGGGGAGGTCCGCGAGCGACGACATCGCCCACCGGCCGTTGTCGAGTCTCGGCATCGCGTAGAGACGGCGCTCGTGTCCTTCGCTCAGTTCGAGGTCGGTGGGGGGCAGCCCGCCGCCGCCTTGCTCGGCGTAGAAGGGTCGCAGCATCCGGTCCCGCAGGCCGTAGGTGGCGAACCCCCATTCGAGGAGCTCTCGGGTGTCGGCGAAGTGGTCCTGGGATCCCATGACGACGGTCATGAGCGTTCGGGGACCTCGCTCGGCGACCCCGAGGAGGACCTTGTCGGCCCATGGCGTGTCGCCGGTCTTGAGGCCGATGACGCCCGGGTACGCGCCGAGGAGCCGGTTGGTGTTCTTGAGATGCTTGGACTGGCCGGTCGAGTCGGCGGCGGTCTTGACCAGCTTGATGGAGGCGATCCGCCCGATGTCGGGGTAGTCACGAGATGCCTTGATGAGGGTGAGCAGGTCGTTGGCGGTCGAGAAATGCTGCTCGTCGTCGAGGCCGTTCGGGTTGGCGAACCGGGTGTCGTTCATGCCCAGCTCGCGGGCTTTGGCGTTCATCTCGGCGACGAACGCGTCGATCGAGCCTCCCCCGACGTGCGCGGCGAGGGTCAACGCGGCGTCGTTGCCGGAGCGGACGAGCATCGCCACGAGCAGGTCGTTGACGGTCATCCGGTCGCCGGCGACGAGCCCGGCGACCGAGCCCCTGGTCTTCGTGGCGAAGGCCGGGACCTCGACGATGTCGTCCAGGGAGGCGTTCTCGAGGACGATGATGGCGGTCATCACCTTGGTGACCGACGCCATGGAGCGCCGGTCGTTGGCGTTCCAGCTGGCGAGGACGACGTCGGCCGTCGCGTCGTAGACGATCCATTCGGGGGCCGAGACCTCGGGCAGCACGGGATCGTCCTGCGGGTACGCAGGCACGGGCCCTCCCACCGGCATGGCGAGCGCGGCGGCGAGGGCGAGCGAGGTGACGGTGGCGGCGATCATTGTCGTTCGAGGAGCCTGCGGAGCCTACCGCGCACCAACGCCTCTTCGAGTTGGGTGGCGGCTTCGGCGCAGTCGGCGAGGATCTCGGCGGCCTTGCGCCGGTTGTCCGGGTTGCGGTGACGGAGCAGCGGAGCGGCGAGCTGGCCGAGGAGATCGGTCTGCCGGTCCGCCGCGAGCCGGATCGTCCGCAGGTGCCGGACCTCGAGGCCGCGGGTGAGGAGACGATGCGCCGCCTTGGCGATGACGAGGTCGTCGTCGCGGAAGACGGCCGAACCGTCGGGGAGCTCGAAGGGCTCCAGCACCCCTTGGTCGACGAGCGCGTCGAGCTGTTCGGCCGACAGGCCGGAGGAGCGCATGAGCTCGCGGGGGGTCAACGACACGCCGGACGACGCGAAGTACGCCTCCGGGGGCGGCCCGGACTCGGGGGGAACCGGCGACTCTTCGCCGTGCTCCCACGCCACGAGCTTGGACTTGATGACCTTGAGCGGGAGGTAGTGGTCGCGCTGCTCGCGGAGGATGTACTCGATACGGCGCACGTCCTCTTCGGTGAAGATGCGGTACCCCGAGGCGGACCTCTGGGGTTCGATCAACCCGCGGGACTCGAGGAACCGGATCTTGGAGACGGTGATCTCGGGGAACTCGGGCTTGAGCAGGTTGATGACCTCGCCGATGCTTCGGGTCCGTGCGGCGCGGAGATGGGGCCGGGTCATGTGCCGTTGGAGCCCTTGGCGACGACGAGATGGAACTTGCCGATGAAGATCTGGTCGCCGGGAGCGAGGTGGGCCGAGTCGACCCGCACGCCGTTGACGTAGGTGCCGTTGGTGGATCCGACGTCGGTGACGGTGAGACCGTCGGGATCGACGTGGAAGATGGCGTGGTGACGCGACACGGTGACGTCGCCGAGGTAGATGTCGGCATCGGGGTCCCGACCGGCGGTCGTGTCCCCTTCGCCCAGGACGTAGGTCAGCCCTGCCTGTGGCCCGTTCTCGACCACCAGCGCCCATCCGAAGGCGCCGGCCACCCGGCGTCCGGTGGGCGCCACCTCGGTGCCGCCGGGTTCGAACGCGACGGTCGGCTCGTGCTCGACCGGGACACCCTCGGGGATCGGTCGTTCGGTCATGGGCCCATCGTAGCCCGACCCTCAACCGAAGGTTGAGACTTCGCGACCCGTCAGCGGCCCGCCTGGGCCGGTCCTCGGTGGATCAGGGCTGTCCTTCGAGGAACGTCTCGTAGGCGGCGGCGTCCATGAGGTCGTCGATGGTCGCACCGGCGGCGGGCTCGAGGATGGCGAACCAGCCCTTGCCGTAGGGATCCTGGTTGACGAGCTCGGGCTTCTCCTCGAGCTCGTCGTTGACCTCGACGACGGTGCCGGAGATCGGGGCGTAGACGTCGGACACCGACTTGGTGGACTCCACCTCGGCGAAGGCCTCTCCCGCGGCGACGGTCCGTCCGACCTCGGGGAGCTCGACGTAGACGATGTCGCCCAGGGCGTCCTGGGCGTAGTCGGAGATGCCCATCCGCACCCGTCCATCGGGTTCGAGCCTGGCCCATTCGTGGTTCTCGGCGTACCTGAGGTCCGCGGGGATGTTCACCGTCCGCTCCTGTTCTCCCGGGTCGGGTCAGCTTACCCGGTCACCGTCGTCGCCCCCGACGCGCCCGATGGCGTCGCGCATGTCGGCCAGGTACTGCACGCCGACGGCGTAGTAGGCCACGAGGCCGGGCACGCCGACCACGTACGCGGCCACGACGAGGAAGGGGACCTGGAACCCACGGCCGAGGTAGAAGCCGGTGATCGAGAAGTACAGCAGCAGCGTTGCGAGCTTCCCCAGTCGGCGCACGTCGAGCCGGGTGACGCCTCGGCTCCATCCGTACAGCGCCCCGACGCCGATGAGGACCTCCCGAGCGATGAGCGCCCAGGCGAACCACGGCGGCAGGACCCCCACCACGAGGCCGGCGACGACGGAGACCGCGACGGCGAGCCGATCGGCGAGGGGGTCGAGGAACTTGCCGAGCTCGGTGACCTGGTCGAGACGGCGGGCGAGGTACCCGTCGACCCAGTCGGTCCCGCCGATGATCCCCAGCAGCACGCCGGCCCATCCGATCTCGTCGGCGCCGAAGACGAGCCAGACGAACACCGCGACGAGCGCGAGGCGGCTCAGCGAGATGAGGTTCGGCAGGTTGAGCGCCTGCCGCGCCAGACTCATTGGACCTGGACGACCCGGAAGCGGACCCGGGCGAGCTCCTCGTCGTCGAACTTGACGACGAAGGCGTAGCCCTTCGCCTCGGGGAAGCGGATGTTGTAGAAGGGGCTGACGATCGGCACGATGCTGACCGAGCCGGGCGGCAGGTTCGGCGGGGCGCCGACCCTGAGCTTGCCCTTCGCCTCGACGTCGAGGGACTGGCCGTCCTCGTCGATGAGGCTGATCTCGATCTCGAGGTCGCGATGCCGTTCCTCGGGTTCGACCTCGGCGACGAGAGCCAAGGTGAGGCTGCGATGGACGACCGGCACGGAGCGGGCCGAGATGGTGTCGAACCCGCCGCCGAGGAGGAACAGCTTCCCGCCTTGTACCTGTGCTGCGTCGGCGAGCATGGCCGTGGTGAGCCGCATCCCTACTCCTCTCCCTGTG
>JALVQZ010000190.1 GCA_027036355.1 Acidimicrobiia bacterium | reverse complement strand
ATCCGGACCTCGCCAGGTGGGCGCACGCCTGTACGCACATGACGGTCGCTCCCACGATGCTGCATGCCGGTGAGAAGGCGAACGTGATCCCCGACGAGGCGGAGGGCCACGTCGACGTTCGTGCGCTGCCGGGTCAAGAGCACGCCGACGTGGACGACCACTTCCGCAAGGTGCTCGGTCCGGCGCTGCGGGACGAACTCGAGATCGAGCCGATGCTGGAGTTCCCGGCGACCGGATCGGCCCCCGAAGGTCCGTTGTGGGAGGCGATCGGCGATGCGGTCCAGCGGGCCACCGGCGGGCGCGACCTGGTCGCCTCGATGACGCCGGTGACGACCGATGCGCGGTTCTTCCGGGCTCGAGGTGTCACCGCCTACGGCGTGGGCATGTTCGACGACTCGGTGACGTTCGGCGAGATGCTCGGCATGTTCCACGGGGTGGACGAGCGGGTCTCGGAGCGTTCGGTCGAGCTGACGGCTGCGCTCCTGGGCGACGTTGTCGCTGCGTTCGGTGAACGGGTCCGAACCGGCTCATGACGACGGCGGTCGTGTGCGACCTCGACGGCGTCCTCTACCTGCACGACAGGCCCGTCCCTCGGGCGCGCGAGGCCCTCGAATCGCTCGCTGCGGCGGGCGTCCGGCTCGTGTTCGCGACGAACAACTCGACGAAGACGCCCGAGCGCGTGGCGGCCGACCTGCACCGGCGGGTCGGCTTCCGAGCCGATCCGGCGACGATCGCCACCTCGGCGATGGCGACGGCGGCCTTCCTGGCTCCATCGGCGCCGCGTCCGTACGTCCTGGGCGCCGAGGGACTCGTCGTCTCCCTGCGGCGAGAGGGGATCGAACCCGCCGAGACCCCGGCGATGGCCGACGCCGTCGTGGTCGGGTTGGACCCCGCCCTCACGTACCGGCGGCTGGCCGAGGCGGTCCTCGCGATCGGAGCGGGAGCGACGTTCGTCGCGACCGGCACGGACCCGACCTACCCGACTCCGGAGGGTCTCTACCCGGGCACGGGTGCGATCGTGGCCGCGATCCGCGTCGCCACCGAGGTCGCTCCCGTCGTCTGCGGCAAGCCGCATCCTCCGATGGTGGGGCTCGTCCGCCGTCTCGTCGGGGACGCCGACGTCGTCTGGGTCGTCGGCGACCGGCCGGAGACGGATCTGGCGATGGCGAAGGCCGCAGGCTGGGCCGGCATCCTGGTTCTGTCCGGCGTCACCGACGACGTGTCGCAGGTGCCGGTCGACCTCCGGCCCGAGGTGGTCGTGCCCTCGATCGCCGACGTCCCGGCGGTGGTGCTCGGCGGCGGGGCCGGGTAGCTCGACGCGCCGCGGTCACCTCACCGGCAGGGGGCCCGGGGCGGCGTGGATCGCGGCGATCCTCGCCAGGAGCCGTCGGCGCATCATCGCGGCGATGAGGGCCCCGAACACGAACCCGCCCACATGGGCCTGCCAGGCGACCCCCGGGTCGGCGAGACCGAACTGGGAGAGGAACCAGATGCCGAGGAAGACGATGGCCGGGATGGGCACGAAGAAGACGACGACGAGGGTGAGGACGTCATGGGTGGGGAAGAGCACGGCGTAGGCGCCGAGGATCCCGGCGATCGCGCCGGAGGCGCCGATCAACGGCACCGTCGAGGTGGGGTTGGCGAGCACGAACGCCAAGGTGCCGGCGAGACCGGATCCGAGGTAGATCGCCAGGTACCCGAGACGTCCGAAGGCCTCTTCGACGTTGTTGCCGAAGATCCAGAGGAACCACATGTTGCCGAGCAGGTGGAACACGGATGCGTGGAGGAACATGGTGGCGAAGGCGGCGAGCAGGATGTTCTTGTCCGGGAACACCGGCCTCCCCGGCGCGTCGGTGCAGATGCCGGATTCGATCTCGGCGAGCGTCAGGGGTTGTCCGGTGACGACCTCACATGCGATCACGGCGTTGCGGTACACGAACTCGGCTCCGGCGTCGGGGTCGCCGGGCCGCTGGAGGGCGAAGAACACGAAGACGTTGGCGAGGATGATCGCCCAGGTGACGACGGGTCGGACCCTCGTCGGGTTGATGTCTCGGATCGGGAACACGCGGGTCCGTCACAGGTGTGGGCGATAATGGGCTCCATGGATGATACGAGACGCAACGACGACCAGGCGACCACGGCGTCCGGCGACGTCGCCGACGAGCTCGTCGAGCTGCTGGCGGCCACGGATCCGGCCGAGGCGCCGGAGGTGGCCGAGGAGCTCGCGGACCGCCTCGCGGAGGACCTCGCGGCCGTCGACCGGGTCGACCCGAAGGGACCGGGATCCTGACCCGGCGCCGACTGGACGCAGAGCTGGTTCGGCGCAAGCTCGCTCCGAGCCGGGCCGAGGCCAAGCGCCTGATCGCATCGGGCCGGGTCCGGGTCGGGACGGTGGCGTCTCCGAAGCCGGGCACGATGGTCGCTCCGGCCGATCCGCTCCACGTGGAGGATCCGTCGCCCTACGTCGGCCGGGGCGCCCACAAGCTCGATGCCGCCCTCGAGGCCTTCCCCGTCGCCGTGGCCGGCCGGCGGGCCATCGACGTCGGCGCGTCGACCGGCGGGTTCACCGATCGGCTGCTCCAAGGCGGCGCCGCCTCGGTGGTCGCCCTGGACGTGGGTCACGGCCAGCTGCACTGGCGCCTCCGGCAGGACCGTCGCGTGGTGGTGGTGGAACGCACCAACATCCGCACCGCCGATCCCGAGGCCCTCGGCGCGCCGTTCGACGTCGTCGTGGCGGATCTCAGCTTCATCTCGTTGGCCACCGTCGCTTCGGCGCTCGCCTTGCTCGGGGACGACTCGACCGATTGGATCGTGCTGGTCAAGCCCCAGTTCGAGGTCGGGAAGGATCGAGTCGGGAAGGGCGGCGTGGTGCGTGATGCGTCGACGCGGGCGAGCGCCATACACTCGGCCGTCGATGCCCTCGCCGACGCCGGCGTCGGAGCGAAGGGGATCGTTGCATCGCCGATCACCGGCGCTGCAGGGAACCAGGAGTACCTGGTGTGGGCGCGGCGGGGGGCACGCAGCATCACCGCCGAGACCATCGATCGGATCGTGAGGGATGGGCATGGATAGGATCGGGATCGTCGTCCACACCGGCCGGGAACACGTCGAGGAGGTGGCCAAGCACCTGGCGGTGCGCTGCACCCACCGCGGCATCGCCGCGACCGTGATCTCGGGGGAGCGTGCCGCCGATGACTTGGAGGCGATCATCGCCGTGGGCGGCGACGGGACGGTGTTGCGCGCCGCCGCGGTGGCCTTGGCGGCAGGTGTGCCGGTGGCGGGGGTGAACGTCGGGCGGGTCGGGTACCTGGCGGAGTTCGCCGTCGACGAGATCGATGACCTGGTCGACGCACTGGCGGAGGACCGGTTCCACGTCGTCGATCGCCTGACCATCGAGGTCCGCCACCGCGGACGTTCCGCGGTGGCGGTCAACGACGTCGTCGTGGAGAAGGCCGTCACGCAGCGCATCATCCAGATCGCGGTGACGATCAACGGCAACCGCTTCGCTCGCTACCGGGCCGACGGGGTCATCGTGGCGACCCCGGTCGGTTCGACGGCCTACTCCCTGTCGGCGGGCGGTCCGGTGGTCGACCCGGACGTCGCCGCGTTGGTCCTGACACCGGTCGCTCCGCACAGCTTGCTGTCCAGGTCGTTGATCCTGTCGCCTTCGGCGGTGGTCGGCCTCGACGTCGAACTGGATCGTCCGGCCCAGATCAACGTCGATGGGCGGGGGTTCGCCGGCGTGGAGCCCGGCGAGCACGTCGAGGTGCGGCGCGGCGATCAACCGATCCGTTTCCTCACCCTGGGCCGGCACCCGTTCCCGCAGGCCGTGCGTCATCAGTTCGGACTGGACCATGCTTGACGAGCTGCAGGTTCGCAACCTCGGGCTGATCGAGGAGGCCACGGTGGAACCCGGGGGCGGGTTCGTCGTGGTCACCGGTGAGACGGGGACGGGCAAGACCCTGCTGCTGGGCGCATTGCGCCTCCTGCGGGGTGAACCCGCCCGGAAGGACCAGATCGGACCGGCGGGCGACGAGGCGAGGGTCGAGGGCCGGTTCGTGGTCGACGGCGTCGAGACGACGCTGGGTCGACGGGTCGGTGCCGCTCGGAGCCGGGCCTACCTGGATGGGGCGATGGTTCCCGTCAAGGCGCTGGCGAGGAAGATGGAGCACCTGGTCGAGATCGTCGGCCAGCACGATCATCTCCGGCTCGCCGACCGCTCGGCGCTCCTCGGGATGGTCGATTCCGCGCTCACCGGCGCCGAACGAGGGGCCGTGGCTGCCTACGAGCGCGCCTGGGAGCATCTCGTCGAGCTGAGGGCGAGGGCCGACCTCATCGGCGGTGACCGAAGGGCGCTCGAACGCGAACTCGACATGCTGCGGTTCCAGATCGACGAGATCGAAGGAGCCGCCTTCGCCCCGGGCGACGACGTCGAGCTCGACCGGACGGCCTCCCGTCTCCGCAACGCCGAGGAGCTGGGAGCCCATCTCGCGGCGGCGGCGGGGGCGCTCGGAGACGAAGGGGCGGCGGGAGCCCTGCACGTGGCGGTTCGGGAGCTGACCGCGGCGGCCCGCCTCGATCCGGACCTCGGTGCGATCGCCGATCAGCTCACCGATCTCGCCGGGATCCTGGCGGACGCCGGTACCGACGTCGCCCGGCGGCAGATGGATCTCGACGTCGAGCCTGCGGTGCTGGAGGAGGTCGAGCGACGACTCGCCCTGCTCGGCGATCTTCGACGCAAGTACGGCGACGACCTCGACGACGTGCTGGCCTTCGCCGAGCGAGCTCGGGCCAGGGTCGCCGAACTGGGGGATCTGCTCGAGGAGGCCGAGGAGCTGGGTGGCCGGATCGACCGTGCGGCCGCGGACGTGGCCGACGCGGCCGAGGCGTTGACCGCGGTCAGGGTGAAGGCCGCGGAACGGATCCGCGCCGGCGCGCTCGAGCACCTGCGTGAGCTCGGCTTCTCGTCCCCCCTCCTCGGCTTCACCTTCGAGAGAGTGGATCCGGGTCCTCGCGGAGCCGACCGGGTGGAGCTCGGGTTCTCGTCCGACGACACGCTGGCGCCGGCGCCGATCGGGCGGGTCGCGTCCGGAGGGGAGCTGTCGAGGATCGTGCTCGCCGTTCGGCTGGCGGCGGCGTCGGCGACGGCCGAGGTGCTGGCGTTCGACGAGATCGACGCGGGGGTCGGCGGGGTCACGGCGTTGGCGATGGGGCGCAAGCTGGCGGACCTGGCCCGCGGCCGGCAGGTCCTCTGCGTCACCCACCTGCCGCAGGTGGCGGCCTTCGCCGATCATCACCTGGTCGTGGAACGCACCGGTACCACCGCCACGGTCCGTCGCGTCGACGGCGAAGCGCGGCTCGAGGAGCTGTCCCGCATGCTGTCGGGGTTGCCCGACAGCATCAAGGGTCGCGAGCACGCGGCGGAACTCCTCGAGCTCGCCGCCTCGGCGACCAGGTAGGACCTGGAACCGGGCTTCCCATGGCGGCGCGGGTACACTACGGCCTTCCGAGGTGAGGAGCGCCGTGGCCAAGCATGTATTCGTCACCGGGGGAGTGACCTCCAGCCTGGGGAAGGGCATCACGTCGGCGTCGCTGGGTCGGCTCCTGAAGGCCAGAGGCTTGCGGGTGGTCCTCCAGAAGCTCGACCCGTACATCAACGTCGATCCCGGGACGATGAACCCCTTCGAGCACGGCGAGGTGTTCGTGACCGACGACGGCGGCGAGACCGACCTGGACCTCGGTCACTACGAGCGGTTCACCGGAGAGCACCTGACGCGTGACTCGAACGTGACGACCGGTTCGATCTACCAGTCGGTCATCCGCAAGGAACGCCGAGGCGACTACCTCGGGGCCACCGTGCAGGTGATCCCCCACATCACCAACGAGATCAAGGCCAGGATCCGCCGTCTCGGTCAGCGAGACGACATCGACGTGGTCATCACCGAGGTCGGGGGCACCGTCGGGGACATCGAGAGCCTTCCGTTCCTGGAGGCGATCCGTCAGGTCCGCAAGGACGTGGGTCCGGGCAACACCTGCTACATCCATGTGACGCTGGTCCCGTACCTCGCCACCAGCGAGGAGCTCAAGACCAAACCGACCCAGCACTCGGTCGCCGAACTGCGCAGCCGGGGGATCCTCCCCGAGGTCATCGTCGTGCGGTCGGACCGGCCCCTCGACGATGCCGCCCGACGCAAGATCAGCCTGTTCTGCGACGTCGACCAGGACGCGGTCATCAACGCCGTCGACGTACCCAACATCTACCAGGTGCCGTTGACCCTGCACGACTCGGGCCTCGACGCCGTCGTCTGCCGCACCCTCGAGCTGGAGACCGAGCCTCCCGAGCTGTCGGCGTGGGCCGACATGGTCCAAGCGATGGCGACCCCGAAGCAGCGGGTCACCGTCGGGATCGTCGGGAAGTACGTGGATCTCCCCGACGCCTACCTGTCGGTCGTCGAGGCGCTCCGCCACGGCGGCCTCGCCAACGACGTGGCCGTCGACATCAAGTGGATCCCGAGCGACGAGACCGACGGGCTCCTGGCGGGGACGCACTTCGACGGCGTCGACGGCATCCTCGTCCCCGGTGGGTTCGGCATCCGCGGCGTCGAAGGCAAGGTCCAGGCGGCCCGGTTCGCTCGCGAGGAGGGCGTGCCCTACCTCGGTCTGTGCCTGGGTCTGCAATGCGCCGTGATCGAGTACGCCCGCAACGTCCTCGGCTACGCCGACGCGCACAGCTCCGAGTTCGATCCGACCACCCAGCATCCGGTCATCGACCTGATGGAGGACCAGGTCGACGTCGAGGACAAGGGCGGCACCATGCGACTGGGGCTGTACCCGGCGAAGCTGGCGGAGGGCACCCTCGCCCGCCGGCTCTACGGCGAGCCGGTCATCTACGAACGGCACCGTCACCGCTGGGAGGTCAACAACCGCTACCGCAACGAGCTGATCGACGCCGGGATGCTGACGTCCGGCCTCTCCCCGGACGATCGCCTCGTCGAGATCGTCGAGATCCCGTCCCACCCGTTCTTCATCGCTTCCCAGTTCCATCCCGAGTTCCTGTCCCGGCCGGACCGCCCCCATCCGTTGTTCGCCGGGTTCGTCGCCGCCGCGGTGGCCCGACGTACGGCCAGGGAAGAGGCGCCGGCCGGTTCGATGGATCCGATGGCGAGGCTGACCGAGCCGACGTCGTCGTGACGCCGCCGTTCCACGGCTTCCGGATCGTCGGGAGCCGGCGGCTCGCGGTGGCGTCGTTCCTCGAGGTCGAGCGCCTGCATCTCCGCGCCCCCGACGGGTCCGCCGTCGCTCGAGTCGCGGTGCGGCATCCCGGAGCGGTCGCGGTCGTTCCCGTCGACGGCGACGACGTGCTGTTGATCGAGCAGTACCGGGCGCCGGTCGGGCGTCTGCTGCTGGAGATCCCCGCCGGGAAACTCGACGTTCCCGGGGAGCCCCCAGAGCCCGCCGCCCGACGGGAACTGGAGGAGGAGATCGGTCGGCGGACCGACACGCTCGAGCATCTCACCACGATCGCCACCACCCCGGGGTTCAGCGACGAGGTGATCCACATCTTCGCCACCGACCGGCTCCACCCCGTACCGGCTCGACCCGTCGGTGCCGAAGAGGCGGCCGCCCGGATCGTGCGCATGTCGATGGACGAGGCGGTGGCGAAGGCCCACCGCGGGCAGATCACCGACGCCAAGACCGTCGTGGGTCTGCTGCTGGCCGCAGCGAGGCGATGACGGATCCGGTCTCCGTTCGCGACGAGTTCCTCGCCGCCCTCCGCACCGAACGGGGGTTGGCGCCGAACACGGTGGAGGCGTACCGGCGCGATCTCGACCAGTACCTCGCGTTCCTCGCCGAGCGGGGAGTGACGGACCCGGCCGAAGGCGACGTCGCCGCGTTCGTCGCCGCGCTGCGAGCCCGCGGCCTTCGACCGTCGACGGTGGCGAGGAAGCTCGCCGCGGTGAGGGGCCTGCACCGTTTCGCCGTGATGGAGGCGCTGGCGACCGCCGACCCGACGTTGCTCGTCGAGGGACCCCGTCGGGGCGCCTCGCTTCCCAAGGCATTGACCGTCTCGGAGGTCGAGGCGATCCTCGCGTCGCCCGACCCTGACACACCCTTGGGAGCCCGAGACACGGCGCTGATGGAGTTCCTGTACGCCACGGGCGCCCGGGTGACCGAGGCGGTCGACCTCGACACGACCGACGTCGACCTCGACACGGCCACCGCCCTGGTGACCGGGAAGGGGTCCAAGCAGCGGATGGTCCTCCTCGGACGCTACGCGGTGGAGGCCATCGCCCGGTACCTGCCGCACCGGCTCGAGCTGATCGCCGGCCGAGGGGACCCCGGAGCGCTGTTCGTCAACGCCCGTGGGGGTCGGTTGACCCGGCAGGGGATGTGGGGCATCGTCCGCCGGCATGCCGCCGCGGCGGGGATCGACAGGAACAGGGTCTCGCCGCACGTGCTCCGACATTCCGCGGCGACGCACATGGTGGAAGGCGGCGCCGACCTGCGGTCCATCCAAGAGATGCTCGGTCACGCTAGTATCTCCACGACCCAGGTGTACACACGAGTGTCACCCGAGCACCTCTTGGAGGTGTACCGGACGGCGCACCCGCGTGGTCTGTGACCGCAGGATGGAGTTCCATGGATCCGACGATCGATCTCGCCTCGGCGAAGGCCGCGCTCGACGACGAGCGAGCCAAGCTGGTGCATCAACTCCACGAACTCGGTGCCGACGAGAGCGGCGAACTCACCGGTGACGTGGACTACGGCGACGCGTTCGCCGACGCCGGCGCGGCGACGGCAGAGCGGACGGAGGTCCTCGGTCTGGTGGAGCGGCTCAAGCGGTCCCTCGACGAGATCGACGTGGCCCTCGGCAAGATCGAGGAGGGGACCTACGGCTTGTGCGAGGAGTGCGGCAAACCCATCGGCGCCGCCCGTCTCGAGATCCGTCCCCAGGCTCGCTTCTGCATGGAGTGCAAGTCCAAGCGATGACGGCGGCCCTGTCGGAAGTCGCCCATCTGGTGCGGCGGTTCTTCGGGTTCCTGGCGGCGACCCCGCCGAGCCCCTCCGAGCAGCGGTTCGTCCACGATCACCTGGCGCCGGCCGAGGCGCGGGTGTTCTGGGAGCAGCGTCCCGAGGATCAACGTCACGCCATCGACGTGGCCCGACGTGTCGCGGCGGCCGCCGATGACGACGACGAGCTGATCCGCGCCGCCTTGCTTCACGACGTGGGGAAGGCGGCGGCCCCCATCGGGGCGCTTCGCCGATCGGTGGCGACCGTGCTCGACGTGGTCGGTCTCCCGCTGCCGCGGGCGATGGCGACCTACCGCGACCATGGCCGGCTCGGCGCGGAGCGTCTGGAGAGGGTCGGCGCCGACGGGATCGTCGTCGCCTTCGCTTCGCATCATCCGGGACCGCCCCCGGCGGGATACGACCAGGACCGTTGGGCGATCCTCCTGTCGGCGGACCGAACATGACGCGGGGTCGTAGGCGGCGGCTCGCGCGGGCAATACGATGAGGGCCGCATGACCTATCACGTCCACACCCGGGTGTTCGAAGGGCCCCTCGATCTCCTCCTCCAGCTCATCACCTCGCACCAGGTCGAGATCACCGAGTTGAGCCTGGGGGACCTCGTCGTCGAGTACCTCGCGTACCTCGACGCGATGGCCGATCTCGACATGGAGGTCACCAGCGAGTTCCTGCTGATCGCCTCGACGTTGATCCAGCTCAAGGCGCGTCACCTCCTTCCCGACGATCGGGCCATCGACCTGGACGACGAGTTGGCGCTCAGCGAGGAGCGGGATCGCCTCCTCGCCCGCTTGTTGGCATGCCTGACCTTCAAGGACGTCGCCGCCGTTCTCGCTCACCGGATGGCGGCCAACGATCGCTATGTCGCCCGGCTGGCCGGCCTCGACCCCGAGATCGTTCCCCACCCGCCCGACGTGGTCGTTCCGGTCGACGCCGCCGGCCTGGCGGAGATCGCCACCAGGGTGCTGACCGCGCCGCCCGAGGAACCCGACGTCGACCATCTCGATCTGGATCTCCCGTCGGTGGCCGAGGCGATGGCCGACGTCCAGGCGGTGATGGAGGAGGTCGTCCAGACCGACTTCGAGTCGCTGGCGGCGCGTTGCGAACGCTCGGCGGAGATCGTCGCCTACTTCCTCGCCATCTTGGAACTGACCCGGTGGGGGGTGCTGTCGGTGTCCCAGGAATCGTGGGACGGCCCGATCGGGATCCGCCGCGGTGCCGCCTTCGGGCGGGAGATCGAAGCGGCCCTGGCCCAGGCCGCAGCCGACGGCGACGCTCGCGAGGAGGGGCCGTGATCGACACGGCGGCCATCGTCGAGGCGGTCCTCTTCGTCGCCGAGGAACCGGTCACCACCGAGGAGCTGGCCGGCCTGCTCGAGATGCCGGTCGAGCGGGTGGACGGGACGCTGCGTGAGCTCGCCGCCGATCTGGAGGCGACCGGCCGAGGGGTGACCCTCCGTCACGTGGCCGGCGGGTGGCGGATGTACACCGTGGCCGAGGCGCGACCCTACCTGGAGCGGTTCGCGGCGACCGAACGGGCGACGCGCCTGTCGAAGGCCGCGCTGGAGACGTTGGCCGTCGTCGCCTACCGTCAGCCGGTGTCGCGGGGGCAGGTCTCGGAGATCCGCGGGGTCGATTCCGAACGGGCGCTCCGGACGCTGGAACGCCGCGGCCTGGTGGCCGAGGTCGGGAGGGACTCCGGCCCCGGCCAGGCGCTCCTGTACGGCACCACCGAGCTGTTCTTGGAGAAGATGGGCATCGATGCGCTCGACGAGCTCCCCCCGCTGGCGGACCACGTTCCCCCGGCGTCGGTGGTCGAGACCCTCGAGCGCCCGTTCCGTCCGGAGGCATCATCGAACGACTCCACAAGGTCATAGCCCGTTCCGGGCTCGCCTCGCGGCGCCGGGCCGAGGAGCTGATCGAGCAGGGCCGGGTGAGCGTCGACGGTCGCCCGGCGCATCTCGGTCAGAAGGTCGATCCCGAGCAGGTGTCGATCACCGTCGACGGCATCCCGCTGCCGGTGGCGCCCGACCTGCGGTACTACCTGGTCTACAAGCCGCCCGGGGTGGTCTCCACCGCCGCCGACACCCACGGGCGTCCCACGGTCGTCGATCTGGTCCCCGGCGACGTTCGGGTGTACCCGGTGGGGCGTCTCGACATCGACTCCGAGGGACTCATGGTCCTGACCAACGACGGCGACCTCACCCTCCGTCTGACCCATCCGCGTTACGGCGTCCCCAAGACCTACGTCGCGCTCGTCGATGGCGTTCCCACACCCGGCGAGCTCCACCGGCTCGTCGAGGGGGTCGAGCTCGACGATGCCGTGGCGAGAGCGGAATCGGCTCGGATCCTCGATAGGCTCGGCGGCCGGTCTCTGGTGGAGATCGTCATGAGGGAAGGGCGCAAGCGGGAGGTGCGGAGGATGTTCGCCGCGGTCGGTCACGAGGTGGAGCGGCTGACCAGGGTCGCCATCGGTCCGCTCGTCGACCGGGACCTGCCGCCGGGAGGATCGCGGCCGTTGACCCTCGAAGAGGTCCGTGCCCTGTACGCGGCGGCGACGGAGCCGGCGTCGTGAGCGGCCGGGCGGTTCAGGGGCCGGGCTCGGCATTCCGGGGTGAGCTCGTCGCTCCGGGCGACAAGTCGCTGTCGCATCGGTCCCTCCTGTTGGCCGCCATGGCCGAAGGGGTGAGCCGGATCCGGGGCCTGGGTCCGGGGAGGGACGTGGCGTCGACGGCTCTGCTGATCCGGACCCAGGCCCCGGATC
>JALVQZ010000189.1 GCA_027036355.1 Acidimicrobiia bacterium | reverse complement strand
ATGCGGCGGATCTCGTTGCTGTTCATGGGGAGGCGAGGTTAGCCCCGTCGCCGGCCTCCGCTCGGCTCCCCTCTGCGAGCCGACGGCCCACCAGTTCGAGGAGCCCGGCTCCGGTCACCGCCGCCGCGCGACCCAGGCTCGATGGCGTCAGTCGCTGCTTGGCCACCTTCACCTTCGTCGCCAGCCACGCCAGGGCCCCGAGGGTCCCGACGACGCCGAAGACGAACCAGCGGAGACGGACGAACATGCGCCCCAGGCTAGCGGGCCTCGCCGGGGCGCTTTCGCCCGGGCCGGCCGAGGATACGGTCGGCGGCGGCGACGCGACCGGCGATCTCGCGTTCGTCGCCTCGATCTCCGGGCTCGTAGAGGCTCTCGGCGGCGGCTTCGTCGGGCAGGTGCACCTGGGCGACCACGCCTTCGGGCGAGTCGTGGGCGTAGCGGTAGCCGACGCCGTGACCGAAGGCCCGATCGCCCTCGGTGGCGCCCGACCGCAGATGGGGAGGGACGGAGGCCCCGGGGGTGTCGGCGACCAGTCGCTTCGCGGCATGCATGGCTCGCGCCACCGAGTTGGATTTGGGCGCCGCCGCCAGGTAGATCACGGCATGGGTGAGGGCGTACGCCGCCTCGGGAAGCCCGACGATCTCGACCGTGCGGAAGGCGTCGAGGGCAACCGACAGTGCCCGATGGTCCGCCAACCCGATGTCCTCGGAGGCGAGGATCACCATCCGCCTGGCCACGAACTTGGGGTCCTCGCCGGCTTCGAGCATCGTGTGGAGCCAGTACAAGGCGGCATCGACGTCCGAGCCGCGGAGGCTCTTGATGAACGCCGAGATCACGTCGTAGTGCCGATCCCCCGCCTTGTCGTACCGGATCACCCGACGCTGGAGGGCTTCCACCACATCGGGCGCCTCGACCCGATCGCGGCCGGACCCTTCCGCCACCGCGGCGGCCGCCTCGAGGGCGTTGAGAGCCATCCGGGCGTCGCCACCCACCCGGCCGGCGAGCACCTCGATCGCTTCGTCGGTCACCCCGATCCCCCCGAGACCTCGCATCGGATCGTCGATGGCTCGCCGCAGCAGCACGGCGACGTCCTCGGGCGACAGCGCCTCGGTTCGGAACACCGTCGCCCGCGAGATGAGCGGGGCGTTCACCTCGAAGAACGGGTTCTCGGTGGTCGCCCCGACGAGGACGACGACACCGTCTTCGACGCCCGGCAGCAGGGCGTCCTGTTGCGCCTTCGTGAACCGGTGGATCTCGTCGAGGAACAGCACGGTGCGCCCGCGTTCCTCGTCGATCCGGCGGGCGGCGGCCGCCAGGACCGCTCGCACGTCCTTCACCCCCGCCGAGGTGGCCGACAGCTGTTCGAAACGCGCACCGATCTCGGCTGCGATGAGCCGGGCGAGGGTCGTCTTGCCGGTGCCCGGGGGACCCCACAGGATCATCGACGAGGGCCGGCGGGCCGACAGCATCGCGCGGAAGGCGGCGTCGGCGGCGAGGAGATGGCGCTGACCGACGACCTCGTCGAGGGTGACGGGCCGCATCCGCGTCGCCAAAGGCGCCGATCGGAGCCGGCGCTCGTGGCGCTGCTCGCTGAAGAGATCCGGGTCGGCCATGCGTTCCTTCCCGCTAGCGATCTGTCGAACGACGCCGCTGTGGACGGCGGCGACCGCGAACCTCGAGGGCAGGGCCGCCGGGAACGACACTACCTGGCCGACGATGGCCGAACCGGCGACGGGGCCGGGCGAGGCGCGACCGCCGGGACCCGCGCCGCGGGTCGTCCGATGGATGCCTAGACGCCCTCGTCGGGTTCCTCCTCGGCCCAGGCCGCCAGCACCTCGGGTCGGAGGCAGATGCCCAGCTCGGCGAGCTGCGCCTCCTCGACGCGGCCTGGCGAGCCGGTCAGCGGGTCCGCTCCGGTTTGGGTCTTCGGGAACGGGATCACCTCCCGGATGTTCGGCTGGTCCCGGAGGATGGCGATCATGCGGTCGACGCCGATGGCGAACCCGGCGTGTGGGGGCGTCCCGTACCGAAGCGCCTCGAGGAACCAGCCGAAGCGCCGCTCCGCCTCCTCGGTGGAGATGCCGAGGATCTCGAAGACCTCGGACTGGACGGCCGGGTCGTGGATCCGGACGCTTCCCGAGCCGAGTTCGGACCCGTTCAGGACGAGGTCGTAGGCCTTGGAGATCGCCTCATCGGGCCGTTCCCGCATCTCGGTGACGTCGCGGGGAGCCGTGAACGGATGGTGCAGCGGCACCAGGTCCCCGTCTTCGTTGCGTTCGAAGACGGGGAAGTCGACGACGAACAGATAGGCGAGCTCGTCATGGCCCTCCGGGCGCCCCACGTCGAGGCGGAGACGGCCGAGGACCTCCAGCACGACCGGGGTGTCGTCACCGGCGATCAGCAGGGTGTCCCCCGCCGAGGCGTCGAGCGCCGTCGCCACCCCGTGTCGCTCCTCGTCGGTCAGGAACTTGGCGATCGGCGAACGGAGCGAACCGTCGTCCTCGACGACCATCCATACGAGACCTTTCGCTCCGAGCTCCTGGGCGCGTGAGACGAGGCCGTCGAGGCCGGAGCGAGCGAGACCCAGCGGACCGGCGTTGATGCCTCTGACCGATCCACCGCCGTCGAGCACCGCGGAGAACGCCCGGAACCCGGTGGTGGAGAACACCGGCGACAGATCGACGATCTGCATCCCGAAGCGGATGTCCGGCTTGTCGGTGCCGTACCGCTCCATCGCCTCGTGCCAGGTGAGGCGAGGGAACGGCCGGGCCGGCTCGGCGCCGCGCAGAGCCACCGTGACCCGGGCGGCGATCTCCTCCAGGGTGTCGAGCACGTCCTGTTGTCCCCAGAAGGAACCCTCGAAGTCGAGCTGGGTGAACTCGAGCTGCCGGTCGGCGCGGAGGTCCTCGTCGCGGTAGCACCGGGCGACCTGGTAGTACCGCTCCACGCCGCCGATCATCAGGAGCTGCTTGAAGAGCTGAGGCGACTGCGGCAACGCGTAGAAGTGCCCTGGCCGCAGCCGCGAGGGGACGAGCATGTCCCGGGCGCCCTCCGGGGTCGAGGCGATCAGGGTGGGTGTCTCGACCTCGAGGAACCCCTGCTCCTCCATGACGTCGCGCATGGCCCGCACGGCTCGCGAGCGAGCTCGCAGGTTCTCCGCCATCCGTGGCCGCCGCAGGTCGAGGTACCGGTACTGGAGGCGTTTCACCTCGTCGACGTCGACGCGATCGTCGAGCTGGAACGGAAGGGGCTCGGACGGGCTGAGCACGTCGAGTCGTTCGACCGCCACCTCCACCTCGCCGGTGGGAAGATCCGGGTTGACGGTGCCGTCGGGGCGGAGACGGACGACGCCGGCGACGGCGATGCAGTACTCCAGGCGCAGTCCGTGGACGACATCCTCCAGCTCGGGGCGATCCTCGGGGTTGACGACGACCTGCACGATGCCGCCCGCGTCGCGCAGGTCGAGGAAGACGACGCCGCCATGATCTCGACGGCGGGCGACCCAGCCGGCGAGACGCACCGTGCGTCCTGCGTCGGCGGCCCGCAACGCCCCGGCGGACGTGTCCTTCAATGCTCCGCTATCCATGCCGTGATCTCCTCGATCGGAATGACCTGCTGGGTACCCGTCTCCAGGTCCTTGACGGTGACGGCGCCCGTCGCCCACTCGTCGCCGACGACGGCGACGGCTCGGGCTCCGCGCCGATCGGCCGCCTTGAACTGCGCCTTCACCGACCGGTCGCCCAACGCCATGTCGGCGCGGATGCCGGCGTGCCGCAGCCGGGACAGCCACGCGAACGCCTCGTCGCGCCACGCGGGACCGGCGGCGACGACGAACAGATCCAAGATCCTGGGGAGTTCGCTCCCTGCCATGGCCAGGATGATCCGGTCGATGCCCATGGCCAGGCCCACCGCCGGGGTGGGCCTGCCGCCGAGCAGCTCGAAGAGCTGGTCGTAGCGACCGCCCCCGCCGACGGCGCTCTGGGCGGCGTCGTAGCGCCGGGGGATGTACTCCCACACCGTCCGGTTGTAGTAGTCCAGCCCGCGCACCAGCCTCGGCTCGAGGCGGTACGGGATGCCGAGGCGGTCGAGGCCCGCCTTGACCGCCTCGAAGTGGGCGAACGCGTCCGGGCCGAGGTGGTCGATCGGCACCGGTGCTCCGGCGACCGCCTCCACATCCGCCTTCGAGTCGAGGACCCGGAGCGGGTTGAGCTCCATCCGCGCCTTGGCGTCCTCCGACAGGAGGTCGATCCGTTCCTGCAGGAACGCCGTCAGCTCGGCGCGGTAGGCCTCACGGTCGGCCGGATCGCCGATGGTGTTGAGCGCCACCTCCACGTCCGGGACGTCCATCTCCTGCAGGAAGCGGTAGCCCAGTTCGATCACCTCGACGTCGGCCTCCGGAGCGCTCTCGCCGAGGTATTCGACGCCGGCTTGGTAGAACTGGCGTTTCCGGCCGGCCTGGGGACGTTCGTAGCGGAACATCGGGCCCCAGTACGACGCCTTCATCACCCCCTGGACGCCTCCGGCCTGGATGACGGCCCGGACCACCGAGGCCGTCGCCTCGGGTCGCAGCGTGAGCGACCGTCCCGCCTTGTCGGCGAAGGTGTACATCTGCTTGTCGACCACCTCGGTGGCTTCCCCGACGCCTCTGGCGAACAGCTCGGTCGATTCGAAGATCGGCGTGATGGCCGGCTCGTATCCGTACACGCCGCTCAGTTCGATGAAGGTGAGCTCGGCGCGCGACCACACCCGCGAAGCAGGCGGCAAGATGTCGTCGGTGCCCTTGGGGCCGCGGAATCGCGTCACGTGCTCGTCCCAGCCGTCGATGGAGCGGGAAGGCTAGCTGCCCGCAGGCTCCCACCGTGCTCCCCGGTCTCGAGGTCGGGCATCGCTCACGCCCCCAGGAGGTCGCGGATGAACGGGTTGCGTGTCCGTTCCCGACCCACCGTGGTCGCCGGGCCGTGACCGGGGAGCACCTTGGTGTCGTCGGGGAGGGGAAGGATCTTGGTGCGCATCGATTCCATCAGGGTGTCGAAGTCGCCGCCGGGCAGGTCGGTGCGACCGATCGAACCGGCGAACAGGTGGTCGCCGGAGAACAGGAGCCCTTCCCCCGGCAGGTGGAAACTGCAGTGGCCCGGGGTGTGTCCAGGCGTGTGGACGACCGTGATCTCCAGACCGGCCATCGACAGATGCTGGCCATCGGCGAGATCGGTGAAGCGCTCCGGTGGCCGGTAGTCGCCGGGTGGGACGCCCCCGAAGAGCATCCGGAGCTGATCGAAGGGATGGGCGCCGAGGAACTCGTCGTCGGGATGCAGGTAGGCGGCCACCCCGGTGCGAGCGACGAACGTCCCCGAACCGCCCGTGTGGTCGACGTGGCCGTGGGTGAGCAGCAAGGCGACGGGGACGATGCGATGGCGATCCAAGAGCGCGACGATGCCGTCGAGGTCGGGCGGGGCGTCGACGACGACGCCGGGGCCGCCGGCGTCGAGGGCGATCACGTAGGTGTTGGTCTCGGCCGCCCACAGGGCGGCATGGTCGACGATCATGCCCGCAGCTTACGGTCGGCCGGCGGCTCGATGGCGTCCGCCTCCGTGGGAGCCCGCGGCGAGCGGGCCGGGCACATCTAGCCGCCGCACCCTCCCGGTTTGGCCCAACACGGCGTCTCGACCTCCCGCCAGTTCGTGTAGTCCCATTCGCTCGACAGGAGCGGGAAGAAGGGAGGGCGGAGCGATTCGAGGCGCTCGTCGAAGTTGTAGTTGCGGGGCGTGAAGCAGCACCCCATGTTGCCGGTACCCAGCGATGCGTTGGATCCGAAGGTGTTCAGCTCCGAGGCGGCGGGCACCACGCTCGAGCCGCCGGTGCCGCAGTCCAAGGCGACCCTCATCGCCCCGTTCTGGTTGAGGAGGGCGCCGGAGATGTTGAGGACCCGATCGCTGCCGACGGCGTAGGGGTTGATCCAGATCTCGTCTGAGGCGGCGAGGCCGAGAACGTCGGTGCCGTTCAGTCCGGCCCCGTAGTCGATGTCGGATCCGATGATGATGTTCTGGCGCGACGACGAGGTCCCGGCGTAGACGGTCATCGCCCCCGACAGGACGAAGGGCGTCGAGGCGTTCCGGCCGATGACGACGTGCTTGTTGGCCCACACGGCCCCGTTGACGGGAAGGTCGAAGGTGTCGAGGTACTGCCATGCGGCGTCCTGGGAGTGCAACCACCAGCGCTCTTCGGCGGTCTGACACGACCATCCCGACGGGACGGTGGTCGCGTAGGACACCCGGATGCGGAAATCTCCCGAGCCGTTGACCGTCTCGAGCAGGTAGGCGTCGACCCCCGACGGGATCCGGGCGTCGCGGGCCGGGTCGAGGCAGATGCCCCCACCGTCACACGCCGCCGCCTGCAGGAGCGCGAGGTCGTCCCAGAATCGGTCGAAGTCGATCGGGTCGGGGTAGACGTCACGGATCGTCTCTCCGGCGGTGTTGTAGTTGCCGGTGCTGTCCCATCCCTGTGCGCCGTTCTTCCAGATCGGCGGGCCGTACGAGGACCAGCCACCGATCCGGTACTCGGCGTAGACGTTGGCGTACGCCTCACCGCCGGATTGGTACCCGACCCGGTAGCCGGCGTACACCGGCCCGTGCGTCTTGGCCCCCGAGCCGTACCGGAGCTCTCCTTCCACCATCCGAACGAACTCGGAGATCGATTGGGCCCGGATCTCGGCTTCCACGACCCGCGGGGAGATGTGTGACGCCTGACGCCCGGCGACCACGACGTTGACCCCGCCGCCGTCTTGAGGCGGGGTGACGTGGATCAGCGCGGCGTCTTGAGAGGTACCGCCGCCGAGGAGCGGATGCGAGTACCACGATGCCGGGTCGACCTCCACGTAGTCCCACGTCGAGCAGTCACCGAACCAGGCGTTGCCGGGATCGACCTGGCTCCCGTAGCCGGCGGAGTCCGGGTCGGTGCAGATGCGGGGCGCCTCGGCCTCGTCGACGTAGTTCTGGTAGTAGGCCGGATCGATCGTCAGCTTCGCCGCGTACCGTTCGAGCATCGCCTCGGTGGTCGCCAGCACCGAATCCTCCTTCTCCTGGAACCCGGCCTGGGAGATCTGGTAGACGGCGACCCGCTGGATCATGATCGTGAGCAGAACGATGGCGAGCACCCCCATCACGACGGTGATGAGGGCGACCCCGTCTTCCCGGCGGACACGAGCTCCGGACACCGCGGTCGCCTTCGAGGCGGCGGGGCGACGATCGACCTCGAGGAGCTCAGCCATCGTTCCTGAACCTCACGTCCTCTTGGATGTCGACGACCGCTCTCCCGGACCGTACCGTCCGCGGATCGACCCGGAGACGGATCCGGAGCAACTCGAAGTCGCAGGGTGTTGCCCCGCCGCACACGGTCGTGGTGATCTCGGTGCCGGTCCGGAACGATGCCCCCCTGAACAGCGGCTCCGGGCCGTCGTCGAGGACGTCGACGAGCGCCACCCGGGTCGACGGGATGCCGGTGTAGGTCCAGTTCGGTCCCGAACCGACGTCGGCCACGGTGACCGATCGGAGCAGTTCGCAGCGGTTGGCGACGCATGCTCCGAGGTGGTAGCGGTAGCGCTCGGGTCCGGGAGCGTCGTCGAGGCGGTCCGAGTAGAAGACCAGGTCGAGCTGATCCCACGCCGAGTTGAGGGATTCGACGACGGCGCCGTCGCCGTCGAGATCGACGGCCTGGCGGAGTTCCAGCACCAGTTCGGCGACCACGGGCCTGGCGGCTTCGAGCGTCCGGGCTCTCCGTTCCTGGGAGGTGACCTCGTCCCCGAAGGTGAAGAAGAAGCCGTAGAACGCGATGAGCAGGATGGTCGTGATGATCATGGCGACCATCGTCTCGACGAGCGTGACGCCTCGCTCGTCGTCGACGACTGCGGCGATCAGACGGACCTTCACGGGCAGCTCCCAGGGACGTTCCAGCTCTGGTTGGCGCCGGTCATGGTGAAGGTCGCCCGGGCGAGTTCGGTGCCCGTGTCGCAGTAGGCGCGCACGTGCACGCGACGGTTGTTGGCCTCGGGAACGATGAACGTGGCCTTCCCGAGCGAGTTGGACGGCAGGTCGGTCGACTGTGACCACCGCCACCGTCCGTTGCGCCAGGTCTCCACCCAGTAGCGGTAGAAGCCGGTCGGGCCGATCGGACCGCTGTACAGCGCGAACCGGTCCGTGGCGGTGGGCTTGCCCAACGACAGGGAGACGGTCGCCGGGGCCGTCGTCGTGGCGAACGATGTCGTGGTCGGAGCGTGTCCCCATCCGGTCTCGGCGGTGACCGTGTAGCCGGTCTCGTTCTCGGGCAAGGTGAGGGTCAGGTCGCCGTTCTCGTCGGTGGTCCCCGTCCACGACCCGAGCACCGGGTGCGAGACGGTGACGGTGGCGCCGGCGGTGAAGTACGTGGACCAACCGGCGTAGTCGACGTGGAAGGTCATGTCGACGGGCATCGCGGTGTACGGCGTCATCACCAAGGTCACCGAGGCGCTGGTCCCACCCCCCGGGCCGGGCACGTCGACCTCGACGGCCGATCCGAGGTACCCGGGGGCGCTCCCGTTGACCGAGTACCGATCCGGAACGAGGTCGGTGAAGACGTAGTCGCCGGTGGTGTTGGTCGTCGTGCGGCCGTCGGCCATGTCGGTGATGGTGATGGTGGCATCGGGGATCGGCACGCCGGTGTCGTCGAGGACCGTGACGGTCAGCGAGGCGGGGCGGTACACGCGGATCGTGCGCTGGGCGTTCCACCCCCCGACGGCGTCGACCGTGTTGGCGCCCGTCGCGATCGTGTCGGGATGCAGCTGCCAGCCGCGGGCATCGAACAGGTCGATGGTGTACGTGCCGGGCACCACGTCGGGGAAGATCTGCTCGGGCCCCTGCTCGTGGGGCAGGTACGAGGTCGTGCCGACGAGCTGGAGCCACGGGTCGGGCTCGGACGACGGATCGTACGGTTCGTGCCGCTCGATCGAGACCGAGACGATGGCGACGTCCTCGAGGGCGCCGATGGTGGGCGGGGCGACGATCGTCTCCATCGTCACCGGACCGATGGCCCCGGTCGACGACGTCACCGTCACGGTGACCAGCTTGTAGTTCACCCCGGGGTCGAAGCTCCCTTGCACCCCGTCGCCACCCTGGGCGACGATGTCGAGACCGGTGGTCGCCCCCACGTAGCGGACGTCGGTCGTCACGACGTAGTCGCGTCCGTCGACGGTCCGCACGATGGACGGATCGAGGATGCCGTCGGGTGCGAAGCCGGGGTTGCCGACGTCGGCGTAGTCGAGGCTGCGGGCCTCCTCGATCCGGGCCTGGGCGAGGTTCTCGGCGACCGTCACCTCCTTGGACCGGTCGATGGCGCGCATCGACACCGCGATCGGGGTGATCGTCAACACGATCGCGACCACGAGGATCACGGCAGCCGTCATCGCCTCGATGAGCGTGAACCCTGACTCGTCGAGGCGGACGGCCCGGAAGGGGCCCCACGTCATGTGAGATGTATCGTCCCGCCCGCCCGAAAGGTTTAGGGCTCCCGGCCTCTCCAGGGCAGGTTCAGTCGCCGGGAACGAGCCGGTAGGCGTCGAACACGCCGTCGACCGCGCGGAGGTCCGCCAGGATGCGTTCCAGGATCCGCCGGTCCGACAGCTCCACCTCGTACCGGAGGATCGCGACCCGGTCCCGTCCGGTCCCCGAAGAGGAGCTGTGGATGTTGGCCCCGAGATCCGACAGGACCTCGGTCACGTCACGCAGCAGACGGGGCCGGTCCAGGGCCTCGACCTGGATCCACACGAAGAACGTGTCGGTCTGTTCGGGCGCCCACGCCACGTCGATGATGCGTTCGTGGCGCTCCGAGAGGGTCCCGACGTTGGCGCAGTCCGCACGGTGCACGCTGACCCCACGGCCCACGGTGACGAAACCGACGATGTCGTCTCCGGGCACCGGGGCACAGCAGCGGGCCATCCGGACCAGCATGTCCGCCATACCCTCGACGATGATGCCTCTGGTCGGTCGCCGCGTGCGGGGTCGCGGGGTTCCGAGCCGGTCGAGGAGGTCCTGTTCGGCCGGTTCGGGTTCCCGACGCCGCGCCAGGCGCCCGGCGACGGTCCCCGCCGAGACGCGACCGTCACCAACGGCGATGTAGAGCAGGTCCAGGTCCCCGAAGCCCAGCTCTTCGGCCACGGCCACGAGATCGTCGTCGTGGCCCGAGACCGCGAGCGATTCACGGCGGAGGGCCTTCACGACGGCCTCCTTGCCTTCCGACAGCGCCACCTCTCGCCGCTCCCGGGTGTACCACTGGCGGATCTTCGCGGCCGCCCGTGAGGTCTTGACGAAGTCGAGCCAGTCCCGAGAGGGCCTGGCGTCCTGCGCCTTCGAGGTGATGATCTCGACGATGTCGCCCGACACCAACTCGGTCGCCAGCGGAACCAACCGGCCGTTGACCTTGGCCCCGACGCAGCGATGACCGACGTCGGTGTGGATGCGGTAGGCGAAGTCGACCGGGGTGGCGCCCTTCGGCAGGGTGATGATGTTCCCCTTCGGCGTGAGCGCGAACACCTCGTCCTGGTAGAGGTCGAGCTTGAGGTTGGCGAGGAACTCGGCAGGATCCTCCGATTCCTCTTGGAGGAACCGCAGGTCGGCCATCAACGGGAGCTCACCGGTGGCGTCACCCTCCTTGTACCGCCAGTGGGCAGCGATCCCGCGCTCGGCCCATTCGTGCATCGCGGCGGTGCGGATCTGCACCTCGAGCGCCTTGCCGTCGGGTCCCACGACGGTGGTGTGCAACGACTGGTACAGGTTGAACTTGGGCATCGCGATGTAGTCCTTGAACCGCCCGTGGATCGGAGGCCACAGGGTGTGGATCAACCCGAGCGCGGCGTAGCAGTCCCGCACCTCGGGAACGATGACCCGGATCCCGATCAGGTCGTAGATCTCGCTGAAGTCGAGCCCGCTGGACATCATCTTGCGGTAGATCGAGTAGAGGTGTTTCGGCCGTCCGGTCACCGTCGCCTCCAGACCGGCGTCCCGCAAGGTGTCTCCCACGGTCTCGGTCATCTTCTCGATGTACGTCTCACGTTCGGGCGCCCGCCGGCGGATGAGCTCGTCGAGCTCGGCCTGCCGCCGCGGGTAGAGGATGGCGAAGCACCGTTCCTCCATCTCGTGCTTGATCTCCTGCATCCCGAGTCGATGCGCCAGGGGTGCGTACACGTCGAGGCTCTCGGAGGCCACCCGCTTCTTCTTGTCGTCGGGCAGCGGATCGATGGTGCGGAGGTTGTGGGTGCGATCGGCCAGCTTGATGATGAGGACCCGGATGTCCTTCGACATGGCGATGGCCATCTTCCGGATCGTGGCGGCCTGCTGTTCCTCCCGCGACGAGAACTTCACCCGATCGAGCTTCGTGACCCCGTCGATGAGCAGCGCCACCTCGTCGCCGAACTCCTCGTCGAGTTCGGCGAGGGTCACCTCGGTGTCTTCGACGACGTCGTGCAGGAGGGCCGCGGCGAGCGTCTCGGAATCCAGACCGTACGAGGCGAGGATCTCGGCGACGGCGAGGGGATGCACGATGTAGGGATCCCCGGTGCGACGCATCTGGCCCTCGTGGCGCTGACGGGCGACGGCGAAGGCGCGAGCGAGGAGATCCTCGTCGATCGCCCCGTGGTGCGCGCGATGGGTCGCGAGGAGGTCTTCGAACATCTCCTCTGGCGTCCGGGTCTCGACCGGACCGGTCATCTCCCGGCCTTCGAGGGATCTCGGCGTCGGAGCCGAGGTGCGTCGACGGTGTCCATCGACGGAGCTTACCGCCGCTTCTTGCGCTTCCTCGGGGGTCTCGGTGTGGCTCCGGCGGCCGGCGCGGGCGGGCCCGCCGGCGCCCCCTCCGGCGCGGTTGGCGCCC
>JALVQZ010000188.1:2602-31795 GCA_027036355.1 Acidimicrobiia bacterium | reverse complement strand
ACGAGACGATCGCCGCCATCAGGGAGGTCGGTGAGACCCATTACGGGGCCAAGACCTTCCAGGTCGTCTACATGCACTCGGAAGGGGCACCCGTCGAGCTGTCGGGCCACCGAAGCCGGGTCCCCGCGTACCCGTTCCCGGAGCGTGCCGCCAGGGCGATCGGAGCCGCCGTCGACTACTCGGACTGGCTGGCCCGACCGCGCGGTTCGATCGTCGTCTTCGACGACGTGGACGCCGACGACGCCCGGCGGACCATCGACGCCGCGGTGGCTCGCCTCGGCGATGGCGGGGGTTGGCTCGAACCGTCGGAGGTCGCGACGGTCCTGTCCGACTTCGGGCTCCGCCTTCCGGTCGAGCGCACCGTCCACGACGAGGACGAGGCGGTCGCGGCGGCCACCGAGATCGGCGGCCCCGTCGTCGTCAAGGTGATCGCCCCGTCGGTGCTGCACAAGTCCGACGTCGGGGGCGTGGTCGTCGGCGTCGAGGGCGACGACGCCGTCAGGGAGGCCTACCGGAAGGTCGTCTCGGTGGCGTCCGACGCCGAGGGTGCCTTGATCCAGGAGTTCGTGCCCGGCGGGTACGAGGTCCTCATCGGGATGACCGAGGACCCCAACTTCGGTCCGCTCATCGTCTTCGGCCTCGGCGGCGTGTTCGTGGAGCTCATCGGCGACGTGTCGTTCCGCATCCACCCGATCACCGACGTCGACGCCGACGAGATGGTGCACGAGGTCAAGTCGGCGAAGCTCCTCGAAGGGTACCGAGGCGGCGAACCCGGCGACGTCGCCGCCGTCGAGGAGGCGCTGCTGCGGGTGTCGAACCTGATCGATGCGGTGCCCGAGATCGTCGAGATGGACCTCAACCCCGTGAAGGTGGGCGCTCCGGGCGAAGGGGTGACGGTCGTCGACGCTCGCATCCGGGTCGCCCCTCAGTCGGAGGCGTGGCGGCCGGAGCTGCACGACCGTCCCTTCGTCATCGGTGAGCCACCAGGAACTGCCACAATGGGCGCCGTTCCCGTACGACAGGAAGGTGAAGGATGAAGGTCGTCGACCTCATGTCGACCGATGTGATCGCGGTGACGCCCGAAACCGGGATCCGTGAGGCCGCGCGTCTGATGTTCCGCAACCGGGTCAGTGGGCTGCCCGTCGTCGACGAGGCGCGCCGTCTCGTCGGGATCATCACCGAAGCGGACTTCCTCCGTCTCGAGGTCGAACGCGCCGAGAAGCCCTCCGACGTCGAGCACGTGAGCGACGTGATGTCGACCGGCGTCGTCACCATCGGTCCGGAAGCGACCCTCTACGAGGCGGCCAAGACGATGGCCACCCAGGACGTCAAGCGGCTCCCGGTCGTCGACGACGAGGGCCGTCTCCTGGGCGTCATCTCTCGATCCGACGTCGTTTCCGTGTTCACCCGACCTGACGACGTCATCGAGGACGAGATCAAGGAGGACCTCGTCCGAAGGGTCCTCTTCGTCGATCCCGACGCCATCGAGGTGTCCGTCCACAACGGCGTGGTCACGCTCAGCGGCGAGATCGGCACCCGGACGGAGGCTCGGCTCCTGGAGGAGCTCACCAGGAGGCTCGACGGGGTGATGCGGGTCGCCAACGAGCTCGAGTGGCGGATCGACGACACGAGCGCCTGACCGTGCCGTCTTCGGACGCGGGCGGTCTCGTCGTCCGATGACCGGGTAGCATCCAGGGCCGTGCCGCTGATCCCCCGCTCCGTCATCGAGGAACTGGCCGCGTCGTTCGCCGCCGGTCGGCGTCCGGTGGCTGCCTGCGACGTCGATCCACTCGAGCTGGCGCGGGCCGCCGAGACGACGTTCGGGCCGGTCCGGTTCTTCTCGGACCCCCAAGGAGAGGCGACCGTCGGACTGGGCACGGCGGAGCGCTTCGTGGCCGCCGGAGCGGACCGATTCGGGCGTCTCCGGGGCGCCCTCGAGCGGCTCGCCCCTCATCGTCGCGCGCTCGTCGGTTTCTCGTTCTCCGACGCGGGACCCACCGACGGCGCCTGGGCGGGGTTCGCCGCCGCGGAGGCCGTCCTCCCCGTCGTCGCCCTCGCCACCCGGCGTGACGGCGACGGCTGGTCGGGAACGATGGAGGTTGCCGCCGAGGTCGACGACCCCTCCGCGGTCCTCGCCGCGCTCGCGGACCTGGCAACGCCTGCGCCGCCACGGATCCCCGACGTCGGCGACCATGTGGTGGCGTCCCACCCGAGCGTCACCGCGTGGCGTCTGGAGGTGGCCGAGGCGGTCGACGCGATACGCTCGGGGAGCCTCGACAAGGTCGTCTTGGCCCGAGCCGTGACCGTCGCCTCCGCGCGGCGGCCCCTTCCCTTCGACCTGCTCGCCCACCTGGCGTCGGCCTACCCACGGTGTTACGGGTTCGGCTGGGGATCGGGAGCGGCCACCTTCGTGGGCGCCTCGCCCGAACTGCTGGTGTCGCGCTCGGGCGATGTCGTCCGGTCGAACCCTCTGGCAGGCTCGGCGCGCCGGGGGGAAGGTGACGTCGAGGACCGGGCGATCGGGCGGGCGTTGATGGCGAGCGACAAGGATCGCGTCGAGCACGCCATCGTCGTCGAGGACGTGGCTGCCAGGCTGGGGCCGTACACCTCCCACCTGGCGGTGCCGGCGGAACCTTCATTGCGCCGGATGGCCACCGTCCAGCACCTGTCGTCGAGTATCGAGGGCCGGTTGTCGGGCCCGACGCACCTCTTGGACCTGGTCGGCGCGTTGCATCCCACTCCCGCGGTGGGCGGCACGCCGCGGGAGGAGGCGGTCAGGTTCATCGAGAAGGTGGAGGGCATCGACCGCGGCTGGTACACCGGCGGTGTCGGCTGGGTGGACGGATCCGGCGACGGGGCGGTGGCGATCGGCCTGCGTTGTGGGCTGCTCGGCCCCGACCGGGCCGTCGTGTACGCAGGTGCGGGCATCGTGGCCGACTCGGATCCCGACGCCGAGCTCGTCGAGACCAGGCTCAAGTTCCGTCCCTTGCTGGAGCTGCTGGCAGCGACCTGAGCGCGGCGTCAGCCGGCACCTTCCCGGAGCCGGGCGTGGACGGCGGCGTTGGTCGTCCGGTCGGTCGGGATCCTGATCAGCCGGGGGCCCGCGCTCGGCGTTCCGACGAGATCGCCCAGCTCGTCCCGTTCGGTGACGGTCCTGGCCGGAACGCCGAACGCTCCGGCGACGGCGGTCAGGTCCGTGCCGTGGGGGGTTCCGAACAGCCGCTCGAACCGTTCGGCGTCGAGGGCTCGGGCCTGTGGAAGGAAGTGGAAGATCCCACCCCCGTCGTTGTCGACCGCCACGATCGTCACCGGGAGACCACCCCGGGCGAGGATGCCGAGGGCGGTGGCGTCGTGCAGGACCGAGAGGTCCCCGGCGAGGACCACCACCGGTCGCTCCGAGGAGATGGCCGCTCCGGCGGCCGATGAGATCAGACCGTCGATCCCGTTCGCGCCACGGTTCGCCAGGACCGTCACGTCGGGCCGGGGGACGCCTCCGAACGTGTCGGCGTCCCTCACCGGCATCGACGAACCGACGTACAGGACCGCTTCGGGCGGGAGGGACGCCATGACCGTACGGGCGATCATCGGCTCGTTCGGGAAGGGTTCGCTCGCCAGCGCGTGGTCGATCCGCTCCGCGACCTCGCGGTCGGTCGCGATCCACCGTTCGAGCCAGCCGTCGGGGGCGGGGGCGAGCCGGCCGACGAGGTGGATCAGCGTCGCCGCCGGATCGCCGCGGACGGCCATCCGGGCGGTCGCCAGCGGTTCGCGCCACGCGCCGTCGTCGAGGAAGACCTGGGGGACGCCGGCGGTTTCGAGCCATCTCCACAGCGCCTTGGCCGTCGGAAGGCCGCCGACCCGGAGGACCACGTCGGGCATCAGGGATCGAGGGATGCCTCGGGACACGACCAGGTCCGGGAAGGCGATCGTGGCCGGTGATCCGAACCGGCTCTGGATGTCGGCGAGGATGGGGATCCTCGCGTCGGCGGCGACCATGGCCGCGGCGGCGGCGAACCCGGGCCGCGTGCGGCCGCCGACGACCACGATGGCCTTCCGTCCCGAGAGGGCGGCGGCGAGCCGGTCGACCGACTCGGGTTCGGGAAGCCGGTACCCCGCCGCGTAGCGGACCCCGGGCGACGGCGCCGGCTCGGTGGGCAGCGCCAGCGGTTCGCGGAACGGGAAGTTCACGTGGACCGGCCCGCCGGGTGGATCCATGGCGGCGTCCCAGACCCGAAGCGCCACCGACGCGGCCGTTCGTGCCGTCGCCGCGTCCGGGATCCCCATCTCGTGGAACAGGCGGACGTTGTCGCCGAACAGGCCGAGTTGATCGACCGTCTGGGGAGCGCCTGCGCCGCGCAGCTCCGGGGGTCGGTCGGCGGTCAGCGCCAGCAGCGGTACCCGACCATGACGAGCTTCCACGATCGCCGGCAGGAGATGGGCGGCGGCCGTGCCCGAGGTGGTGACCACCGCCGCGGGAAGCCCCGACTCCGCGCCGGTTCCCAAGGCGACGAAGGCGGCGCTGCGCTCGTCGTGGATCACATGGGTCGCGACCCGGGGTTCGGCGACGAACGCCAGCGACAGCGGCGTGTTGCGTGAGCCGGGCGACACGATGGCGTGGCGCAAGCCGAGATCGGCGAGGGCGGCGACGAAGGTCGTCGTGAGCGCGATGGTGGGATCCACGATGGCGGAGCCTACCCAGCGACGAGGATGGCGACGGTCAGGACCACGGCGAAGAGGAGCTGGAGCCGGGCGGTACCGACGAGGACGCCGATGAGCGGAGGCCCGGCCTCGGAGGTCGAGGCGGTACGAGCCAGACCGACGGCGAGCGGAGCCGTCAGGACCACCGACAGGGTCGCCGGGGGCAGGGAACCGGCGGCGACGCCCACCGCCACCGCCCCGTACGAGGCTGCGAGCAGCCCCGCGTACAGTGCCCGGGTGCGACGCCGTCCCAGCCGGACCGCCAGCGTGCGTTTCCGGGCGGCGCGATCCGTGTCGATGTCGCGTAGGTTGTTGGCGACGAGGATCGCCGTGGCCAACGCGCCCATGGCGACGCCGGCGATCCAGGCATCGGCCGGGGCGGTGCGGTCGTAGACGTAGCGGGCGCCGGCGGTGGCCACGAGACCGAAGAACACGAAGACGAAGACCTCGCCGAACCCCCGGTATCCGTACGGTGCCGGTCCGCCCGTGTAGCCGAGGGCGGCGACGATGGACGCCACACCGATGACGGCGATCACCCATCCGGCGACCGCGATGAGGTACACGCCGAGCAGGGTCGCGATCCCGAACGCCACGGCGATCCCGATCCGCATCCGGGCCGGTGCGATCAGCCCGGCCGCGACGGCCCGGGTCGGGCCGATGCGATCCTCGGTGTCGGCGCCGCGCTGGGCGTCGGCCAGATCGTTGGCGAAGTTGACCCCGACCTGGATGGCGAGGGCAGCCAGCAGCGTCACCGTGAAACGATCCCACCGGAACACGCCATCGGCGGCGGCGAGGGCCGCGGCGACGATCACCGGGGCCGCGGCGGCCGGGAGCGTCTGCGGGCGCGCCGCCAGGAGCCATGCCGTGGCCGCCGAGGAGGTCGTCGCGTCGGTCACGGGCGTGAGGTCAGTAATGCCACGGGAAGCGGGACCAGTCCGGCGGGCGCTTCTCCAAGAACGCGTCGCGGCCTTCCACCGCCTCGTCGGTGCCGTAGGCCAGGCGAGTGGCCTCCCCGGCGAAGAGCTGCTGGCCGACGAGGCCGTCGTCGGGGAGGTTGAAGGCGTACTTCAGCATCCGCTGGGCCGTCGGGCTCTTGGCGACGATGTCGGCCGCCCACGACAGCGCCACGGTCTCCAGTTCGGCGTGGTCGACGACCAGGTTGACCATGCCCATGGCGTGGGCTTCGGCGGCGGTGTAGTCGTGGCCGAGGAAGAAGATCTCGCGGGCCCGCTTCTGGCCCACCTGGCGTGCCAGCAACGCCGATCCGTAGCCGCCGTCGAAGCTGGCGACGTCGGCGTCGGTCTGCTTGAAGATGGCATGCTGGCGGGACGCGATCGTCAGGTCGCACACGACATGGAGGCTGTGGCCCCCTCCGACCGCCCAACCGGGAACGACGGCGATGACGACCTTCGGCATGAAGCGGATCAGTCGCTGCACTTCGAGGATGTGGAGGCGACCGAGCCGAGCCGCGTCGACCTCGCCGGCGTCGTCGGCGTAGCGGTAGCCGTCCCTTCCCCGGATCCGTTGGTCGCCCCCCGAACAGAACGCCCACCCACCGTCCTTGGGTGAGGGGCCGTTGCCGGTGAGCAGCACGCACCCGACATCGGAGGTCATGCGGGCGTGGTCGAGGGCGGTGTAGAGCTCGTCGACGGTCTGGGGACGGAACGCGTTGCGCACCTCCGGGCGGTCGAAGGCGATCCGGACGGCACCGATCTGCTTGGCCCGGTGGTAGGTGATGTCGCTGAACGTGAACCCGTCGACGGGCTCCCATGCCGCGGGATCGAAGAGCTGTGAGACCACGATGCCTTCCGGGTCGACGGCCCGATACTGTAGTGACATGCACGGCGACGCACCCCGCGGCTGGCTCGACGACGTGGCTCGACGCCACCCCGACGCCACGGCGCTCGTGGCCGACGGCCTCACGGTCACCTACACGGAGCTCGCCGCGGCGGCCGCCGAGCGGACCGGGATCGAGGTCGTCGAACCGCGCCTCGACGTCGATTCGGTCGCGGCCCTGTGGGGAGCGTGGCGCGGGGACGGCACCGTGCTCGTGGTCGATCCTCGCGACCCCGGTCGCCTCCGCGCGCCCGAGCCCGGTGCGGTGCCCGCCGGCGCCCACACGCTCGTTCCGACCTCCGGGAGCACCGGGGCTGCCCGCCTGGCGATCCTCACCGACGACAACGTCGCCGCCGCCGTGTCGGCGTCTCGGCAACGTCTGGGGAACGGTCCCGACGACCGCTGGCTGCTCGTCCTGCCGTTGTTCCACGTCGGCGGGTTGTCCATCCTGTGGCGTTCGGCCGCCGTCGGAGGCACCGTGGTGCTCCACGATCGGTTCGATCCCGCCCGTGCGGCCGCGGAGCTGCGCGCCGTGTCGTTCGCCAGCTTCGTCCCGACCATGCTGCGGCGGGTCCTCGACGTCGATCCCGGTCCGTACGAGGGGACGAAGGTGCTCCTCGGCGGAGCGGCCTGTCCGCCCCAGCTCGTCGATCGGGCCTTCTCCGCCGGACTCGTTCCCCTTCCCACCTACGGGGCGACCGAAGCCGCGTCGCAGATCGCGACGGTTTCCCCGCAGCGCGCGTGGGAGGACCGCCGAAGCGTCGGCCGTCCCCTCGCCGGCTTCGACGTGCGGATCGATGCCCCCGCCGGCACCGCCGGCGAGATCGTCGTCGACGGACCTGCGGTCTTCGCCGGCTACGTCGGCGAACCGCCTCGGCGGGGTCCCCACCGCACCGCGGATCTCGGCCGGATCGACGCCGACGGACGCCTCCATGTTCTCGGACGCGCCGACGACATGGTCGTCACCGGCGGCGAGAACGTGCATCCGGGCCGGATCGAGGACGTCGTCGCGGCGCATCCCGCCGTCTCGGAGGCGGCGGTGGTGGGGATCCCGGACCCCGAATGGGGGGCCATCGTGGGCGCCGCGGTGGTCGCCGGGGCCGCCCTCGAGCCCGACGCGTTGACGGGCTGGTGTCGAGAGCGACTCCGTCCCGCCGAGGTGCCGCGGCGGTGGATGCGGCTGCGGGCGCTCCCGTATCTGGCGACCGGCAAGGTCGACCGGGCGGCGATCGTTCGCCGGTTCACCGACGCGCCGGGGCCCGTCGCGTGGCACCATGGCGCGGCGACCGAGCGCGGAGCGGAGAGGAGCACCTGATGGACCTCGGGTTGGTGGGAAAGCGGGCTGTGGTGGCGG
Organism: Acidimicrobiia bacterium; assembly: GCA_027036355.1. Classification (GTDB taxonomy): domain Bacteria; phylum Actinomycetota; class Acidimicrobiia; order Spongiisociales; family UBA5794; genus JALSQW01. The sequence goes on along the minus strand of JALVQZ010000188.1, from coordinate 23,910 downwards.
CCTCCTCGGGAGGGTTGGGGTACGCCATCGCCCTGGAGCTGGCGCGGGAAGGCGCCTCGGTGGCGATCTGCGCCAGGGACGCGGCGCGGCTGACCGAGGCGGCCGACGCGATCCGGGCCGAGACCCGGGCCGACGTGGTCGAGACGCCCCTGGACGTCGCCGACGCCGACGCCGTGGCGGCGTGGATCGAGGACGCGGCACGGCGGTGGGGAGGGCTCGACCTGGGGGTTCCCAACGCCGGCGGTCCTCCGCCGGGCGTCTTCGGCGACACCGGTCCGGAGGATTGGGACGCCGCCTACCGGCTGACGCTGCGGTCGGCGCTCTCGTTCGCCAGGACCATCCGGCCCCACCTGGCATCCGGCGGGTCGCTGCTGTTCATGACGTCGGTGTCGGTCCGTGAACCGATCCGGACACTGTTCCTCTCCACGGTGTTCCGGTCGTCGGTGGCCGCCATGGCGAAGGCCCTCGCGGACGAGTGGGCCCCCGACATCAGGGTCAACCACCTCATCCCCGGGCGCATCGCCACCGAGCGGGTCGCCGCGTTGGACGCCGACACCGCGGCACGCCGCGGCATCACCGTCGCCGAAGTGCAGGCCGCCAACGCGGCGCAGATCCCCCTCGGCCGGTACGGCACCGCCGGCGAATACGCCAACGCCGCGGTGTTCTTGCTGTCGGACGCGGCCGCCTACATCACCGGAGCGTCGCTTCAGGTCGACGGCGGGGTGCTGCGCGAGATCAGGTGACGTCGATCCCGATGCGCCGCAGGAAGAATCCGGGGTCGGGGTCCCGGCCGAGGAACGCCCGTAGATGGTCGATGGCATCGCGGGAGGAACCCGGCTCGAGGATCTCTCGCCGGTACCGCCCCCCGACCCGGGGATCGAGGATCCCCTCGGCGGTGAACATCGAGAACATGTCGTCGCCGAACACCTTCGCCCACAGGTAGCCGTAGTAGCCGGCGTCGTAGCCGCCCATGAGGTGGCCGAACCCCGCAGGGAAGTGGGTGCCCTCGTGGAACGGCAGCAGCGTCCGGTCCCAGGTGGAGCGGTACGCGTCGTTCGGGTTCGGCGGCCGTTCGGAGGCATGCAAGGCGAGGTCGAGCTCGCCGAGGAAGATCTGGCGCAGGGTCTTCAACGCCACGTTCTGATCCCGGGCGGCCACGAGCCGCTCGACCAGGTCCGGGGGGATCGGTGCTCCCGTCTCGTGATGAGCGGCGAAGCGTCGGAGCACGCCGGGCTCCCACATCCAGTTCTCCATGATCTGGGACGGGGCCTCGACGAAGTCCCACTCGGCGCCGAAGGCGCCGAAGCGGGCGAGTTCGGGGCGGGCCAGGAGATGGTGGAGGACATGACCGAACTCGTGGAACAAGGTGACGGCCTCGTCGTGTTTGAGCAGTGACGGCGCCTCGTCGGTCGGCTTCGTGAAGTTCGCCAGGACCGCCGCCACCGGGCGGCGCCGGTGACCGTCGGGATCGAGGCCGCCGGGTGCCAGCGGGAAGCATGCGGCGTGGCCGAACTTCCCCTCCCGCGGGAACAGGTCGGCGTAGAACCAGCCGATCGTCTCGCCGCCGGCGGCGTCGACGACCTCGTAGGCGGTCACGTCGGGATGCCACGCGCGGGGCTCGTCCACGGTGCGGTACTCGAGGCCGAACACGTCGCTGGTGATCGACAGGATGCCCTCCATCACCCGATCGAGGGGGAAGTACGCCGCCACTTCGGTCGGGTCGATGCCGTAGTCCCGTTTGCGCTGCAACGTGTCGTAGTAGGCCCAGTCCCACGAGCGGACCTCGTCGACGCCGTCTGCGGCGGCCAGGGCGGCCAGTTCGTGGAGTTCCTCCCGGCCCCGGCGGGTCAGAGGATCGGTGAGCCGGCCGTAGAAGGCGCCGACCGCCTCCGGGTCGGCCATCTTGACCTCCATGGCGTGCTCGGCCCAGGTGCGCTTGCCGAGCAGCGCCGCCATCGACGCTCGGATCTCGACGGCTTCGGCGAGCAGGGCCGTGTTCTCGTCGGCGGCCCGGTTCCAGAAGCGATGTTGGAGCTGTCGCCGCAGCTCCCGGTCCGCCCCCTCGTCCATGTACGGCAGGTAGTCGGGGTAGGCCATCGTGATCCGATAGGTCCCCGGTTCGGTTCCCGGCTCGAGCCGCTCGATGTAGTCGTCGGACATCCCGGCGAGTCGTTCGGCGGGCACGTCGATGTGGTCCTCCCATTCGGCCAGGTTCCGGCCGAAGGCCACCTGGAGCTCGATGAGGCGCTGCTGGAGTCCCTCGAGTTCCCGGCGCCGGTCCTCGTCGAGGTGATGTCCGGCCCGGCGGAGGTCGCGACGCCACATGGCGAGCGACCGGCCACGTTCGCCGCCGAGCGCCTCGGCTTCGGGGGTGGCCGCGAAGGCCTCGACGGCGTCGTACACGTCGCGCCGGAACACCACCGACGAGGACCATTTGTCGAGCTCCTCCTCGCATGCGCTCGCCATGTCACGAACGTCGGCGTCGGGATGGGCCCGAGCCAGGAACGGGCCGGAGCCGTACGCCTCCGCGAGCAGCTCCATCGCCCGGTCGAGCCGGGCGATGACGCCGTCGTACGTGGCCGGGCCCGAGGTGGCCGCGTCGATCAGCTCGTTGGCGGCGGTCAGGGTCTCGTCGGTGGCGCGCCGGATGGTGCCGGCGTCGATCGCGGTGTAGTCGTGGAGCATCCGCCGCAGGCTAGTTCGGCCTCAATCTCAGCCCGCGGGCCGGACGTCGACGACGACGGGGAGATGGTCGGTGCCCAGTTCGGGGCCGACGCGGCGCTCGGCGGCGGTCAATCCGGGGCTCATCAGGATGTGATCGACCGGGATGCCGGCGTACCTGCCGACGATCGGCCACGACATGGTCGGCCAGGTCGGTTGGTACCCGAAGCCGTCCTCGGAGGAACGGAGGACGCCGTCGGCGGTGAGCGTCCCGAACGCATGCGACCAGCGGGTCGTCCCGAGGTCCCCGGCGACGATCGTCGGCCCGGCCCGTTCGGCGACGAGGTCCGCCAGGGCCGAGAAGAGCCGGAGGCGGGCGTCGGCCTCGGTCGCGGACCCCGGCCGGCGGGGATGGGTGACGTACACGACGACGGGGACACCGTCGATGGTCGTCTCCATCTCGATCACCTTCGTGGCGACGATCTCGATCTCCTGGGCGGACGCATCGACCGCGTCGACCTTGGCAAGGATCGTGGTACCGAACACGACCCGTTCCTCGGGGGCGAGGACGATCCGGTAGGGGAGCTCCGCGCGTTCGAAGACCGGCGTCCACGCCGAGGTGGTCTCCTGGATGATGACGATGTCGGCGGGCTCCCGGCGTAGCCAGTCCACGATCCGATCCTGGGTGCTGGCCCTGCGTTGCGCGTTGTAGGTGGCCACGATCACTCCGGTGTCCGTCGCCGACCGGGGCTGCGACGCCAGCCACAGCGGAGCGACCACGAAGGCGTTCACCACGGCGGCGACGGAGAACACCGCCGCCATGCCGCGACCGAAGGTGAGGCCGTACAGGACCGCGCAGACCACCGCCACCATGAGGTACACGAAGCGATAGTCGGCGGCCAGATCGAACCCCCACCACAGGCTCCCGAAGAACCCGGCGACGGTGGCCAGTGCGACGGTGGATCCCGCCAGGAGGAGGATGATGCCGAAGGCGGCTCGAAGGCCCGAGCCCAGTCCGGTCGTGGTGCGTGTGGTCATCTGCTCCGCAGAGCGTAGAAGAAGCCGTCCCGGGTGCCAACGAAGATGTCCCCGTTCCACACGGCGGGGGTCGACTCGATGCACCCTCCACCGAGCGGCTTCTGCCAGAGTCGCTCCGGGGATGTCGGGTCGGTCACGTCGTAGGCCCGGATCCCTGGCTCGGACGTGAGGCAGTCGACGGCGATCACGAGCCGGCCGTCGGCGACCACCGGGGACGACCAGGCGTTCCCGCCGACGTAGTCCGACCAGACGACCTCCCCGGTGTCGGTGTCGATCGCGATCAGGTCCCCCGGGTTCCCGGCGACGTACAGGAGGCCCTCGTACAACGCCGGTGTCGCCCACACTCCGGCCTTCTGGCCTCGGGCGGCCGGGATCTCCACCGACCACACGATCGGATCGTCAGGTCGGTCGGGGTCGAGCTTGACGACCTGGCCGACCTCTCGGACCCGTCGGGCGGCCGTGTTGTTCTTCAGGGCGATGTCCTGCTGAGCCGCGACGTAGAGGTACCCCTCGGCATCGACGGAGATCGTGGCGTCGGTGTCGTCGCCCATCCAGAAGTCGAAGACGACCTCGGCGTCTCCCGATTCGATGTCCGAGATGTCGACGCCGACCACCCGTCCGGCCGAGTTGGCGAAGAAGGCCCGGTCGCCGAACACGGCGGTGGAGTTCTCCACGCTCTGCTGACGACCGACGATCTCACGCAGCTCGTCGGTCCATGCGGGCATCTCGAAGACGACCTGGGGATCGACGGTCACCTTCCCCTCGGCGTCGTACCCGCGGTTGAGCTTGACCGCGAACCACCACGAGTTCTCCCCGCCCTCGTACAGGACGTCGTCGACGACGACGCCGTTGGAGTCCCAATCGTCGTTCCAGATCCCTTCGACCGACTTGGCGTGCAGCGACCACACCTCACGCGGCTCGTCGCCGTCGATGGCGATGATCCGGTAGCGCGGGTCCCGTGAGCCGGCGTACAGGAGCGGATAGCCGTCCGGGTCGAGGGTGACCGAACCCTTGATGATGTCGCCCATGTCGAACGAGGGTCGGGTCGGTTCGCCCGTGGCGGCGTCCAGGAAGTGGATCTTCTTGTCGTAGGCGCCGAAGATGACCTCGGTGATCCCGTCGGGTCGTTCCCACACGACGGGTTGCCCGGTCCAGCCGCTTCCGCACCACACCTTGGGTTCCTTCCCGACGGGGGACTGGCCGCACATCGGCTTGTCGGGGAACCGCCAGGCGATCGTCGGCGTGCGATCGGGCACCGGCCCGGTCCCGTAGAAGGTGCGGGTGGGGTTGCCTCGGAACATGGTGAGGCCATCGACGCTTCCCCACGGACGTCCGACCGTCGCCGGGGTGACCTCGGCGGTAGAGAGGGGAGGGGGTGTCGTGGTCGTGGTCGACGACGTCGTCGACGACGTGGCCGTGTCGGGCGGCGTGGAGACGGTCGCCGTGGTGGGGTCGGTCCCGGTCGGCGCGGTCGTGACGGTCCCGTCGGTCGGCGAGCCCGATCCGCCCACCGCGATGACGTTCTCCGGCCCGGCCACGCACGCGGAGGCGACGAGCGCGGAGGCGACGAGGAGCGGGACGAGGCGACGCATCGCGGGGAGTGTAGGGAGGGCACGCGATTGTGAGGTGTCTTCCGGTCGGGTCCCCGTCGACGCCCGATAGCCTGGGGTGATGGCCGAAGGCACCGACCTCCGCTCGAGCGAACTCCGGACCGGGCTGCGTCTCCTCCTCACGATGCTCCGCGGGTACCCGGTGGTGGCCGCGTTCTCGATCCTCGGAGCCCTGCTGTGGATGACGTTCGTGGTCGCCATCCCGTACCTGACGAGGGTCGTGATCGACGACGCCATCGTCGCCGGGGACCCCGGCCGTCTGCTCCCGCTCGTCGGTGTGCTCGTGGTCGCCGGCGCCCTGCAGGCGTTGGGCATCGGTATCCGGCGCTACTTCGGTTTCAAGCTGTCGTACCGGGCCGAGGCCGATCTCCGGAACCGCCTGTTCGCCCACATCCAGCGTCTGGCGTTCTCGTTCCACGACCAGACCCCGACGGGCCAGCTCATGGCTCGCGCCTCGTCCGATCTCGGCCAGGTGCGTCTGATCCTGGCCATGCTGCCCATCACCATCGCCAACATCACCATGTTCGTCGTGGTCGTGGCGGTCCTCGTGCTCCTCGACCCGGTCCTCGGGTCGGTGGCGGCGCTCACCGTCCCGGCGCTGTTCGGGGTCGCCAGCCGGTACTCCCGCAACGTCATCGGCGTGTCGTTCCGCATCCAGCAGCGACTGGCCGATCTCAGCCAGGTGGTGGAAGAGGCCGTCGGCGGGATCCAGGTGGTCAAGGCCTACGGCCAGGAGGCACAGGAGGAACGACGGTTGGCGGCCGCCGCCGACGGGATCTACGACGACTCGGTGACGCTGGCCAGGGAACGCTCGATCTACACGCCGCTGTTCGAGCTCATCCCCGCCCTGGGGACCGTCGCGGTGCTGTGGCTGGGCGGCTCGCGGGTCATCGACGGCGCCCTGTCGCCCGGGGAGTTCGTGGCGTTCACGCAGTACCTCGCCGTCCTCGTCCTTCCCTTGATGATCACGGGCTGGTTCTTCGCCAACCTGCCCCGCTCCGCGGCCGCCGCGGCCCGCATCCAGGAGCTGCTGTCGACGGCGCCCGAGGTCTTGCCTCCTCCGCCGGAGCGTCGCGTCCGGCTGCCGCCGGGTCCGGGCGAGGTCCGCTTCGACGACGTGCACTTCTCCTATCCCGGAGGCGGTGAGGTGCTCGACGGCGTGGACCTGCTGATCCCCGGCGGCGCTTCGGTGGCGCTCGTCGGGGCGACGGGCTCGGGCAAGACGACCTTGGCGCATCTCATCCCCCGGTTCCACGACGTGACCGACGGCGCCGTCCTCCTCGACGGGGTCGATGTCCGCGACGTCGGTCTCGACGAGCTCCGCAACGAGGTCGCGGTCGTGTTCCAGGAGACGTTCCTGTTCTCGGCGTCGATCGCCGACAATATCAGGGTGGGTGATCCGACGGCCTCGGACCGGGCGGTGCGAGCCGCTGCCCGGCTGGCCAAGGCCCACGACTTCATCTGTGCCCTGCCCGACGGCTACGACACGGTGGTGGGCGAACGCGGCCTGAGCCTGTCGGGCGGTCAGCGTCAGCGTATCGCCCTGGCTCGTGGGGTCATCCGCGATCCGAGGGTGCTCATCTTGGACGACGCCACCTCGTCGGTCGACGCGATCGTCGAGGCCGAGATCCAGGCCGCGTTGCGCACCGTGATGGAGGGACGGACGACCATCATCGTGGCGCATCGAACCTCCACGTTGGCGATGGTCGACCTCGTCGTGCTCCTCGAGCGGGGACGGATCCTCGAGGTGGGACGGCACGCCGAGCTCCTCGAGCGGGTTCCGCGCTACGGCGAGATCCTGGCGAGGAGCGACCGGTCCCAGGAGCCAACGCCGTGAGGTACATGGCCCACGCCGGCGAAGGGCGAGTGGAGCGGCCGGGCCGCCTGTTGGTTCGGGCGGCGAGGTTGGGGCGCGACCTGGCGTGGCCCGCTTTCGGAGCGCTGGTCGCGGCGGTGATGGGCACCGGAGCGCGACTGCTCGGCCCCCTCGTCGTGCGGGGAGGTGTCGACCGTGGCATCGCGGCGGGGGACAAGGGGATCCTGACGGGCTTCGCCCTCGCCTTCATCGGGCTGCTCGCCGTCCAGTACGTCTTCTCGCGTGTCGCCCGCTACGCCGTCGCCGCGGTGGGGGAACGGTTCCTGTGGACGCTGCGCAAGCCCGTGTTCGCCCATCTCATCCGGATGGACATGTCCTTCTTCGGCTCCCAGAAGGCCGGGGTCCTGGTGAGCCGGATGACCTCGGACATCGAGTCCCTGCAGGAGTTCGTCGGTGATGGCGCCGTGATGGCGCTCACCAACCTGTTGACCGTCGTCGGGGTGGCGGTGGCGATGGTCCTGCTCGATTGGCGCCTCGCCGTCGCCGTGTTCGTCATCGTGATGATGCTGGTGGCGATCTCGGTCGTGTTCCAGCGCTACGCGGCCAAGGCGTATCGCCGGGTCCGGGAAGGGATCGGGCGGGTCCTGTCGGGGCTCCAGGAGGGGATCTCGGGGGTGCGGGTGGTGCAGGCGTTCACCCAGGAACGTCACCAGGCCGGGACGTTCGGACGCATCAACGAGGACTACTTCGCCGCCAACATGGCGGCGGCCCGGGCGATCTCGTGGTACTTCCCGTCGGTGGCGTTCCTGCGGGTGCTCGCCATCGCGGCGGTCCTCACCTTCGGCGGCCGGCGGGTCATCGACGGTTCGTTGACCTTCGGAACGCTCGTCGGGTTCCTGCTGTACCTGGATTGGTTCTTCCAGCCGATCATCAACCTCGCCAACGTGTACAACCTGCTGCAGTCGGCCTTGGCGGCGCTGGGGAAGCTCTTCGAGCTCCTCGATCGCGAGCCCGCGGTGGCCGACCGGCCAGGGGCGTTCGACCTGCCCGAGCCGGTGCGGGGCCGGGTGACCTTCGACGATGTCGTGTTCGGGTACCAGCCGGGCACGGTGGTGCTGGACCACGTGGACCTGGACGTGGCCCCCGGAGAGCGGCTCGCCGTGGTGGGCGAGACCGGCGCCGGCAAGTCCACGATCGCCAAGCTGGCGTTGCGCTTCTACGACCCGATCGACGGGATGGTCGCCATCGACGACGTGGACCTTCGGGACGTGACCGCCAGATCGCGGACCGCGGCGGTGGCGTTGATCCCCCAAGACGGGTTCCTCTTCGACGGGACGTTGCGCCACAACCTCGCGTACGCCCGTCCGGACGCCGGCGACGTCGACATCTGGAACGTGCTGCGGGCCATGGGTATCGACGAGTGGGTGCGGTCGCTCCCCGACGGTCTCGACACGGAGGTGCGGGAGCGTGGGAGTCGCTTCTCGGCCGGGGAGCGCCAGCTGGTGTCCTTGGCGAGGGCGTTCCTGGCCGACCCGTCGGTGATCGTGCTCGACGAAGCGACCTCGAACCTGGATCCCGAGACCGAGGTCGAGGTGGAAGGCGCGCTCCGCATCCTGCTGGCCGGAAGGACGTCGATCGTCATCGCCCACCGGCTCCGCAGCGCCGAGCGCGCGGACCGGGTGGTGATGGTCGACGCCGGTCGGATCGTCGCCGACGGGACCCACGCAGAGCTCCTGGCGGGGAACGAACGGTATCGTCGGCTCGTCGAGGTGTGGGAGCGAGGGTTGGCGTGACCGGATACGCGAACGAATTCGAAGAGCCGGCCGGGTACATGAACTTCGCCGCGATCGGGCCTCCGTCGCGGCGGGTCAACTCGGCGATCGCCGAGATCGTCGCGGCGGTCTCCGAGCCGCCAGGGGACGTCTCGCCGCTCGTCATGGGCCGGTACGAGGCATCCCTGGCGACGATGGCACGGTTCGTGGGCGTGGCTCCCGAGCGGGTGACGGTCGTGCCGTCCACGTCGACGGGGATCTTCCACGTCGCCTACGGCTTGCTCGGCGCCGGCGGCAACGTGGTCGTCCCGGCGCACGAGTTCCCGGCCAACGTGTACCCGTGGCTCCGAGCCGAGGCTGCAGGCGGGCCGGAGGTGCGCCTCGTCGAGGTTCCCGACGGGCGCGTCACCGCCGAGGCGCTTCGGCCCGCCGTCGACGACGGAACCGTGGCCGTGAGCGTCTCGCTCGTCGACTACGCCACCGGGTTCCGGGTCGACCCCGAGGAGATCCGCTCGTTGGCCCCCGACGCGCTGGTGGTGATCGACGCCATCCAGGCGCTCGGTGCGCTCCAGGTCGCTCTCGGGCCCGCCGATGTGGTCGTCGCGGGTGGCCAGAAGTGGATGCGGGCCGGATGGGCGGCCGGGCTGATGGCCGTGTCGAGCCGAGCGCTCGAACGGCTCGCGCCGTCGCTGGCGGGGTGGTGGGGCGTCGAGGACGCCTTCGACTTCGTCACGCCGGCACCGCATTCGGTTCGGTCGGACGCCGACCGGTTCCAGGAGGGCTCACCCAACGTCTTCGGGGCGGTCGCCCTGGCCGCCGCCATCGACGTGGTCGAGGCCGCCGGCATCGCTGCGGTTCAGGCAGCGGTCCTGGAACGTTCCCGGTCGGTCGCCGAGCTCGCCCTCGAGGTCGGCGGCGAGGTTCGCGCCCCGTGGCGGACCGACGAGGAGCGTTCGGGGATCGTGACGTTCCGGATGCCCGATGAGGACGCCGGCGAGACCGTCGCCCGACTCGCCGAGGTCGGCATCGTCGTGTCCGAACGGGCCGGTTGGGTCCGGGTCTCGCCGCACGCGTCGACGCCGTACGAGGCGATCGAGCTGCTCGCCGCCACGTTGGCCGGCTGACCGCCGCTCACGCGTTGGTGGCGTCGCGCCAGGCGAGCCAGTCGGCGACGGCGGTCAGCTCGTAGTCGGGTCCGGAAACGCCGAGCGTGAACTCGGTGACGCCCGCCTCGACGTAGGCGTCCGCCTCGTCGAGGGGAGCGGAGTGGAGCTGGAACCCGACGGAGCGTTCGATCTCCGTCGGGTCGCGGCCGATGTCGGCGCAATGGCGGGCGAGGACCTCCGACTTGTGCCGGATCGTGGCGACGTCGCCGAAGCCATGCCAGATGTCGGCATGCCGGGCGACGATCTTCAGGGTCACCTTCTCGCCGCCGCCGCCGATGAGGATCGGCATGGGTCCCACCGGCGGGGGGTCGAGCTCGCCGAAGCGGGCTTCGATCCGGGGCATCGCCTCGGCGAGGGCCCGCAGGCGTTGCGGGGCGGTCCCGAACTCGTAGCCGTATTCGACGTAGTCCTTCTCGAACCATCCGGCGCCGATCCCGAAGACGAGCCGTCCATCCGAGATGTGGTCGACGGTCCTGGCCATGTCGGCGAGCAAATCGGGGTTCCGGTACGAGTTGCAGGTCACCAGCGGGCCGATCCGGATCGTCGAGGTCTGCTCCGCCCAGGCCGCCAGCATCGTCCAGCATTCGAAGTGCTTCCCGACGTTGGGATCGGGCGAGCCGCCGAACAAGGGGAAGAAATGGTCCCAGTTGTAGATGACGTCGACACCCATCTCCTCGCATCGGGCGGCGGCGTCGCGGATGGCGGGATAGTCGGCATGCTGGGGCTGGATCTGGACGGCGATCCTCACGGCGGTCATGGTCGTGCACTCCTCGTCGGTTCGACCGGAACCTACACGTGGTCGCGACCCGAGGACGACGGTTAGGGTCGGGTGCATGCCGATCACCTACCGGCCCATCGAGGCCGACGAAGTCCCCGCGTTCCGGGACGCGCTCGTGCTGGCCTTCGGAGGTCAGCTCGAATCGGAGGAGGATCGGGACCCGGGCCGTTTCCTCGATCTCATCCCGCTCGACCGGACCCTGGCGGCCGTCGACGGCGACGAGATCGTCGGCACGCTGGCCGCCTATCCGTTGTCGCTCACCCTGCCCGGCAGGTCGGCGATCGCGGCGGCGGGGACGACGATGGTCACCGTACGCCCGACCCATCGTCGTCGCGGCATCCTCACCGAGCTCATGCGCCGTCACCTCGACGATGTGAACCTCCGAGGGGAGGCGGTGGCGGCGTTGTGGGCATCCGAGTCGGCGATCTACCCGCGTTTCGGGTTCGGGCGGGCGACGGACCACCACCACGCGACCTGGAACGGTCGGCAGGTGAGGATCGAGGCCGACCCGTCGATCCCCATCGGCCTCATCGGCGCCGAACGGGCGGCCGCCGTCCTTCCTCCGATCTACGAGCGGTTCCGTCTCGGCCGGGCCGGGATGTTCGCCCGGCGCGTGGTCGATTGGCGCCACAGGGTGCTGTGGGACCCGCCGGATGCCCGTGGGGGCGCCTCGGCGCTGCGGTTCGCCGTCGCCGGAGCCGTCGACGATCCCGCCGGCTACGCCATCTTCCGTCATCGGGAGGAGTGGAGCGACCTGGGGATCCCCGGCGGGACGATCGACGTTCGCGAGGTCGTCGGAACCGACGACGCCCGAGGGGCGCTGTGGCGGTTCCTGTCGAGCATCGACCTGTTCCCCAACGTGAAGCACTGGAACCTCCCGGTCGACGATCCGCTGGTGCGACGGATCGACGACGTTCGGAGGATCACCCGCTCGGTGCTCGACGGCCTGTGGCTCCGGCTCGTCGATCCGGCCCGGGCCTTGGCTTCCCGCTCCTACGAGACCGATGGGTCGGTCCGGTTCCATCTCGTCGACGCCTTCGTTCCCGACCGCACCGGCAGCTACGAGCTGACCGTCGACGGTGGTGCCGCCACCGTGTCCCCGACACCGTTGGAACCGGAACTGACCTTGACGATCGGCGAGCTCTCGGGCCTGTTCCTCGGCAACGGCGGTGCCATCGCGGCGTTCGGCGCCGGCCGGATCGACGGCGCCCCGGATGCGGTCGTCCGGCTGGAGCGGATCATGCGGACGTCGATCGCTCCCTGGTGCCAGCAGGTGTTCTGAGGGGGGGGTCGCTACAGCGTGGCGGCGTCGTCGAGGCGCCGCACCTCGGCGGAGATCGTCGCCGGCGACGCGGTGGCGTCGACGACGGCGACCTCGACGGCATGCGGGGTCCCGGGGACGATGCGGGGGTCCGAGACGACCCAGATCGCCCGGTGGACGCCGGCGTCGGCGAGTCCCTCCGCCCAGGCCTCGGCGACGGCTGCCGGATCGTCGGCGAAGGAGCGTTCTCGCTCGTCGACGGCGGCCTGTCCGATCAGGACGGCGCCGAAGCAGTTGCAGGCCGCCCCGCCGACGTGGGAGCCGTCCGACACGTCGCCGAGGGCGGTCTTGATGCCTCGCGCCTTGAGGGAGCGGGCGGCCTCGGGGTCGCTGACGAAGGCCCGGATCTCCCCGTCCCTCCCCGCGAGCGCGTCGACGACGGCCTCCCCGAGGCGGGTATCGGCTCCGACCACGATCACCGGCATGGGCCCAGGCTAGGGATCCGCCGGCCCTCGCACGTCGGGGAGACGGCGGCGCCGATTTCGCGGTACCCCCACGGCGAGATACAGTGAAGCGCTCCATCGGGCCGGTCGCCGACCCGTGCACACGAGCGCCACGGCCCGACGGGTCGAGACGCGAGGAGGCCGGGATGGACCGCTATCCGTTGTACCGGGGCGACGTACGCGATGCGTGCGGCGTCGGGTTCGTCGCCGCCCGCGACGCCACCGCCACGCACCGCACGCTTCGCCTGGCCGTCGGTTGCCTCCACAGCCTCGATCATCGCGGCGCCCGTTCGATCGACGGCACCGGGGACGGAGCGGGCATCATGGCCAGGATCCCGTACCGGATCATCGAACGGGACCTGGCCGCCGCCGGGATCGCCGCCCCCCACCGCTCCGAGCTCGGCGTCGTCATGACGTTCCTGCCCCGGCACGATCCCGACCGCGGCCGTCAGATCGTCGGCGAGGCCCTCGCTCGCGAGGGTCTCCGGCTGCTGCGCTGGCGGACCGTTCCGGTCGGGGTGCAGGCCCTGTCCGAGACCGCCCGCGGTTCGATGCCGGCCATCGAGCAGGCCATCGTGGCGGCCGAGGCCGGTACCCGGGGCGACGCGTTCGAACGGGCGTTGTTCCTGGCTCGCCGCCACGCCGAGCGCACCGGGAGCGACCTCGAGGGGTTCTCCATCCCCTCGGCCTCGTCGCGAACGGTCGTCTACAAGGGGCTGTTCACGGCGTCGCACATCGAGGCGTTCTACTGGGACCTGAAGGACCCGACTTTCGAGACGGATTTCGCGGTCTTCCATCAGCGGTACTCGACGAACACGGTGCCGGCGTGGGAGCTGGCTCAGCCCTTCCGCATCCTCGCCCACAACGGCGAGATCAACACGGTGGCGGCGAACCGGAGCTGGATGGAGGCCCGATCCAACGACCTGCACAGCGACGTGTGGGGCGACCGGATCGCCGATCTCGTGCCGCTGGTCACCACCGAGGGCTCCGACTCGGCGAGCTTGGACGAAGCCTTCGAGGTTCTCGTCCGTTCCGGACGGTCCCTTCCTCACGTCAAGGAGATGCTGATCCCCGCCGCCTGGGAGAACGTCGAGGATCTCGACCCGCGTCTGCGCGCCTTCTACGAGTACCACGCCTTCCTGACCGAACCCTGGGACGGACCCGCGGCCGTCGTCGCCTGCGACGGCGAGCGGCTCGTCGCCGGGCTGGACCGCAACGGACTGCGGCCGTCCCGCTGGACGATCACCCCCGACTACGTCGTCGTGTCGTCGGAGGCCGGGGTCGCGCCCGAGGTCGAGGTGAACGCGATCGCCACCGGCCAGCTCGGACCGGGGGACATCATCGACGTCGACCTGGCCACCGGCAGCCACCGGATGGGGCCCGAGATCAAGGCGGCGCTGGCCGCCCTGGCTCCGTACGAGGAGTGGATCTCGACCGAGACGAACTACGTTCGCGACGCCTTCGACGCCCTGCAGGACGACCGCTTCGATGCCGACGCCCTGCAGCGGGTCTTCGGGTACACCGAGGAGGAACGGATGCTGATCCTCGCGCCGATGGCCGAGGGCGAGACGCCGATCCTGGCGATGGGCCACGACACCGGCCTCGCCGTCCTGTCTCGGCATCCTCAGCGCCTCAGCCGGTACTTCCACCAGGCCTTCGCCCAGGTCACGAACCCACCCATGGATCCGCTCAGGGAGAACCTGGTCATGTCGCTGCGCACCTACCTGGGTCGACGCGGTTCGATCCTCGAGGAGACCCCGCAGCAGGCCCATCTCCTCGAGCTGTCGTCGGCGGTCCTGTCCGACGCCGACGTCGTGGCGATCACCGATGCTCGCGACGAGCGGTTCTCTTCGGTGTGGCTTCCCATCGTGTTCCCCGCCGCCGAGGGCTCGGCCGGTCTCCGCAGGGCCGTCGATCGGCTGTGCGCGGCCGCCGAACGGGCCGTCGCGGACGGTGCCTCCATCGTGGTGCTGTCCGATCGGGAGACCGACGCCGACCATGCGCCCGTTCCCATCCTCCTCGCCGTGGGGGCCGTCCACCATCACCTCATCCGGGTCGGGCTCAGGCTCCGTGCGTCGATCGTGGCGGTCTCCGGAGAGCCCCGCGACGCCCACGACTTCGCATGCCTGATCGGCTTCGGGGCCTCGGCCGTCAACCCCTACATGGCGATCGAGAACGTGCGGGCGATGGCCGCCGCCGGACGGATCCCCTGCGGGGCCGTCGAGGCGCAGGAGAACTACCGGACGAGCCTCGAGAAGGGCCTCCTCAAGATCATGTCGAAGATGGGGGTGTGCACGATCTCCGCCTACCGGGGATCGGAGCTCTTCGAGGCGATCGGCCTCGACGAGGAGGTCTGCGACATCGCCTTCAAGAACGTCCAGCGGCGGGTCGGTGGCGCCGGCTTCGATCGGATCGCCGAGCACACCTTGGCTCGCCACGCCCGGTACGAGGGCGGCGGCGAGGAGATCTCCGGCTACTACAAGTTCCGTCGCGGCGGTGTCGAGCACATCAACGCCCCCGCAGCCGTCCTCGCCCTCCAGAAGGCCGTTCGCACGGGGGACTGGGACCGCTACGAGGACTACGTCCGTGCGATCCAGCGGGACCGCCCCCCGATGGAGCTGCGCGATCTTCTCGAGATCGTTCCCCTCGGCCCGCCCGTTCCTCTCGAGGAGGTGGAGCCGGTCGAACGCATCATGCGCCGGTTCACGACCGCTGCGATGTCCCTCGGCGCACTGTCCCCCGAGGCGCACGAGGCGCTCGCCGAGGCGATGAACCTCATCGGCGGCCTCTCCAACTCGGGGGAAGGCGGCGAGGACCCGCGTCGCTTCGGGACGTCTCGCAATTCGGCGATCAAGCAGGTGGCCAGCGGACGGTTCGGCGTGACCCCCGGGTACCTGGCGTCGGCCGAGGAGTTCCAGATCAAGATGGCACAGGGCTCCAAGCCCGGCGAAGGCGGTCAGCTCCCCGGCCACAAGGTCACCGAGGAGATCGCTCGGCTCCGCCACACCGAACCCGGGGTGACGCTCATCTCGCCGCCGCCGCATCACGACATCTACTCGATCGAGGACCTCGCGCAGCTCATCTACGACCTGAAGACGTTCAAGCCGCTGGCCCGGGTGTCGGTGAAGCTCGTCTCGGGTCCCGGCGTCGGTACGATCGCCGTCGGTGTCGCCAAGGCCCTCGCCGACGCCGTGGTGATCTCCGGCTACGGCGGGGGAACCGGCGCTTCTCCGTTGGTGTCGATCAAGCACGCCGGGTCGCCGTGGGAGCTGGGTCTCGCCGAGGCGCACCAGGCCCTCGTCGCCAACGGGTTGCGGGCGACGACCACCGTCGAGACCGACGGGGGTCTCCGCACCGGCCGCGACGTGGTCGTGGCCGCCCTGCTCGGCGCCGATCGGTACGGCTTCGGGACCGCACCGCTGCTCGCCCTCGGCTGCAAGATGGTCCGCCGTTGCCACGAGAACACCTGCCCGGTCGGTATCGCCACCCAGCGGGAGGACCTGCGGGCCAAGTACCGCGGCTCGGTCGACCACGTCGTCAACCTGTTCCGGTTCGTCGCCGAGGACGCCCGTCGCACGATGGCGGCGATCGGTGCCCGCAGCCTCGAGGAGCTGATCGGGCGAGGCGACCTGCTCGTCCCTGCCGATCCCGACGATCCCGTTGCCGGCGACCTCTCCGCGTTGCTGGTTCGGGCCGACGCGGGTCGGGATCGGAGCTTCCGTCGGGTGGCGCGATCGCCGCTCGGTGAGCAGCTCGCCGTCGATGGTCGGGCGGCGCTCAGGGGCGCCGGTCCGGTCGTGGTCGCCTACCCCGTCGAGAACGTCGACCGCTCCGTCGGGACCCGCCTGTCGGGCGAGATCGCCGAGGTCCGGGGCGACGCCGGTCTGGCCGAGGGTTCCGTGAAGGTCCGCCTGTCGGGGACCGCCGGCCAGAGCCTCGCCGCGTTCTTGTCGAAGGGCGTCTCGATCGAGCTCGACGGGACCGGGAACGACTACGTCGGCAAGGGCATGGCCGGCGGCGAGGTGATCATCCGTCCCGGGGTCGACCGGGGCCGCCACGGGGCGGGCAACGCCTGTCTGTACGGGGCGACCGGCGGCCGGTTGTTCGTCGCCGGTACCGTCGGTCAGCGCTTCGCCGTTCGCAACTCGGGTGCGACCGCCGTCGTCGAAGGGGCGGGGGACCACGTGTGCGAGTACATGACCGGCGGTACCGTGGTCGTCCTCGGCCCGATCGGCCGGAACGGGGCGGCGGGGATGACCGGCGGGACGTTGTTCGTCTGGGATCCGGACCATTCGGCGAAAGGTCATCTGGCGGCCACCGCGCCGAAGGCCCGCCGGCCGGCAGGCAACGAGGCGGCCCTGCTGCGGGATCTGATCGTCCAACACCAGGCGCGCACCCGAAGCACGGTGGCCGCCGAGATCCTCACCGCCTGGCCGACCGAGGTGGAGCGGTTCTGGGTGTTGACGTCGGCTCCCGAGACGGCCGAGCGGACCTCGGTCACCGTCGACGTCGAGGATCTGCCGGTTCCGGGAACGAATCGCGAACGTTGAGCGTTGCAACTACAGAGGCGACTCGTCGGAGCGGACCCGGTCTTCCCCCACTCCCACTCGTTCCCGCTCCGGTCGGGTCGCCCATCCAGGGTCCCTTCGGGGGCCCTGGGTCGCGTTGGCCGGGCCGCGGCGGGAATCTCGCTCGTGGGCGCGGCGACCGCCCTACAATCGACCTATCCGGATAGTGGAAAACCCGAGGTGACCCCCATGTCGACCGTCGAGATCGATCTCGGCTCCTACCAACTCGGTTGGGCCGACGAAGAGGACTACGTCTTCAAGCCGAAGAAGGGGCTGAACGAGGAGATCATCCGGGAGATGTCGCGGATGAAGAAGGAACCCGAGTGGATGCTCGAGTTCCGCCTCAAGGCCTACCAGCGCTTCCTGCGCAAACCCGTGCCGCAATGGGTCGGTGGGGGAGCCGTCAACGAGATCGACTTCGACGACATCTACTACTACATCAAGCCGACCGAGGGCCAGGCCAAGGACTGGGACATGGTCCCCGACTCGATCAAGGAGACCTACGAGAAGCTGGGGATCCCCGAGGCCGAGCGCAAGTACCTCGCCGGGGTCACCGCGCAGTACGAGTGCCTTCGGGGCGATACGCGGGTGTACACCGCCGATCGGGGTCTCGTCCCGATCAAGGAGATCGCCGCGGGGGACCGGGTCTTCGCCCTCGACGAGGACACCGGACGGTTGGTCGTTGCACCCGTCGCCGGCGCGATGCAGACCGACGTTCGCCAGACCTACGCGATCACCGTGGGCGGCCGTTACAAGCGGACGATCCACGCCACCGACAACCACCCGATCCTGACGCTCGTCGACGCTCGCAAACCCGGGCGCCAGAGAGCCAGGTACCAGCGACGGTGGAAGACGGTGGCCGAGCTCGAAGTCGGCGACCTCGTCGCCGTGGCCCGGGACCTGCCGGACTTCGGTCGGTCCCGCCGGCTCGAGCGTCTCGAGGACACTCCCGAGTCGTTCCCCGTGTCGACCGATCAGGATCTCATGTGGCTCCTGGGCCTCTGGATCGGCGATGGTTACACCCGAGACGAGGCCGACCACGGGACGTACCGCATCGAGATCGCCATCCCCGACCGTGATCCCGAGCTGCGAGACGAGGTCGTCCGTGTCGTCGAGCGGCTCTTCGGCTTGCCGTCGACCTTCCCCGACCGGTGGCGGGTCGCGACGGCTTCCAAGGCGCTGGTCCGCTGGCTCGAGGCGAACGGGATCGTCGGGACCTCTCACACCAAGCGGATCCCCCCCTGGGTCTTCGGGCTTCCTCGTGACGAGCGGCTCGCGTTCCTCGCCGGCTACGTCGACGCCGACGGCTACGTGAGCCCCGCTCGCCACGGGAACCACCTCACCGTCACGTCGGTCAACCCCGGACTCCTGACCGATGTCGCAGAACTGGCCCAGTTGTGCGGACTGCGGCCCTCAGGACCGTACGAGTTCACCTCGAAGCACCCGTTCGATCCCTCGCGGTCGATGACCGGCCTCCGGCTGAGCCTGTCGGGTGACGTGGAACGGTTGCCCGTGCGCAATCGGCGAAGGGCCGACCGGCTCGGTCGCCGGGCGTACCGACAGGGCGACACGTCGGCCAGAGGCGCCACCTTCCGCGCCCACACGACCGACCACCTCGGGTTCGCTCGCGTCGTCGAGATCGAGCCTGCCGACGTCGCCGCGGTCTATGACATCGAAGTCGACGGACCCCACAACTTCGTGGCCGAAGGGATCATCGTTCACAATTCGGAGGTCGTGTACCACCGCAACCGGGAGGACCTCGAGCGGCTCGGGGTGCTGTTCACCGACATGGACACCGCCGTCCGTGAGTACCCCGAGATCGTCAAGGAGTACTTCGGGACCATCATCCCGCCCAACGACAACAAGTTCGCGGCGTTGAACTCGGCGGTCTGGTCGGGCGGGTCGTTCATCTACGTGCCGCCCGGTGTCCACCTCGACCAGCCGCTCCAGGCCTACTTCCGGATCAACGCCGAGAACATGGGTCAGTTCGAGCGGACGCTCATCATCATCGACGAGGGAGCGTTCTGCCACTACGTCGAGGGCTGCTCGGCGCCGGTGTACTCGAGTGACTCCCTGCACGCCGCGGTGGTCGAGATCGTCGTCAAGGAAGGCGGACGCTGCCGGTACACGACGATCCAGAACTGGTCCAACAACGTCTACAACCTGGTCACCAAGCGAGCCGTCGCCTACCGGAACGCCACGATGGAATGGATCGACGGGAACCTCGGGTCGAAGCTCACCGCGAAGTACCCGGCGGTGTGGCTGATGGAGGAGGGCGCCCACGGTGAGGTCCTGTCCATCGCCTTCGCCGGTGACGGGCAGCATCAGGACGCCGGCGCCAAGATGGTGCACGCGGCACCCAACACCACGTCGCTCATCACCTCCAAGTCCATCTCCAAGGACGGAGGGCGCGCCGGGTACCGAGGTCTCGTCCGGGTCGAGCCGGGAGCCGAGAACGCCCGGTCCTTCGTTCGCTGCGACGCCCTGATCTTGGACGAGGACTCTCGTTCGGACACCTACCCGTACATGGAGATCGAGGAGTCCGACATCGACATCGGCCACGAGGCGACCGTCTCGAAGGTCGGCGAGGACCAGCTCTTCTACCTGATGAGCCGCGGGCTCACCGAGGAGCAGGCGACCGCGATGGTCGTCGCCGGGTTCATCGAGCCGATCGTCAAGGAGCTGCCGATGGAGTACGCCGTCGAGCTGAACCGCCTCATCGAGCTCCAGATGGAGGGCTCGGTCGGCTGAGCGGGTGCGGCCGGTAGCCTGCGGCCGATGCGCATCGTCGTCGCCGACTGCACCGTCGACTACGAAGGTCGACTCACCGCCCACCTGCCGCGGGCCACGCGGCTGGTGATGGTCAAGGCGGACGGATGCGTCGCGGTCCACGCCGACGGCGGCGCGTACAAGCCGCTGAACTGGATGAACGCCCCCAACCATCTGATCGAAGAGGATGGTCGCTGGGTCGTCACCAACACCAAGGGTGAACGGCTCGTCATCGAGTTCCACGAGATCCACTTCGAGACGTCCGTGGAGCTCGGCGAGGACCCCGGGCTCCGCAAGGACGGCGTCGAACTGGAGCTGCAACGGCTGGTGGCCGAGAACCCCGAGGTCCTGGGCGACGGCATGACCCTCATCCGGCGCGAGTACCCGACGCCGATCGGACCGGTCGACCTGCTGTGCCGCGACGCCGACGGGGGCACCGTGGCGGTCGAGATCAAACGGCGAGGCGAGATCGACGGCGTCGAGCAGCTCGCCCGGTACCTCGAGTTCCTCTCCCGCGACGACCGGCTGGCTCCGATCCGGGGGATCTTCGCCGCCCAGGAGGTCAAGCCGCAGGCTCGTGTCCTGGCCGGTGAACGTGGCATCGAGTGGCGCGAGCTGGACTACGACGCCCTTCGGGGTGCGGAGTCGGCCGCGCTCCGCTTGTTCTGACGGGCCCGATGCGGCGGTCTACAGGAGCGATTCGAGGTCGTACCTGCAGCTCGGATGGCGGAGCTTGACGATGGCCCGGCGCTCGATCTGGCGGACCCGCTCCCGGGTGATGCCCAGCTCACGTCCGACGTCCGACAACGTACGGGGGGCTTCGCCGTCGAGCCCGTAGCGAAGGACCAGGACGGTCCGCTCCCTCGGATCGAGGACCTCCAGGGCGCGTGCCACCTGTTCGGTGCGGGCCCGCTCGGCGACCGCCACGAACGGATCGGGGATCGTGGCGTCCTCCACGAAGTCACCGAGCTGCGCTTCGCCGTCGTCGCCGACCGGGCGATCCAGCGACACCGTGTCTCCGGGAGCCTGCAGCGCGATCTGCACCTTGTCGACGTCGAGGCCGCTGGTCTCGGAGATCTCCGAGACGGTGGGAGGACGTCGGAGACGCTCCTGGAGGGTCAGTTCCGCTTCCTGCACCGTACGGACGACGTCCACCATGTGCACCGGCAGCCGGATCGTTCGCCCCTGGTTGCCCAGGCCGCGGGTGATCGCCTGTCTGATCCACCAGGTGGCGTAGGTGGAGAACTTGAATCCCTTCCGCCAGTCGTACTTCTCCACCGCCCGGATGAGGCCGAGGTTGCCCTCCTGGATCAGGTCGAGGAGGTCGAGCCCCCGGCCGGTGTAGCGCTTGGCGATCGAGATGACC
>JALVQZ010000188.1:0-2592 GCA_027036355.1 Acidimicrobiia bacterium | reverse complement strand
GTAGAGCTCGGCGCGTTCGGTGGCGTCGACCGGGTCGTCGGGGGATTCGAGGCGGCGTTGGGCGAGGCGCCCCGCTTCGATCGCTCTCGCCAGGCGGACCTCGTCCTCCGCGGTGAGCAGATCGTGGGTGGCTACCGCCTCGAGGTACATCCCGACCCCATCGGCGCCGGCCGTGCTGTGGGCTTGCTCCGCCATGCTCCCTCCCTCCTTCGTCCCCGTCGCGGCCGGGGGGAGCGGTCCGAACCTATCACGCCGTGGCTCGTCTCGCAACGGGTTGGGTACCCTCCTCGGGATGTCCATCTCTCGTCTTCGACGCTGGCCGCGACCCGGCCTCGGCGTGGTCGTCGGCTTGGTCCTGGTCGCCGGGGCGTGCGCCGCGACGCCGTTGACGGGACCCAACGGCGACCTCCGCAATCCCGACGTCGGTCCGCCGGGTCTGGCCATCGTCGTGCTCGCGGGCGACGATCTGAGCCCCTTGCCGAGCGCCGCCCTCGTCGTCGATGGGCGATCGGTGCCGCTCGACGACGCCGCCACCGCGGTGGTCCCCTGGCCTGCCAGCGCGGTGACCGTCGAAGCTCGACGGCCTGGATTCCGGCCGTCGTCGACCGTCGTCGAGGAGTACCCGGCGGCGGGGCGTCTCGAGTTCCGGCTCGAGCCGGTGGTCCTGGTCGGCAAGGTGTCGACCCCCAACGGTTTCCCGCTCCCCGGGGTGGCGGTCACCCTCGGGGGGGCTCGCGACGTGTCCGACGACGAGGGACGTTTCCGGATCGAGCGGGCCGTACCGGGGGAGCTGGAGCTCACCCGACCCGCGTGGGAGGACACCACCGAGAGCTGGGACGGCACCGTCGAGAAGGTCGACGTCCAGATGGAACCGCTCCGCCTTCGGGCCCTCCGCGTCGGGGGTGACGCCGCCGGCGACCCCGACCGCTGGAAGGCGCTCCTCGGCTTGGCCGACCTGTCGGCGGTCGACGCGCTGGTCGTCGAGGTCAAGGACGAGCAGGGCATCGTCCTGCACGACACCGAGGTGCCGAGGGCTCACGAGATCGGTGCCGTCCAGGTCATGTACGACCTCGGCCAGGTGGCCGACGACATCGCCGCTCGTGGCTTGTACGGCATCGCTCGGATCTCCGTGTTCCAGGACCCGCCGCTGGCTCGGGCCGAACCGGACCACGCCGTGGGCGACGAGTCGACCGGGGGCCTGTGGACGACGGCGGCGGGCTACGAGTGGCTCGACCCGAGCGATCCGGCCGCCTACGAGTACTCGATCGCTCTCGCCGAGGAGGCCTGCCGGCGAGGGTTCCGCGAGATCCAGTTCGACTACGTGTCGTATCCCTTCGGCGGCGACGTCAAGAACGCCGTCTTCGACGGCGGCTACACCCAGGAGGTCAGGGTGGCGTCGGTCGTCGCGTACCTCGAGCGAGCCGCGTCGGTGCTCGGGCCGATGGGATGCGCGGTGGGCACCACGCTGCTGGGCATCACGCTCGAATCGAGCACCGACGAGGGCGTCGGGCAGCGTCCCGGCCCTCTCTCCAGGGTCGTCGACGTCCTCAGCCCCACCCTCTACAGCACCAACTACGGGGCAGGTTGGCGGGGTTTCGCAGACCCCGACGCCAACGCGGCCGAGATCGTCGACGGTGCGCTCGCTTCGGGTCTGCGGAAGCTGGAAGGAGCCGGCTACTACCGGCCCTGGCTCCAGACCTGGCAGATCGGCGTCGATGGCGTCCTCGCCGTCGAGCAAGTCGCCGAGGACCGCGGCATGGGGTGGATGCTGTGGTCCAACGCCTCCCGGTACGACGTCTCCTACCTGCCCCGATGAGCGGCCTCGGATCTCTCGAGGAGCTGAACGCCGCGGTGGCCGGCTGCCGTCGATGCCCGCGGCTGGTGGCCTGGCGGGAAGAGGTCGCGGCGGTGAAGCGAGCGGCCTTCGAGGGACAGGACTACTGGGGCCGTCCCGTCCCGGGATTCGGGGATCCGACCGCCGGGGTCGTGGTGATCGGCCTCGCCCCGGCCGCCCACGGCGCGAACCGGACCGGACGCATGTTCACCGGCGACCGGTCCGGGGATTGGCTGTACCGGGCGATGCACCGGGCGGGCTTCGCCAACCAGCCGACCTCGACCGGCCGTGACGACGGACTCGAGCTGTCCGGCGCGTGGGTGACGGCTCCGGTGCGATGTGCCCCGCCGGCCAACAAGCCGACGCCGGCCGAGCGGGACGCCTGCGCCGACTGGTTCGACCGGGAGCTCGCGTTGCTCGAACGAGCCCGGGTCTACGTGGTGCTCGGCGGCTTCGGGTACCAGGCGACCTGGGCGTCGCTGCGGCGCCGCGGCATGGACCTTCCCCGTCCCCGCCCGCCGTTCGCCCACGGCCTCGAAGTGGCCCTCGTCGACGGTCCCACGATCCTGGCCAGCTACCACCCGTCGCAGCAGAACACCTTCACGGGGCGCCTCACCGAGGAGATGCTCGACTCCGTGTTCGCTCGCGCCGCCGAGCTCGCGCGCTGAGTCAGGACGGAGTGGGGGCGGACGTCACGAAGAGGCGATGGCGGATCCGGGCGCTCTCGAGGAACGGATACGGGTTCACCGGCTCCCCAT
>JALVQZ010000187.1 GCA_027036355.1 Acidimicrobiia bacterium | reverse complement strand
GATGAGCACTGCGGCGTATGCGATGGGGCTCCTGCGTTTGGTTCTCACGAACTCCGCCTGGATCGACGAGGGCTCGGCTGGGCCGGCCGGCGGGCTCAGCGCACCCGCGACCAGTCAGGCTATCGACGGCGATGGGCAACGGCAACCCGATCCCTGTCAGATCCTGCCAGGGCGCCCCGCACTCACGTGGGCACGTCGCGCCGGTAGCCTTCGAGGATGGCTCACCGCATCCTGGCGTCCGTCGCGCTGGTCGTCCTCGCCGTTGCCGTCCTGCCGGCTCGGGCGAACGCCGCCGAGGGATGCGCCGCCGCCTATCCCGAGGCCGTCTGGACCGCGCGAGCCGTCACCACCCCGGGTCTGGTCGTCGAGGTTGCCGACGTGCCCGACGGGCTGGCGGCTCGCTTCGCCCGAGAGCTCGACACCGCGGCCGGTTGGATCGTCGACGAGATCGGCTCGGTGTCGGCGACGGTCTGCATCGCCGATCCGGGCGGCTCCTTCGACGCGGGCCGCTTCGAGCGGCCGGGCGTGCGCTTCCACGCCGTACGGGACCTGGAGGCGGGCCGGATCACCCTCTCCGCGGAGCGGGTCGGCCAGGTCGGCCCGGCCGGCGCCTTCGCCCTCGCCCATCTGGCCCTGTGGCAACGTTCCGATCACGCCGGCTGGCCCGAACCCCTGGCGACGGCGATCGCCCGCTGGTACCGGGCGCGGATGCTCGACCGCATCGTCTTGGACCATGCCGCCATCCGGATCGCGAACTTCTTCGACACCGAGGCGCGGATCGACTGGGCGACATCGCGTCAACAGCCCGTCGTCGAGTGGGACCCCGAGACCAATGACGGCCTTCTGGGCGACATGATCGACTTCGCCGTCGGGACCGAGGGACCCGAGGTCCTCACCGATCCCGACCCTGCCCGCTGGACGGCGATCGAGGCCCGCTGGCGGACCGCTCTGCGCAACGAGCTCCGAGGTTCCGAGGACGACAGCACGGGATGGAAGGGCGGGTTGGTGTTCACCCTCGGTGCCGTCGCCCTCGCCGTGGTCGTGGCGCTCGCCGGCTTCATCTCGAAGCGGCTCGGTCGGAGAAGGCCGCCCACACCACCTCCGATCCCCGGCTTCTTCGAGACGCCCGAGGGTGGGCCAGGTTCCTCCGCCGACCGCGACGTGGACCCCGCCGCCGGCCGGCTCGTCGAGGGGAGCGGCCGCTAGCGAGAAGGGGCGCCCGCCGGGCGGGAGACCGCGGCCGCGGTCGACACCCGGGGATCCGCCGAACCGCGGAGGTCGTCCTCGATCCGGATGATCGACACGGGCCCCCACCCGGTCATCCATCCCTCGGCGGGGACCAGCTCGTGGCCCCGTTCGGACAACCCGGCGATCGTTCGCCGTGGGAACCGTGGCTCGTACTCGACGCGTGAGGTCGATCCCGGCGCCAGGTCGTGCACGACCCAGCGAGGGAACGCCTGGGAATCGTCCGGGCACAACCCGCCGACGTGCAGATCGGCCGCGATCTGGGCGAGGAGCTGCGGCTGATAGTGCCCCCCGCGGGTCCCGAGGAGAAGGGCCAACCGGCCCCGGTCGGTCCACAGGGTCGGGGAGAGGGTGTGAAGCGGCCGGCGTCCCGGAGCGTACTCGTTGGGATGGCCCGGGATGAGGGTGAACCCGGCGCCCCGGTTGTGGAGCCACACGCCCGTCGCTCCGGCCGAGCGTCCAGATCCGATGCCCATGAAGTTGGACTGGATGTACGAGACCCCCATGCCCGCGGCGTCCCGCGTGCACAGGTAGGCGGTGCCTCCCGGTGCGTCGCGGAGGCCCTCGTATACCCCGGCGCGGTCGAGTGCCACCAGCTCGGCCAGCGCCGACAGTCGCTCGGGGTCGACGAGGTCGTCGGCCGCGACGGGCGCCGTCGCCGGGTCGGCGACGACCTGGTCGCGCTCGGCGGCGACCACCCGGTAGGCCTCGATGAGCGCATGCTGGAACGCCGGGTCGGCCGGATCGTCGAACGATCCGAGCCGCTCGAAGATGGCCAGGGTCGCCGGGACCATGTACCCCTGGCTATTGGGTGGGATCGTCCAGACGCGACGGCCGAACACGTCGGCGCCGAGCGGGTCGATCCACTCGGACTGGACGACCTGGAGATCGTCGGGGCGGATCGCTCCTTGCGCGGCGTCGACGATGCCATCGGCGACCGGACCCTCGTAGAACCCGGCCCGCCCCTCCGAGACGATGGCGCGCAGCGTCGAGGCCAGCGCCGGGCGCCGGATCACCTCGCCCGGGAGCGGAATGCGCCCGGACGGATAGAGCTCGCCGGCAGATGCTTGACCGGCCAGCACCGGCCGCAGTCGCTCGAGGGCGTCGGCCAGCTCCGCCGATACCGCGAAGCCGTTCTCCGCCAGTTCGATGGCCGGGGCGAGCACGGCGTCGATCGCGAGCCGCCCGAACCGGTCCAAGAGCGCGAACCATCCGTCGACGGCCCCCGGGACCGTGATCGCCCACGGACCTCGGGGTGGGAGGTCGGTGTGGCCGGCGGCGCGGATGTCGGCGGCGGTGACCCCCGAGCCGGCACGGCCCGACGAGTTCAGCGCCGCCGGGGCGCGCATCTCCGGGGCGTGCACGAGGGCGAACAGGTCCCCGCCGGGGCCGCAGGTCTCGGGTGCCACCACCGATAGCACCGCGTTGGCGCAGACGGCCCCGTCGACCGCGGTGCCGCCCGACGCCATGATCTCGACCGCCGCCGACGACGCCAGATGGTGAGGGCTGACGGCGACGTGGTGGTCCGGCTCGAGGGGTCCCGTGGCGAGGATGGCCCGCGGGTCGCGGTTCACGAGCGCCGGTCGATGAGCCTGCGGTTGAGCGCGTCGAGGACGGCTCGCACGGCGGCCTTCTCGGTGTC
Organism: Acidimicrobiia bacterium; assembly: GCA_027036355.1. Classification (GTDB taxonomy): domain Bacteria; phylum Actinomycetota; class Acidimicrobiia; order Spongiisociales; family UBA5794; genus JALSQW01. The sequence continues at coordinate 28,985 of JALVQZ010000187.1, read as the reverse complement.
GTCGTCTCCGAGGGCGGAGCCCACGGTCACCCGCTCGGCGCCGTCGCTGGAGGCGCCGATGACGACGGCGACGACGGCCGTGTGGTTGCCCACCGGGACCGCGGTCACCGAATCGAGGGCCATCGGGCCGGCTTCGGCGAAGGTCTGTTCGACTGCGTTGATCGTCGCTTCGGCGACGAGTCGCAGTCGAGCCGACGCCACGCTCGGACCCGACGACTCGCCCACGTGCTCGACCTCGGCGTAGCGCAGGGTGACGCGGACGTGCGTCTTGGCGCCGTTGGCGTCGGCGTCGATGGCCACCACGGCGGGGCGAGTAGGGGTGGTGGCGCGGACCTTGTCGGGGGCGATCTGGACGACCGAGATGATGCGCCGGTCGATGGAGGTGCCGAACCGGGCCATGGCGAGGGACTGGACGTCGCGGACGACCTGCTTGGCGGGCTTCTCGGGGGCGGCGATCACGTGGACCTCGGTGATGCGGTCCCCGTCGATCACGACGCGGGCGGCGTCCACCGCGGCGATCCGGGTGATGCTCTCTTCGAGTTCTCGCGGGTGTGGCGGCATGCCCGTAGCGTAGTCATCCCGACCACGCCGCGTAGCCGCATGGTCGACGCGGAGTGTCGGGCTCGATCCGGTCCCGTATCGGCCGGGAGCGGGTCCACAAGCACCTTTGGTTCGGACCCGCCAGGGCCGATATTCCCTTGCGCGAGCGATGGCTCCCGCCTAACTTGTCCACAGGCCGCGCTGCGGCCGACCCACGGGCGAGTGGATCGAGCGGTCCGAGGACCGCACCGGGTTGGGGACACCGATCGATCCGGGTGGGGCCAGGCGAGCACCAGGAAAAGCGAGTTTCGCCCGGCGAGAGTCGGGCGAGTGGGAGGTGGTGGCGGACCGGGCCGTCTCGACACACAACCGATCCAGCGGAGCGTATACGTATCCCCGCACGCGGCGACGATGCCGCCGACCGAGGACATCCCCCCTTGGAGAGGTTCGTGAAGAGTAGATACGAGAGAATCCGTCGATACCTTGCGGACCTCGCCGCCGGATCCCTGGCAGGCGTGGCCAATCTCAGAGTCGGCTAGCTGATCTCGCGGCCCGGGAAGCCCCCCACCGTCCCCAAGAACAACAGGAGCACCGTCCGTGTCCCGAGGCCTCAGCCAGATCCTCCCCACCACCAAGCACCGCTTCGCGGTGGGGTTCGCCGGCGCCGGGATCGCCACGTTGGCGCTGTTGTGGCTCGTTCAGGAGCCCCCGCAACCCTGGTGGCTGTGGGCTGCGTTCGCAGCCGCCTATGCCGTGTTCAGCTGGCGTTCGGTGGAGGTGAACGACCGCCTCCGGGGGAGCCCCGGCGCGATGGTGACGATGACCGCTGCCGTCGTCTTCGGCCCCGGCGCCGGGATCCTCGCCGCTGCCTCCATGGCCGCCTTTGGGCTGCTCACGCCCGAGGATGTCACCGGGCGCCGGTGGTTCCAACCGGCCGTCAACTTCGGTCAGCTCGTTCTGTCCAATGCCGCCTCGGCCGTCGTGCTGGCCGGCTTCCTCTGGTTGGCCGACGGACCCGCCCCGGGCTGGACGCTCTCGGCGGGTCGCCTGTGGATCGTCGTCGCCGGCTCCGCCATCGCCGCCCTCGTCCAGGGCATCGTCAACTTCCGCCTCGTCGCCTTCATCGTCGACCGCGTCTACGGCCAGAAGATGACCAAGCCGTGGTCGCACCTCATCCAGATCAACCTCGGGACCGTCGCCATGGGCTTCCTCGGCGGGCTCCTCGGGGCCGCCTACCTGCTGGTGGGCAGCGTCATGTTGCCGTTCATCTTCATCGTGTTCTTCACCGGCTACATGGCCTTCGAGTCCTTCGCCATGCTCCGCCTCGCCCAGGAATCCACCCTCAAGGGCTTCATCAAGGCCCTCGAGGCCAAGGACCTCTACACCCGCGGCCACACCGAACGGGTCGCCATGTACTCGGAGATGATCGGCCGCGAGATGGGGTTCAACGGCACCCGGCTCGAGCGACTCCGCTGGGCGGCCCTCATCCACGACGTCGGCAAGCTGGCGGTCCCCCGGGAGCTCATCCGCAAACGCGGCCGGCTCGACGAGCACGAGTACGACGTGATGAAACGCCACGTCCATCTCGTCGAGGACCTGCTCGACCACATCGAGTTCCTCCACCCGATGGTCCAGATCGCCGCCAACCACCACGCCCACTACGACGGCCGGGGGTACCACGGCGCCGGCCACGGTCCCGGGGAGACCCCGTCGGTCGAAGCCTGCATCATCGCCGTGGCCGACTCGTTCGACGCCATGACCACCACCCGTTCCTATCGAGTGGCGATGAGCCAGCGCTACGCCCTCGAGGAACTCCGCCGCCACGCCGGCACCCAGTTCGACCCCGAGGTGGTCGAGGCGTTCATCGCCGCCATCGAGCGATCCGGACGGAACTTCGGGTCGGTCCTCGAACTCACCGACGAGGAAGCCAGGAAGATGGCCGAAGAGGGCGTCGCCGCCATGCGCGAGGCCGACCAGGTCCACGGCAGGGACTTCCCCGTCGCCCCCCTCGAACGCCGCGAGCACAGCCATGGCTGAGGTCCGCATCCGCGTCGCATCGGTCGGCATGTTCGGGATGCTGCTGGTCGCCACCGGCGTGTTCCTCGGCGGCGGCTCCGCCGTCGGAGAGATCGTCGACCCCGTCGGGGTCCTCCTGTGGGCCATCGTCATCGCCGTCGCCCACCTCCTCGACGTCCCCACTCCCTCGGGTCACCGCATCAACCTCGGGATCGGGCCCGCCGTCGCCGCCTCCATCCTCCTCGCCGAACCCCTCGACGTCGCCGTGGCCTACTCGGTCGGCATGGCGCTGGCATGGATCGTGGTGCAGCTCCGCACCAGCCGGCTCGGGCGCCGCGACGGCGACTTCCTCGCCGAGACCGTCGCCATGGCGGCCTACGGTCTCACCTTCTTCTGGGTCCTCGACGCGGTCTCGGAGGACTTCCAAGGCGGATGGGAGCACCTCGTCTCCCTGGCCGCGGCCGGCACCGTGTGGTTCCTCGTGCGGGCCATCGTGTCGGCGCTCGTCGGTCTCGAACGGGCCGACCTGTCGCCGCGGTACCTGTGGCTCCTGGCTCTCGAGGACTGGACCGTCGTCGTGGCGCTCATCTCCGCCGGCGGGCTCTTCGCGCTGTCGTGGCCCGTCCTCAAGCTGTGGGCCTTCCCCCTCGCCCTGGTCCCGTACGGTTTCAGCCACGTCGCCTTCGAGCGGTACGACTCGACGCGGATCACCTACAGCCAGACGATCCGGGCCCTGGCCCAGATCCCCGAGGTGGCCGGACTGGCCCCGATCGGCCATTCCTACCGGACCCAGGACCTCGCCATGGCGATGGCCAAGGAACTGGGTCTCCACCCCAGCGAGGTCACCTGGCTCGAGTACGCCTCGATGCTCCACGACGTCGGCCGGATCACCTTGAACGAGCCGGCCATCATCAAGGCCGGCTACACCGACGAGGACATCGCCCGGTGGGGATCCCAGATCGTCGCCGAAGCCCCCTACCTCGACCACGTGTCCGAGCTCGTCGCCCAGCAGTACCAGCCCTACCGGACGCCGGGGACCGAGCGGGACCCCGACGTTCCCATCGCCTCCAAGATCATCAAGGTCGCCAGCGCCTACGACCAGGGCGTCAACGAGATGGGGCTGTCGCCGATCGAGGCACTCGAACGGATCCATCAGGGATCCGCCTACGAGTACGACCCCAAGATCGCCGCCTCCTTGAGGAGGGTCCTCATCCACCGGGGCATCGTCGCCGCCTGAGCGGCTCCGTCGACCGGGTCCCGTCAGCGTTCGGCCGCCGATCCGGGGACGGCGTGCACGCCTCGGGCGAACAGACGTGGTGGTCGTCGCAGTTCGTCCTCCAGGAACACCCCGAGGCCGACGGCCAGCAGCACGTCGCCGAGCGATACGACCGCGCCCGGCAGCGGGATGATGTCGGCCAGGAACGCGAGGCGGGTCGTCTGGTCGAGGGGCACGTACTTGGCCGCCGAGGCCAGATCCGTCGTCGAGACCCCGGCCAGCTCGGCAGCTTCGATCAGCACCGGCATCCCGCCGTTGAGGGCGATGACCGAGAAGTTCATCAAGATGCCGACCCCCACGATCCACATGCCGGCGGCCTGCCGGTTCAACCAGGCGAACAGGAGGATCGGCAGGTACGAGCCCAACAGCAGGCCCACGGCGACCCCCCGCTGGGTGTCGGGGAGGAACGACGAGCCGAACTGCATGGCGAACCCGACCACCAGGAGCGCCAGTCCGCTGACCCGGAGTTCGACCAGGTTGGCCAGCTTGCCCCCTCTGGCGAACCCGACGAGGGCCGCGACGGCGATCACGACCAGGATCCACAGCATGGAGCCGACGATAGCCGTCCGGCGCGGTACCGGACGTGGGGCCCCTTCCCGGTCCCGTATCCTGGGTGACGGTTCCCCACAGAGAGGACGCACATGCTCCGCTACGAGGTCGACCGGTCCGTCGCGACGATCACCATCGACGATCCCGACAGGATGAACCCGCTGTCGAACCCGGTGATGGCGCAGCTCGGCGAGGCCGTCGAGCGTGCCGCCGCGGACGAACGCGTCCGGGTCGTGGTCGTCACCGGCGCCGGCGACCGAGCCTTCTCCGCCGGCGGCGACCTGGCGGGCGGGTTCGTCGACCGGCCCCTCGCGGACCATGCTGCCCGGGGCGCCCTCGCCGAGCTGTTCCGGTCGATGCATCGCTGCCCCAAACCGATCGTGGCGCGCGTCAACGGTCACGCCCTCGGCGGAGGGTTCGGGCTGCTGGCGGCCGCCGACATCGCCGTCGCCGTGCGGGGCGCCAAGCTGGGCACTCCCGAGATCGGCGTCGGGTTGTGGCCGATGATGATCACCGCGGTCCTCCTCCCGCTGGCGCCGCGGCGGCCGCTGCTGGAGATGATGCTCACCGGCCGCACGATCGACGCCGACGAGGCCAAGGACCTGGGGATCGTCAACCGGGCGGTGGACCGCGACCGGCTCGACGCCGCGGTCGACGACATCGTCGACCGGTTGCGGGCGCAGAGCCCGGCAGCCATCGGTCTGGGCAAGCGGGCGTTCTACGCGGTCGCCGACATGGATGCCGACACCGCCCTCGACCACCTCCACGCGGGTCTGACCGCGCTCGCCATGACCGAGGACGCCGCCGAGGGGATCGCCGCCTTCATCGGCAAGCGTGAGCCCCGGTGGCGAGGTCGCTGACGGGCCCGTCGATCAGTCGATCACCAACAGCACGTCGCCTTCGCCCACCGTCTCGCCGGTGGCCACGTTGACGGCGACGACCCGTCCACCGGCCGGCGCGCGGACGGGGATCTCCATCTTCATCGACTCGAGGGTGAGCAGCTCGTCGCCTTCCTCCACCGCTTCGCCGGCGGAGACCCTGACCTCCCAGACCTTGGCCACCATGTCGGAGACGACGTCCACGTCAGCCTCCGAACGCGGCGGCGAGCCGTTCGGCGATCTGCTGTTCGGTCAAGCCGCCGAAGAGGCGTTCGACGATCTCTCCGTCGGCGGAGATCAGATAGGTGGCGGGAAGACCGAGGGGGGCGTAGCCGGCGTCGACCACGTTCTCGTCGTCGTACCCGATCGTGTAGGTGACCCCGATCTCGTCGGCGAAGGCCTGGGCGGCGACCCGGTCGTCCTGGACCGACACCCCGATGAACAGGACGTCGGGATGGTCGATCGATGCCTGCTGGATGGCGGGCATCTCGGCGCGGCACGGAGGGCACCACGAAGCCCACAGGTTCAGGAACACCGGCCGCCCATCGGTGGCCAGATGGTCCGAGAGGGTGAACGTGCCGCCGTCGCGGGTCGGGACGGTGAAGTCGGGGGCCGTCGCGTTCGCGGACGGGCCGTTGTCCTCCAGCCCCAGGGCAGCGAGGTCGGGCAGCGTGCCGGTCGTCGGGTCCCCGTCGCCGCCGGCGAAGACGAGCGTCGCGATCCCGACGACGCCGACGATCATGGCGACCGCCGCCAGTCCCAGGACCCATCGCGGCAGCCGCCGTGAGGCTTCGGCCTGATCCGGTGAGGAGGGTTCGGTGGTCTGGGTCATGGGCGAACGATACCCACCTCGCGCGCTAGCGGTTCGCCGCCGGGCTCCTACGATGGGGCCATGGCGCCGTTCCGTCGGAACCCCAAGAACGTCGACCCCGAACGGGTCCCGCCCGGTCAGTACGTCACGTCGCGGTTCCCCGTCCTCCACGTCGGGAGCGTGCCCGAGGTGGATCTCGAGCGGTGGGACTTCACGGTGGGCGGCCTCGTCGCCGACGAGCGCCGCTGGACCTACGACGAGTTCGTCGCGATGGATTCGGTGCAGATCCGCGCCGACATCCACTGTGTCACGAAGTGGTCCAAGCTCGACACCACCTGGACGGGCGTCGCGACCAGGACCGTGTGGGACCGCATCGAGCCACAGGACGGCGCCACCCACGTTCTGGTCCATGCCGAGCACGGCTTCACCGCCAACCTCCCGATCGACGACTTCCTCGCGGAGAGATCCGTCTTCGCCTATCACTTCGACGGTGAGCCGCTGGAGCGGGAGCACGGTTGGCCCCTCCGGCTCGTCGTGCCGCACCTGTACTTCTGGAAGTCCGTCAAGTGGGTGCGGGGCCTCACGCTGCTGGCCGGCGACCAGCCCGGGTTCTGGGAGCGCAACGGCTACCACATGTACGGTGATCCGTGGCGTGAACAGCGGTTCTGGGGCGACTGAGGACGACCGGGACGCAACGAACCGGGATCGAACTTCGTCGGTTCTTTCGTCCAGGCGAAAGATCGGGCCGCGAGGTCGGGCGAGAACCGCCGTCTGGCGCCTCTAACCTTGTTGTCCTTGGAGAACGCCCCATCCGCCAGCGAACTGTGAGGTCGCCATGACGAACGTCCACGATCCCTTCGGAGCCCGGCGAACCGTATCCACGCCCCTCGGAGAGCGGGTCGTCTACGCCCTCGACGCGCTCAAGGACATGGGCGACATCGACGCGTTGCCGTACACGATCAAGGTGCTCCTCGAGTCGGTCCTTCGGAACCACGACGGCCGCGCGTTCACCGACGACGACGTCCGCGCGGTCGCCCAATACGACGCGACGAAGGTCGGCGAGACCGAGATCGCCTACATGCCGGCTCGGGTCGTGCTGCAGGACTTCACCGGCGTTCCCTCGGTGGTGGATCTCGCCGCCATGCGCTCGGCGATCGTGTCGATGACCGGCGACGAGGCGCAGGCGACGAAGGTCAACCCCCAGGTCCAGGCCGACCTCGTCATCGACCACTCGGTGCAGGTCGACGTGTTCAACACCCCCCTGGCCCTCAAGATCAACGCCGAGAAGGAGTTCAGCAGGAACCGGGAGCGGTACGAGTTCCTCAAGTGGGGCCAGTCCGCGTTCGACCGGTTCCACGTCGTGCCTCCCGACACCGGCATCGTGCACCAGGTCAACCTCGAGTACCTCGCCAAGGTCGTGTGGGACGCCGGCGGCGTGCTGTACCCCGACTCCCTCGTCGGGACCGACTCGCACACGACGATGATCAACGGGCTCGGCGTCGTGGGCTGGGGCGTCGGCGGGATCGAAGCCGAAGCGGTGATGGTCGGACAGCCCATCTACATGCTGCTGCCCGAGGTCGTCGGGTTCCGGATGACCGGGAAGCTCCGTGAGGGCGTCACCGCCACCGACCTCGTCCTCCGGGTCACCCAGATGCTCCGCGCGCACGGCGTGGTCGGCAAGTTCGTGGAGTTCTACGGCCCGGCCTTCGCCGACATGCCGGTCGCCACCCGCGCCACGATCGCCAACATGAGCCCCGAGTACGGGGCCACCGTCGGGTTCTTCCCCATCGACGACCGGACCCTCGACTACCTGCGGTTGACCGGCCGTCCCGAGCCGCTGGTGGCCACCGTCGAGCAGTACGCCAAGCTGCAGGGGCTGTGGCGGGACGATGCGCGCTCGATCACCTACAGCAGCGAGCTCGAGCTCGACCTGTCGACCGTCACGACCTCGCTGGCGGGACCCAAACGTCCGCAGGATCGCATCGACCTGAGCGACATGAAGCAACAGTGGCATCGGGATCTGGAGGGCGGCCTCCGGCCTCCCGCCAGGGAGGGGACCGGAGAGGTCGAGGTCACCTACGAGCGGGAGACCTTCCATCTCGGGGACGGTGCGGTGGTGATCGCGGCGATCACGAGCTGCACGAACACCTCCAACCCCGAGGTCATGGTCGGGGCCGGCCTGGTCGCCAGGCGCGCCCGCGAGAAGGGCCTGTTCCGCAAGCCGTGGGTGAAGACGTCCCTCGCTCCCGGGTCCAAGGTCGTCACCGACTATCTCGAGGACTCCGGATTGATGCGCGACCTCGAGGCGATGGGCTTCTACATCGTCGGGTACGGCTGCACGACCTGCATCGGCAACTCGGGGCCGCTGCCCGAACCGATCGCCGAGGCGATCGACGAGGGGAACCTCGTCGTCACCTCCGTGCTGTCGGGCAACCGGAACTTCGAGGGTCGCATCAGCCCCTACGTGCGGGCCAACTACCTCGCGTCGCCGCCGCTCGTCGTCGCCTACGCGATCGCCGGGACCGTCGACATCGACCTGGTGAACGAGCCCATCGGCGAGGATCCCGAGGGCAACCCCGTGTACCTGCGCGACATCTGGCCCACCCAGGCCGAGATCGCCGAGATCATCGAACGGTCCGTCTCCCGCGAGGAGTTCGAGCGGGAGTACGGCTCGGTCTTCGAGGGCAACGACGAATGGCAGGCCATCCCGACCACGGGTGGCATCCTCTACGACTGGGACCCGGAGAGCACCTACATCCAGGAGCCGCCGTTCTTCAAGGACCTGTCGTCCGAGCCGGTCCCGATCGAACCGATCGCCGGGGCGCGCGTGCTGTTGAAGCTCGGCGACTCGGTCACGACGGATCACATCAGCCCCGCCGGCGCGATCCCGGTGGATTCGCCGGCCGGTCGGTACCTCCTGTCGAAGGGGGTCACCCCACCGATGTTCAACAGCTACGGGTCCCGGCGCGGCAACCACGAGGTCATGATGCGGGGGACCTTCGCCAACGTCCGGGTGCGGAACCAGATCGCGCCGGGGACCGAGGGCGGCTGGACCACGGACTTCCTCGACGGTGAGGTCAAGCCGGTGTTCGATGCCGCCATGCACTACCAGGAGGAGGGTGTGCCCCTGGTGGTCCTGGCCGGGAAGGACTACGGCATGGGCTCGTCGCGGGATTGGGCGGCCAAGGGGACGTACCTGCTCGGGGTCCGTGCGGTCCTGGCGGTGTCGTTCGAGCGGATCCATCGCTCCAACCTCGTGATGATGGGGGTGTTGCCGATGACGTTCCCGGCCGGGGAGACCGCGGACACCCTCGGCCTCGACGGTACCGAGACGTTCGACATCGAGGTGACCGACGAGCTCACCCCGCGGGCGCTGATCCCGGTGCGGGCGACCCGCAGCGACGGCACGGTGGTGTCCTTCGAGGCGCTCGCCAGGGTCGATACGCCCGTCGAGGTCGACTACCTCCGCAACGGCGGCATCCTCCACATGGTCCTTCGCCGGATGGCCAGGACCTGACCTATCCGTCGAGCGGGATCCACGGTTCGAGGTCGATGCCGAGGCCGTCGGCGATCCGGTTCGCGTAGGCGTAGTAGCCGACCACCTGGGCGATGTCGAGGATGTCCCGGTCGGTGAACCCGGCGTCGCGGAGGGCGTCGACGTCCGCCTGCTCCATCGCCGCGGGCGTCTCGGTCAGCTTGGCGGCGTACGACACCATCGCCCGGCGACGCTCGTCGAGCGGGGCGGTCCGCCAATCGGCTTCGATCGCGGCCAGGAGATCGTCGTTGCGAAGGAGCCGGCGCAGACCGCGCCGGTGATGCACCGTTCAGTAGTGGCACTCGTTGATCGAGCTGACCACGAAGGCGATGAGCTCGCGATCGACCTTGCGGAGGGTCTTCGTGCTGCGCATCGCGGACCGGTACAGCGCCTCGTGCGCCGCCATCGAGTCGGGATCGAGGGAGTGGATCTGCATGATGTGGTCGACCCGGTCGTAGACGGGATCGACCACCCGGCGGCGGAGGTCGGCCAGCGCGCCGTCCCACTCGTCCTCGGGCACCGTTTCGATCCATGCCATGGCGAGGAGTATCGCACGACCGGTCCCGACGGCCGCAGGGATGGGGTCGAGGAGGCGTCTACAGCTCGGTGACGCAGTGGTCGTCGCCCTCGGCGTGGGGCATCACGACGGCGACCGGCCGTTGCCGACCGGCCTCGAGAAGGCCCTTGACGATGCCCTGGTCGAGGCGGCAAACCAGGTGCGGGTGGGCCTTGGCGGCCTCGCCGAAGGGGCAGTACTTGGTGAGGAGCCGGCGTCCGTCCGCGTCCGCCTCGATCTCGAATCCCACCCCCGTCATGGCCTTGGCCACGGCCAGCGCCGCGGCCTCGTAGCCGGCGTCGTCGGGCAGCCCGAGCTCGGCGGCGATCTCCCGGCCGTACTCGGTGCCGATCTCCTCGACGACCTCTGGCGCATCCTCGGGGGCGAGACGCTCGATGACCCGGACGAGGAGGTCGATCAGCAGGTCGTACCTGCGGGCGGGGAACTGCAGGCTGATCGACTTGTCGGTCGGCTCGTAGTGCTTGGCGGGGCGGCCCGCGCCCGGCCCCGACCGGCCCTCGGGGCGGCGATGGGTGACCCGGAGGTACCCGTCGGAGACGAGACGGTCGAGATGGTGTCTGGCGACGTTGGGGTGGATGTCGAACAGCGCCGCGATCTGGGACGCGGTCATCGGGTCGGCCGACTCGCGGACCGAGATGAAGATGCCGCGGCGGGTCGTGTCGCCGAGGCTCGACGCGATGTCGGCGATCTGGCGGTCCATCTGCTCGAGGTTCATCGGCGCCCCCTCCGAGGTGTCGGATACCGCCGGACGGTCGGATATCGTCCCTCACTATAGTTTCTATCCACTACCCAGATAGGAGTTGGAAGCGGTGGGCGCACAGCCAGACAGGGGATCGGTCGGCATCGGCAAGCCTGGTTCCAAGACGCGGGTCGTCGCCGTGTCGTCGGGCAAGGGTGGGGTCGGGAAGTCGTCGGTGACGGCGAACCTCGGCATCGCGCTCGCCGGACGCGGTCGCACGGTCGGGATCATCGACGCGGACGTGTGGGGGTTCTCGATCCCGCGCATGATCGGCGCCACGGAACCCCCTCAGGTCCTCGAGGACACCCTCGTGCCGCCCGTGGCCCACGGGGTGGCGGTGATCTCCATGGACTACTTCGTGCGGGAGGATCAGGCGGTGATCTGGCGCGGCCCGATGCTGCACAAGGCCTTGGAACAGTTCCTGAACGACGTCGCATGGAACGATCCGGACTACCTGCTGATCGACATGCCGCCGGGTACCGGGGACGTGGCGATCTCCATGAGCCAGTTCCTTCCTCGCTCCCAGACGATCATCGTCACGACGCCGCAGCCGACCGCCCAGCGGGTGGCCGCCAGGGCGGGCTTGATGGCCGAGAAGGTGAACCAGGAGATCATGGGCGTCGTCGAGAACATGTCGTGGTTCACCGGCGACGATGGAACTCGCTACGAGCTGTTCGGCGCCGGGGGAGGGGAGCGTCTGGCGTCCGAGCTGGGGGTTCCCCTCCTGGCTCGGATCCCGCTGGTGCCGGCGCTGCGCGAGGGGGCCGACGAGGGCAAACCGGTCGTCGTGTCCGCGCCGGACTCGGAGGCGGCGGCGGCGTTCGAGACCCTCGCCGACGAGGTGGAGAAGCGACGTCCCCGGGTGCGTTCGCATCCGGAGCTGGTCATCTCCTGAGCCGGGGCGGCGTCACGGATCGGCGGCGGTACGATTCCGCCACAGAGAGCGAGAGGAGAACGATGACCGCCGAATGGGTCAAGATCAGGTTCGGTGTCTCGTCGGCCAGGGAGGTCGAGCTGGAGGTGGATCCGGCCGAGGACATCGCCGCCGCCTTCGACCTGGCGATGGCGGAGAACGCGAAGGTGCTGTGGGTCGCCGACGTCAACGGCCATCGACACGGCATCGTGCTGGACAAGGTGGCCTTCGTCGAGGTGGAGAAGGCCCGGCCTCGAGAGATCGGGTTCGGTCCGACCTGATCCCGGGTCGGAGAGACGAAGGGGCCCCGCGTGGCGGGGCCCCTTCGGTTCGGATCGTCCGCGAGCCTCAGCTGGCCTGGCGGCGCCGGCGGCGTTCGGCCAGCCAGCGCTTGCGCAGCCGCCGGCGGTCGTCCTCGGGGTATCCACCCCACACGCCCGCTTCCTGGTTGGTCTCGAGGGCGTACTGGAGGCACTCCTCCTTGACGGAGCAGGCCGAGCAGATGGCGACGGCTTTGCGGATCTGGTCGACCGCCGGGCCGGTCGTCCCCACGGGGAAGAAGATGTCGGGATCGGAATCCCTACAGGCGGAGAGCTCCCTCCAATCGGTTACGGTCAGCACGGCGGCGGTCCTCCAGCGTTCGGCGTTCGTGATTGTGAATACGTTCACAAGTGCTTGTGAAGGCATTCACAAAGTTGGGCGTTCAATGAGCCGGGTCCGACCCGGCCAGCGCGGAGTCTACGCCGTGGGATCGACGGGTTCAAGTGGTTTTCCTCGGATCCGTCCGATCCGCCCCGAGGGAACGGCCCACCGCGGTTACCCTTCGATCTCACGAGGAGAGCCGACATGACCATCCAAGAGCAACTCGCTGCCGACATGAAGAAGGCGATGAAGGCCGGCGACAAGCCGACCCTCAACGTCATCCGCCAGATCCAGAGCGAGGTCGCCGTCGCTAAGGCCGCACCCGGGTTCACCGGCGAGGTCGACGACGAGCTGTACCGCTCGATCATCGCGAGCTACACCAAGCGCATGCGGAAGGCCAAAGGGGAGTTCGAGGCGGCGGGCGACCGCGGTGCCGAGCAGGCCGCCAAGCTCGCCTTCGAGATCGACTACCTGTCCCGCTACCTGCCTCAGCAGCTCGACGAAGCACAGACCCGCGAGCTCGTCCGCGAGACCATCGGACGGCTCGGCGCAACCGATCCCAAGGAGTCGGGCAAGGTGATCGGCGCCGTCATGCGTTCGGGAGCGGATCTCGACGGCGCCCTCGTGGCCAAGATCGTCCGCGAGGAGCTCGGCGGATAGCCCTTCCCGCGTACCGCCCGATGCTGGCCACCCGGTGGCCGGAAGCGTTCACGGATCCTGCCTGGGCATGGGAGCCGAAATGGGACGGCATCCGGGCGCTCGTGTACGCCGACGGCGACACCATGGAGATCCGGAGCCGGAGGGGGAACGATCTCGGCGACGCCTACCCGGAGCTCCTCGATGGGCGCGTTCGCCGCCCGACCGTCCTCGACGGCGAGATCGTCGCCCTCGACGCGGCCGGGCGTCCATCCTTCGGGCGGCTCCAGAGACGGATGAACCTCCGGTCGCCCCGCCTCGTGGCTGCCGCTCGGCGCGACACCCCCGTCTCCTACGTCGTCTTCGACGTGCTCTTCGACGGCGAGGAGGTGATCGGCGAGCCATGGAGCGACCGGCGTCGACGTCTCGAGGCGATCGACCTGTCCGCTCCGATGATCCGCACCGACGTGTACGACTCCGGCGACGTCCTGTGGGCGACCATCGTCGAGCAGGGGCTCGAGGGTGTCGTGGGGAAGCGCCGAGCCTCGCCCTACCGGCCGGGGGTCCGGTCGCGCGACTGGCGCAAGGTGACGCGGTACCTCACCGTTCGCGCCGTCGTCGGTGGGTTCACCCGGGGCGACGGCGGCAGGGCAGCCACCTTCGGGTCGCTCCTCCTCGGCCTTTGGGACGGAGACGGGCTCCGGTTCATCGGCGCCGTCGGCTCGGGGTTCGACGACGCCGGGCTGGTCGCGATCAGGTCGGCGCTGGACGACATGCGGACCGATCGGTCGCCGTTCCATCCCGATCCCTCGCTGCCGAGGAACGCCACGTGGGTCGAGCCGCGATTGGTCGCCATGGTGCGCGTGCGGGGGTGGACCGGCACGGGGCACCTGCGGGAGCCGACCTTCGAAGGGTTCACCGACGACCCGGCGACGGCGATCACCCTCGCGGTCGAAGGTGCGGGGGCGGACGGTGCAACGGGCTCCTAGCCCGCCTTCGCCTTCTTGGTCGCCTCGACGCTCGCCTTCAACGCCTCCATCAGGTCGACCACGCCGGCAGGTCGGGCGGCCTCGGGGGTCACGATCTCGTGACCCTCCAGCTTCTTGCGGGCCGCGGCTTCGATCGCCTCCCGGGTCTCGTCGTGCCAGGCCGAAGGGTCGAAGTGGCCGGCGAGGTTGTCGATGATCATCTCGGCCATCTGCAGCTCCTCGTCCCGGATCTCGACCTCCTCGTGCAAGGTCTCGAACTCCGGTTCGCGGATCTCGTCGGGCCACCACATCGTCTCGAGGACGATCACGTCGTCCTCGGCGCGGAGGGCCGACAGGTACTCCCGCTCGCGGATCGCGGCCTTGGCGATGCCGACCATGTTCTTGTCCTTGAGCGCTTCGAGGAAGATCTTGTACGCCTTGACGCCCGTCTTCTCCGGCGCCAGGTAGTAGGCGGATCGGTAGTAGATCGGGTCGATGTCCTCGATCGGGACGAACTGCACCACATCGACCGTCCCCCCCGTCACCTGCTTCATCACCGACTGCAGCTCGTCGGGCGTGAACACCACGTAGGTGCCCTTCTCGATCTCGTAGCCCTTGACGATGTGCTCGTAGGGGACCTCGGTACCGTCGACCTCGGCGACCCGCTTGTAGCGGATCGGCGAGTTGTCCGAATCGCGGAGCTGACGGAACTTGGGACGCTTGTTCTCGGTGGCGGCGTACAAGCCGACCGGGATCGTGACGAGCCCGAAGGAGATGGCGCCCTTCCAGATCGGTCGCATGGTGAATCCCAACGGTCGCGAAATGCAAGCCTACATCTCGAGGGATGGCGCGAGGCACGATCGAGTGCCCCAGGCAGGATTCGAACCTGCGCTCCCGGCTCCGGAGGCCGGTGCTCTATCCCCTGAGCTACTGGGGCGCACGAACGATTGTAACCTTCACGGCCCGCCAACCCCTTCGGGGCCGTCGACCCAGGTGAACCCCATGTCGCTCCGCTCAGAACTCTCGGACCTCTTCGGCCAGGCGTTCGCCGGCCTCGGTCTGGATCCCGCCTACGGCGAGGTGATGGTGTCCCAACGGCCCGAGCTCGCCCAGTACCAGTGCAACGGGGCGCTGGCGGCGGCGAAGGTCGCCCAGATGGCTCCGCGGGACCTGGCCGAACGGGTCGTGGCCCGCGTCGCCGCCGAAGCGGGGGACCGCTTCGCGGATCTGTCGATCGCCGGGCCCGGGTTCATCAACATCACCGTCACCGACGCGCTCGTCGCCCGCCGCGTCCAGGAGATGGCCGACGACCTCGACCTCGGGATCGGTGAGCCCGACGCCGTATCGGAGATCCTCATCGACTACGGCGGACCGAACATGTCCAAGGCGCTGCACGTGGGTCATCTCCGGTCGGCCATCATCGGGGAGTGCCTGAAGCGGCTGTTCCGCTCGACGGGGCATCACGTCGTGGGTGACATCCACATCGGTGACTGGGGCATGCCGGTCGGACAACTCATCGTCGCCCTCGAGCTCAGGCGACCCGACCTGCCCTACTTCGACCCCGATCACACGGGTCCCTACCCGGACGAGCCCCCGGTCACCCTCGACGACCTGTCCGAGATGTACCCACAGATCGTCGCGTTGGCCGGCGAGGACCCCGAGATCGCGGAACGAGCTCGCCGGGCGACCCTCGAGCTCCAGAACGGGCGTCCCGGATACGTCGCCCTCTGGCGGCACTTCCACAACGTCTCGATCGCCGGCCAGCGCAAGGACTTCGAGGCGCTCGACGTCGACTTCGACCTTTGGTTCGGCGAGAGCACGGTTCGCGACCGGCTCGCCCCCATGGTGGAGCGTCTCGTCGAGCAGGGGATCGCCGTCGAATCCGACGGTGCGTACGTGATCGACGTTGCCCAACCCGACGACAAGACCGAGATCCCCCCACTACTGCTCACCCGGTCCGACGGCTCCTACCTGTACACGACGACGGATCTCGCCACCTTGGAGATGCGAGCCGAGGCGGGATACGACCTCGTGCTCTACGTCGTGGACGCCCGCCAGAGCCTCCACCTCGAGCAGGTCTTCCGGGCGGCCCGCAAGGCGGGCATCGTCCCACCCTCCATGGTCCTCGAACACGTTCCCTTCGGGACGGTCAACGGGCCCGACGGGAAGCCCTTCAAGACCCGGGCGGGTGGGGTCCTCCGCCTCCAGGACCTGATCAGGCTCGTCACCGAAGCCGCCGAACGCCGGCTCGCCGACGCCGACATCGCCCAGGAGTACCCGCCGGAAGAACGCGACCGGATCGCCCGCCAGGTGGGGATCGCCGCCCTCAAGTTCGGGGACCTGGCCAACCACCGCATGTCGAACTACGTCCTCGATCTCGACCGGTTCACGTCCTTCGAAGGCAAGACCGGGCCCTACCTCCAGTACGGAGCGGTCCGGATGCGCTCGATCCTGCGCAAGGCCGAGGAGCGGGACCTCGCGCCGGGCGTCGTACATCCTCCGACCGCCCCCAGGGCGCGGGATCTCATGCTCGAGCTCCTCGAGCTCCCCGAGGTCCTCGAGCGAGCGGGGGACCTGCGGGCCCCGAACCAGGTCGCCGAGTACGCCTACGACCTGGCCACGGTCTTCAACCGGTTCTACGAGACGTGCCACATCCTGCGCGAGGAGGATCCACACCGCCAGGCGTCGTGGCTGCAGCTCGTCGCGATCACGTTGCGGACCATGGCGGTCGTACTCGAGATCCTCGGGATCGAGATCCCGGAGCGGATGTGACCACGGCCATCCCGCGCCACCTGCTGCCCCAGACCGCGACCGTCGACGCCGGCGGTCGTCTCTCCATCGGCGGATGCGACGTGCTCGGACTCGCCGAGCGGTTCGGGACACCCTTGTTCGTGTACGACGAGGAGCATCTGCGGTCTCGATGCCGGGAAGCCGTCTCCGCGTTCGGGCCAGGCGTCGCGTACGCCGCGAAGGCGTTCCTCACCGTGGCGATGGCTCGGCTGGTGCACGAAGAGGGCATGCACCTCGACGTCGCCACGGGAGGGGAGCTGCACGTGGCGCTGTCCGCCGGGGTCCCCGGCGACCGGCTCGTCCTCCATGGGAACAACAAGTCGGACGAGGAGCTGGCGATGGCCGTCGCCGCCGGGGTCGGGCGGATCGTCGTCGATTCGTTCGACGAGCTGGACCGGATCGAGCGGATCGCCTCCGGTGGCACCATCAGGGTGCTCATCCGGGTCAACCCCGGCGTCGAGGCCCACACGCATCGGTACCTGCAGACCGGGGTCGTCGACTCCAAGTTCGGGTTCGCCCTCGTGTCGGGCGCGGCCGGCGAGGCCATCGAGCGCGTGCGGCGCTCGTCGGCCATGGAGCTGGTCGGGATCCACGCCCACATCGGGAGCCAGGTCTTCGACGTGGAGTCGTTCACCAAGGCGATCGCCGTGCTCGCCCCGTTCGCTCGCGAGGTCGAGGAGTTCTCCATCGGCGGCGGGCTGGGCGTGCCGTACGTGACCGGTGAGGAGGCCCCGTCGATCACCCAGTGGGCTGCTGCGATCCACCGGTCCGCCGCGGCCCACGGGATCGACGCTCGCATCGTCGCGGAACCGGGCCGCTCCATCGTGGCGGCGGCAGCCGTCACGCTCTACCGGATCGGCACGATCAAGGAGGTCCCGGGGATCCGCACCTACGTCGCCGTCGACGGGGGCATGAGCGACAACCCCCGCCCGGTCCTGTACGGGAGCGGATACGAGGCGTTCCTGCCCCGGGCGACCGATGCCGAGCGGCCGATCACCGCCAGGGTCGTCGGCAAGCACTGCGAGTCGGGTGACGTGATCGTCGACGAAGCCGCACTGCCCGCCGACGTTGCCGTCGGGGACGTCCTGGCGACGCCGGTGACGGGCGCCTACGGGCACTCCATGGGTTCGAACTACAACATGATCAGACGCCCACCGGTGGTGTTCGTCGCCGGCGGGACGGCCCGGCTGGTGTCCCGGCGGGAGACCTACGACGATCTCCTACGCCGCGACGTCGGCTGAAGGCGCAGCCGTTGCCTCGGTGAGGGCGACCAGTGCGGGAATGGGTGGTCGATGATGCAGGCACTCGGGACGGTCCTCGGTCGTGCATCGGCCCGGGGGGCAAGGACCTGAGCCGAGACTACCGAGGGAACGTCTATCGTCCGGTCACCATGAACACGATCGGGATCGGGATCCTCGGGGCAGGCACCGTCGGCGGGACGTTGATCCGCAGGCTCGTCGGCGATCATGCCGCCATCTCGGCCAAGACCGGTCTGGATCTCGAGGTCCGACGGATCGCGGTACGCGAACCCGGCAAGGCACGGCCCTTCGAGCTGCCCGGCGACCGGATCGTCGCCGATCCGTGGGCCGTCGTCGACGACGACACCGTCGACCTGGTCGTGGAGCTGATGGGCGGGCGCGATCCGGCGGGTGACCTGGTCCTCGCCGCCGTCGAAGCGGGCAAACCGGTCGTCACGGCGAACAAGGAACTCATCGCCGCCCGCGGACCGGAGCTGATCGCGGCCGCCGAACGCTCCGGCGTGCCGTTGCTGTTCGAGGCCGCCGTGGGCGGTGGGATCCCCATCATCCGGCCCATCTCCGAGACCCTCGCCGGCGAACAGATCGAGTCCGTCAAGGGCATCGTCAACGGCACGACCAACTTCATCCTCACCCGGATGGCCGAGGAAGGATCCGGGTTCGCCGAGGCGCTCGCCGAGGCACAGGCCCTCGGGTACGCCGAGGCCGACCCGACCGCCGACGTCGAAGGCGGCGACGCCGCCGCCAAGGCCGCCATCTTGGCGTCGCTGGCGTTCGGCACGTGGGTCGGGGTCGACGACGTCCATCGCGAGGGCATCGTGGACATCACCCCCGCCGACATGGCATTCGCGGCGGAGTTCGGCTACGTCATCAAGCTGCTCGCGATCGCCGAACGGTTGGACACCGGGGTCACGGCGCGGGTCCATCCCGCCATGATCCCCAACGCCCATCCCCTCGCTTCGATCCGGGGCGCGACGAACGCCATCTTCGTCACCGGCCCATCGATCGACGAGCTCCTGTTCGCCGGGCCGGGCGCCGGCGGTGAGCCGACCGCGACCGCCGTCCTCGGGGATGTCATCGACGCCGCCAGAGAGCACCTCGCCCACGCCCAGGTCGCCCCGCGGATCCGGTTCTCGCCTGGCGACCTCATCGATTTCTCCACCGTGTCGACCAAGTGGTACGTGCGGCTCGAGGTCGAGGACCGGCCAGGCGTCCTGGCCCAGGTCGCCGGCGCCTTCGGCGACGCCGGGGTGTCGATCAAGTCGGTGTGGCAGGAAGGCAGGGGAGACGAGGCGACGCTGTTGATCATCACCCACCGGGCCGTCGAAGCCGCCCAGCGCGCCGCCGTCGACGCCGTCGCAGAACTCGCGCCCGTCGAGCGGGTGGCGGCGGTCATCCGGGTCGAGAGCGACGAGCCATGAGCTGGCGGGGCATCATCGAGGAGTACCGAGATCGCCTGCCGGTGACCGCAGAGACCCCGGTCGTGACCCTGCTCGAAGGCGGCACACCTCTGCTCCCTGCGCCGGCGGTCGCCGAGGTGGTCGGCACGGACGTCTACCTGAAGTTCGACGGCACCAACCCGACCGGTTCGTTCAAGGACCGAGGCATGACCCTGGCGGTGTCCAAGGCGGTCGAGGAAGGAGCCAAGGCCGTTGCCTGCGCATCGACGGGGAACACCTCGGCATCGGCCGCCGCGTACGCGGCGAAGGCGGGGATCTCCGCCATCGTGATCCTTCCGGCCGGGAAGATCGCTCGCGGCAAGCTGGCTCAGGCGATCGCCCACGGTGCGGCGATCGTGCCCGTCGACGGCAACTTCGACGACGCCCTCGGGCTCGTGCTGGAGCTCACGGCCGTCCACGACGTGACCTTGGTCAACTCGATCAACCCGTACCGGATCGCCGGTCAACAGACCGCGGCGTGGGAGATCGTCGACACGCTCGGGATCCCCGCCGTCCACGCCCTGCCGGTCGGCAACGCCGGGAACATCACCGCGTACTGGAGCGGCTACCGCGCCGTCGGCGCCGCACCGCGCATGTGGGGCTTCCAGGCCGCCGGGGCGGCACCGCTGGTGTCCGGCGAGATCGTCGAACATCCAGAGACGATCGCGACCGCCATCCGGATCGGCAACCCGGCGAGCTGGGACGGAGCGATCGCCGCCCGCGACGAGTCCGGCGGGCGGATCGAAGCGGTCACCGACGACGAGATCCTCGCCGCCTACCGGTTCCTCGCCACCCGAGAGGGGGTGTTCTGCGAGCCGGCGTCCGCCGCCTCGGTGGCCGGAGTCATGAAGTACGCCGACGACCTCCCCGGCGGGCCGGTCGTGTGCACCCTCACCGGCCACGGACTGAAGGATCCCGAGACGGCGGCCGGGTCGGCCGACCTGCCCGAACCGGTGCCTCCTCGACTCGACGCGGTGGTGCAGCTCCTGGGGTGGTGAACGTCCCACCGTGGCGGCATCGAACGGCTTCACTTGAATAGGGGACCGACCGATGTACACTCTGGTCATCCACTCCTCCCGCTGCGGCACGTCCCCGTGCCCCGGGTCGGAGGATCCCGGCGTCCGAGAGGCGTTCCCTCCCGTCGTCGCCACGTTCGAAAGGGCCGTCCAGGCCCGTCCACAGGCTCCACCTGGAAAGGGTCGAAAGCCGAGATGAGTACCACCAGAGCCAGGCTGCAGGAACTGGGCCTCGACGCCCTCCGCGAGATGGCGGGCAACGTCGACGTCGATCCGGAAGGGCTTCAGAAGTCGAAGCTGATCGCCGCGATCCTCGAATCCGACAAGTTCGAGGCCTCGATGGTCCCCGAAGCACCCACCGAGGAGCCGAAGGCGGAGACGGTCGACACCAACGGCGACGGTGGCCGTCCCCGTCGCGACGAAGGCCAGAACCAGGGCCAGGGCCGGCGGCGTAGCCGCCGCAATCGCAATCGGAACCGCAACCAAGAGCCCATCGACGAGTCCGAGCTCGAGGTCCGCAAGGGGATCCTCGACATCCTGCCGGAGGGCTACGGGTTCATCAGAACCAGCGGCTACCTGCCAGGAGACAAGGACGCCTACGTCGCGGCGAACGTCATCCGCAAGGCCAAGCTCCGCAAGGGCGACATCGTCGAGGGGCCGGTTCGCCCGGCTCGGGCACAAGAGAAGTTCCCCGCGCTCGTGCGTGCCGTCACCGTCAACGGGATGGATCCCGAGCAGGCCAAGGACCGGCCCCGGTTCTCCGACCTCACCCCGCTGTTCCCCGACGTGCGGCTTCGGCTCGAGATGGAGGACAAGCCCGACGCGATGATCGCCCGGATCGTGGACCTGATCGCCCCGATCGGGAAGGGCCAGCGTGGCCTGATCGTCTCGCCGCCGAAGGCCGGCAAGACGACCGTGCTCAAGGAGCTCGCCAACTCCATCACGACGAACAACCCCGAGGTCTACCTGATGGTCGTCCTCGTCGACGAACGGCCCGAAGAGGTCACCGACATGCAGCGGTCCGTGCGCGGCGAGGTCATCTACTCGACCTTCGACCGTCCCGCCGAGGAACACACCCAGGTGTCCGAGCTGGCCATCGAACGGGCCAAGCGCCTCGTCGAGATGGGAACCGACGTGGTCATCCTCCTCGACTCGATCACCAGGCTGGCCCGAGCCCACAACCTGGCCACACCGGCGTCGGGCAGGATCCTGTCGGGTGGTGTCGACTCGACGGCCCTGTACCCGCCCAAGCGCTTCTTCGGCGCCGCCCGCAACATCGAGGAAGGCGGCAGCCTCACGATCCTCGGAACCGCGCTGGTCGAGACCGGGTCGCGGATGGACGAGGTGATCTTCGAAGAGTTCAAGGGCACCGGCAACATGGAGCTCCGGCTCGACCGGAAGCTCGCGGACAAGCGCATCTACCCGGCGATCGACATCGAGGCCTCGGGAACACGCCGAGAGGAGCTGCTGTTCGACCGCAGGGAGCTGGCCGAGGTATGGAAGCTCCGCCGGGTCCTGCTGGCCCTCGAACCGGGCGCCGCGCTGGAGCTGCTGATCGACCGTCTCAAGACGACCAAGTCGAACGCCGAGTTCCTCGAGACCGTCGCCAAGAGCGGTCAGTGACCTCGCTACAGTTCCAGGACCACGAACAGGAGAACGCATCGTGAAAGCCGGCATCCATCCGGAGTACGTCGAGAGCACCGTGACGTGCTCGTGCGGCAACACCTTCACCACCCGCGCCACCGTGCCCGAGCTCCACGTCGAGCTGTGCAACGAATGTCATCCGTTCTTCACCGGCAAGCAGAAGCTGGTGGACTCCGGCGGTCGCGTCGAACGCTTCCGGCGCCGCTACGGTCAGACGTCCAAGCAGAGCACCTCGGAGAGCTGATGTGAGCCGTCCGCCCGCCCCCAGCGTGGGCGGTCAGGCCGTCATCGAGGGCGTCATGATGAGAGCCCCGACGGCATGGGCCGTCGCGGTTCGACGCCCCGACGGGGTCATCGAAGCCACCTGCGACGACCTCCCCGCCCTGTCGAGCAGGTCGGCGTTCGCCCGGATCCCGTTCCTGCGGGGGATCATGGTGCTCGGCGAATCCCTCACCCTCGGGTTCCGCGCCCTGTCGTGGTCGGCCGAGCGCGCCGGCGAAGAGGACGAGGAGATCACCAAGACCCAGATCGCCTGGACGATGGTCCTGGCGGTCGTCCTGGCGGTCGGCATCTTCGTCCTCGCTCCCGCCTTCGCGGCGAACTTCCTGAAGCGGTTCCTGGGCGACTCGGGCTTCGCGTTCGTCCTCATCGACGGAGCGATCCGGATCGGCCTCGTCGTGGCCTACATCTGGCTGATCGGCCGGTCCGACGAGATCGCCAGGGTCTTCGAGTACCACGGCGCCGAGCACAAGACCATCCACGCGTACGAGAACGGCGATCCACTCGACATCGCCGCCATCCAGGCCTACAGCCCTCGCCATCCCCGCTGTGGGACGTCGTTCATCATCATCGTGGCGATGGTGGCCTTCGTCGTGTTCCTCACCCTCGCCCCCCTACCGTTCGTGTGGCAGGTCGGCGCTCGTATCGTGCTCATCCCGGTGATCGCCGGCATCTCCTACGAGGTCCTGCGGGCCGCCGCCGGCCATCGCTGGCTGGCATGGGCGTCTCGGCCCGGGATCTGGATCCAGGCCATCACGACCAAGGAACCCTCCGACGACCAGGTGGAGGTCGCCGTCGCCTCGCTGCTGGCCGCCCTCGATCCCGAAGCCAGGGCCGAGGTCGTCGATCGCGGGCCGGTGGCGCCGGGGGCGTTGGCGGCGGAGATGAGCGATGGATGAGCGACTCAGGGAACGGCTCGCGCAGCTCGAGAAGGAACACGAGGAAGTGCTCGCTCGACTCGCCGACCCGGCGGTCCTGGCCGACCAGAGCCGCTACCGGCCCGTCGCCGAACGTCACGCCGAGCTGAAACCGATCGTCGAGACGTACCGGGCCTTCCTCGACGCCGAGCGGGAGGCCGCCGAAGCCGCGGAGCTGGCCGAGATCGAGACCGACCCCGAGATGGTCGCCTACCTTCAGCAGGTGGCCGAGGACAAGCGGGCGGAGCTCGAAACCCTGGAGCGACGTCTGCGAGCCCAGCTCGTCCCCAAGGATCCCAACGACGACAAGGACGTCATCGTCGAGATCCGGGCGGCCGCCGGCGGCGACGAGGCGGCGTTGTGGGCCGGGGACCTGTACCGCATGTACCAGCGGTTCGCCGAACGACACGGCTGGACCGTCGAACCGATCGAGGTCTCCGAGTTGGGGACCGGCGGACTCAAGGAGGTGGTCTTCGCCGTCAAGGGCAAGGGGGCCTACTCCCGGTTCAAGTACGAGGCGGGCCCGCATCGCGTCCAGCGGGTCCCCAAGACCGAATCGCAAGGACGGATCCACACGTCGATCGCCACCGTCGCCGTCCTGCCGGAGGCCGAGGCGGTGGAGGTCGAGATCAACGACAACGATCTCGAGATCGAGACGTTCCGATCGACCGGGCCGGGAGGACAGTCCGTCAACACGACCGACTCCGCGGTGCGCATCACCCACAAGCCGAGCGGTCTCGTGGTGTCGTGCCAGGACGAGAAGTCCCAGCTCCAGAACAAGCTCAAGGCGATGCGCGTCCTGCGAGCCCGGCTCTACCAACGCCAACTCGACGAGCAGCTCGGCGAGCGCGCCTCGGCCCGACGATCCCAGGTGGGCACGGGCGAGCGAGCGGAGAAGATCCGCACCTACA
The DNA here is from genome assembly GCA_027036355.1 of Acidimicrobiia bacterium. Classification (GTDB taxonomy): domain Bacteria; phylum Actinomycetota; class Acidimicrobiia; order Spongiisociales; family UBA5794; genus JALSQW01. Next base: position 4,653 of record JALVQZ010000187.1, on the reverse strand, counting down.
ACTTCAAGGAGAACCGGGTGACGGATCATCGGATCGGCCTGACGGTGCACAACCTGGCGCAGATCCTCGACGGAGACCTCGATGAGATCCACGAGGCGCTGATGGCCGACGAAGCCGCGCGGCGCCTCGTCGCCGGATGAGCTCGAGCGCCGAACTGATCGGATCCATCGGCGACCTGCCCCGGCACGAGGTCGAGCGTCTGATGATGACCGTGACCGGTCGGTCCCGCACCGAGGTGATCGTCGGGGTCGATCTCGACGACGAGCAGCGGGCCCGGTTCGACGTCGCGGTTCGACGCCGACGAGCCGGCGAGCCCCTGCAGTACATCGAGGGCTCGGTTCCCTTCGGGCCGGTTCTGCTCTCGGTCGATCCTCGGGTCCTCGTGCCGCGTCCCGAGACCGAACAGCTCTTCGAACTGGCCGTGGAGCTCGTCCAGGATCGTCCTCCCGAGCTCATCGTCGACCTGTGCACCGGGAGCGGGGCGCTGGCGGTCGCGCTCGCCCGCACGTTCCCTCAGGCGACGGTGCATGCGACGGACCTCTCTGCCGACGCGGCCGAGGTGGCGGCGATGAACGCCGCCGCCAACGATGTTGCCGTCGCGGTGCACGTCGGGGACCTCTTCGCCCCGTTGCCCCCCGCGATCATCGGCGCGGTGGACCTGCTGGTGGCCAACCCTCCCTACGTCGCTCGGTCCGAGTTCGCGGAGCTTCCTGCGGAGGTTCGCGATCACGAGCCGGCGATGGCGCTGATCGGCGGGGACGACGGTACGGAGATCGTTCGCCGGATCGCCGCCGAGGCGCCGAGGTGGATGCGGCCGGGCGGGCTCGTGGTCTGCGAGATCGGCGAGACGCAGGCCGCCGCCGCGGTGGGAGCCGTCGGTGACGGTGAGGCCTCGGTGATCGACGACCTCGCCGGACGGCCACGGTTCGTGGTGTGGAGACACACGGCGGCGGGGAGGGTAGATTCGGGGTCGTGAGCGACGAACCCGCCATCGAAGCCGCGGTCGAGGCGATCCGCGCCGGAGCGATCGTCGGTCTCCCCACCGACACCCTCTACGGTCTCGCCGCCGACCCGTTCGATCCCGACGCCCTCGCCACCTTGTTCGAGCTGAAGGGGCGACCCGGCGTCAAGCCACTGGCCATCCTCGTGGCCGATCTCGATCAAGCCCAACAGATCGGTGTGTTCGAGGACCGGGCGCTCGAGCTCGCCGAGGCGCACTGGCCGGGCGGCCTGACCATCGTGGTTCCCAAGCTCCCGTCGATCCCCGACTGGATCGGCCATCGGGAACGTCGCACGGTCGGGCTCCGTTGCCCCCGCCATCGGGTCGCTCTCGAGCTGTTGGGTCGGACCGGCCCACTGGCGGTCACCAGCGCCAACGTCTCGGGGCAATCCGTCGCCGCGTCGGCCGACGAAGCACGGGAGGTCTTCGGCGATGCCGTCGCCGTGTACCTCCCCGGCGAGGCTCCCGGCGGGGAGGCGTCGACCGTCGTCGATGTCACCGAGCCGACCGAGCGGGTCCTCCGTTCCGGCCCCGTTCGTCCCTGACGTGCCCCGGGGACCGTGGCTCGGGATCGCCGTGGCGACCCTCATCGGCGCGGTGTCGTTCTGGTTCGCCGTGGCGGTGGTCCCCGCCGCGCCGGGCGGAGCGCTGTTCGTCGGTGGTCTCGGGGTGATCGGAGCGGTGCTCGCCCTCGCTGGCCTCGGTGGGGCGCCGGAGCCGCTCGCGGTCGGTGTTCGCGCCGCCTCGTTGGGACTCGGCGGGGGAGCGTTCCTGTTCCTGCTGTGGACCATCACGGGCAACCCCGCCGTGGCGTTCCTTATGCCGATCGCCCTTCTCGGCGTGCCCGGGCTGCTCGCCATCCCTCCCGTCGGCGAGCCGGCGCGTATGGCGACTCGCCTCGTTGCGCTGGCGTTCGTCGCCGTGGTGCTGATCGGCATCGCCGTGGTGGATGCGACGATCTGGGCGCTGCTGGCCCCGATCGTGCCGCTCCCGGCCATCGGCTTCGCCGACGTGATGACGGATCGTTCCGCCGCGGTGGGGTGAACGCCGGGTTCCCGGGGCTCGACGAGCCGCTACGCTGCCGGGCGCGCTTCGAGGAGGATGCGATGACCGACATGACGCCGCTCGGGCAGGTGGACCCCGCCCTCGCCGGATTGATCGACCGTGACGTGACCCGTCAGCGACGTCACGTCCAGCTCATCGCGTCGGAGAACTTCGTCTCCTATGCCATGATGCAGGCCGCCGGATCCGTCCTGGCCAACAAGTACTCGGAGGGCTACCCGGGCCGCCGGTACTACGAGGGATGCGCGGTCGTCGACGAGATCGAGTCCCTCGCCATCGACCGAGCGAAGGCCCTGTTCGGCGCCGAGCACGCCAACGTCCAGCCCCACTCGGGGTCGCAGGCGAACATGGCCGCGTACTTCGCCTTCCTGGAGCCTGGCGACACGATCTTGGGGATGCGGCTGGACCAAGGCGGACATCTCACCCACGGGTCGCCGGTGTCGTTCTCGGGGGAGCTGTTCGACTTCGTCTCCTACGGCGTCGATCCCGACACCGAGCGGATCGACATGGAGGAGGTCCGCAAGCTGGCGGCGACCCATCGCCCGAAGATGATCGTCGTGGGGTACTCGGCCTACTCGCAGATCCCCGACTTCGCCGCGTTCCGGGATATCGCCGACGAGGTCGGTGCGATCTACCTGGTCGACGCGGCGCACATCATCGGACTCATCGCCGGCGGCGCTCATCCGAACCCGGTGCCGTACGCCGATGTGGTCACCGCGACGACCCACAAGGCGCTGCGGGGTCCCCGCGGAGGCCTGATCCTGGCCAAGGCCGAGCACGCCAAGGCCATCGACAAGGCGGTGTTCCCGTTCACCCAGGGTGGCCCCATCAACCACCAGATCGCCGCCAAGGCTCTCGCCTTCAAGCTGGCTGGGGAGCCGGAGTTCGCCACCTACGCCACCCAGGTGGTCCGGAACGCCAAGGTGCTCGCCGACACCGTCGCGGAGGGCGGCATCAGGGTCGTGTCCGGCGGGACGGAGAACCACATGTTCCTCGCCGACCTCCGCAGCTTCGACAAGGACCTCACCGGGAAGGAAGCCGCGACGCTGCTCGACGAGATGGGGATCACCCTGAACCGCAACGCCATCCCGTTCGATCCTCGTTCGCCCTTCATCACCTCGGGGATCCGGATCGGGACGCCGGCGGTGACGACCGCCGGGATGCGCCAGGAGCAGATGATGATGATCGGCAATCTCATCGTCGAGATCCTCCGCAAGCGCACCGATCCAGAGGCGCTCGGGCAGTTCCGGGAGACGATCGACGAGATCCTCGACGCGTTCCCCCCGTACCCCGCCGACTTCCCCGGCTACGTCGGCCCCTGATCCGCCGAACCCAGGGTTGTGGGAGCCCTGTGAGGGCTTGGCGAACCCTGGGTTGTGGGAGCCCTGTGAGGGCTTGGCGAACCCTGGGTTGTGGGAGCCCTGTGAGGGCTTGGCGAACCCTGGGTTGTGGGAGCCCTCTGAGGGCTCGGCCAGCCCAGAGTTCCTCGCAGCGACGCCGGGTACGGCGAACCCAGGGTTGTGGGAGCCCTGTGAGGGCTTGGCGAACCCTGGGTTCGGGAGGGTGGTCCGGCCGGCCGTTCCGCAGAGCGGGACATCGGGTGGTCATCGATCTGGTCATCGACGGCGCCGCCGCCGTGCCATACGATGATCGCTCCGAGAGGAGGACGACCGGTGAGACCCTCGAGAGGCCTGTTCGTGGTGGGCGCCGCCCTCGTCGCGTCGCTCGCGCTGGGCACCGCGGCCTTGGCCGCCGAACCCGACGAGCCCGGCCTGTTCAATCCCCAACAAGGCCAATGGAAGCTGGGTGACAACGTGCCGTTCTTCTTTGGGAACCCGGCCGACACGCCCTTCCTCGGAGACTGGGACGGCGACGGCGAGGACACGCCCGGGTTGTTCCGCCGCAGCGACGGCTTCGTCTACCTGACGAACGCCAACATCCAAGGTGTCGCCGAGATCACCTACTTCTTCGGGAACCCTTCCGACGTGCCTCTCGTCGGTGACTTCGACGGCGACGGCATCGACACCGTATCCATCTACCGCCCGTCCGAACAGCGCATCTACATCTCGAACCATCTCGGGCCCAACGGTGGTTCCCTCGGCCCGGCCGACTACAGCTACGTGTTCGGCAACCCCTCGGACGTACCGTTCGTCGGCGACTTCGACGGCGACGGCATCGACACCATCGGGCTCCACCGACCATCCACCGGCGAGGTGTTCCTCAAGAACGAGCATACCTCGGGTCCCGCCGACGTCCTCATGATCTTCGGAGACCCCGCGGACCGCTACGTGGCCGGTGACTGGGACGGCGACGGCGTCGACACCCCAGGCGTCTTCCGGCCGTCCAACGGCACCTTCTACCTCAGGAACGAGAACTCGTCGGGCGGCGCCGACGAGTCCTTCCAGGTCGGCAACGAGGGATGGATGCCGATCGCCGGTCGATGGCGCGCACCGAGCGGGTTCGCCGTCGACGCCGCCGACCGCACGTTGGTCGCTCGCTACCACGTCGAACGCGACACGGCCGAGGGCGTCGAGATCGAGGTCCGCGACATGAAGTACTGGCCCCGGAGCTTCCGCAAGGGACTCGACATC
>JALVQZ010000186.1 GCA_027036355.1 Acidimicrobiia bacterium | reverse complement strand
CAACCGAACCCTCTCCGCGTGGCATGGTCGGTCCTGCGGGCCCGACGCGTTCGCCCGCCCGCCCCTCGAAGCCCCGAACCGTCGGACGAGCCGGACCGCCACGAGGATCTCGCGGCCGTCCTCGACGCGCTGGCCACCGCCGGGACCGCGGCCCTCGTCGACCTGCGTCCCCGCCTCGACCGGTACCGCGATCGCCTCGCGGGCGTCGATCCCGACGCACTGGACCGGTCATCGGCCCTCGCCTACTGGATCGACCTGTACAACGCCGGGGCGTTGCGCGTGGCGGGCGATGCGCTCGCCGACGGTCGAACGACCGTGCTTCGGGTGCCCGGCGCCTTCGACGGCCCGTGGGTCGAGGTGGCCGGCGAGGCGCTGTCGCTCAACGACATCGAACATGGCAAGATCCGCCGGTTCGGCGATCCCCGCATCCACGCCGCCCTCGTGTGCGGGTCGGTGTCGTGCCCCACCCTCCGCTACGAGCCGTTCGTCGGGCACCGGATCGACCACCAGCTCGACGATCAGATGCGTTCGTTCCTGGCGGCGGGAGGGGCCGGCTACGAGCCGTCGGTCCACACCATGACCCTGTCACGGGTGTTCCTCTGGTACGGCGGCGACTTCACGCGACCCTCCAGGATGCCGACGTGGCTCCCGGCGCGGAGATCGAACCTGGCGGCGGCCGTGTCGCGATGGTTGACCGACGACCTCGCTCGAGCGATCGCGGCCTCCCCGCCGAAGGTCCGGTTCGCTCCCTACGACTGGGGCCTGGCCTGTTCGCTGGCCTCCCGCCCGCCGTCGCCGCCGACCTCCTGACGGGTCGCTCGCCACGTCCCGACGACGAGGGCTCCCGACCCGGCGACGGCGGCCATGACGTCGAAAGGGATCACGTACCGGACCAGGGCGTCGCCGTCGACGATCCAGGCGCCGTCGGGGCCGAAGCCGACGGCCGCCAGGTAGGCCCCGATGGACCACACGCAGACGACGCCGAGGAGGAGCCCGCCTCCGACGGCGAGACGGCGGCCGCCGAGACGCCCCAACCCGACCATCAACGCCGACATCGCCCAGGCGATGTCGAGGGCCGACAGGAGTTGGAGGAACTGCGTGGAGGGAGGCATCCGGAGAGCCGCCGACGACGCCAGGGTGACCAGCGCGGTGGATCCGGTCACCAGGAACACGACCCCGACGCCCGATGCCAGCGCTGCGACGAACGGGGACCATCCGGTCCACCCGAACCAGTCGGCGTCGGCGAACCCCGACAGCCGGACGGCCACGACGAGCGCGAAGCCGACGAGCGCGGCGAGATGGACGAGGAACAGGGTCGTGGTGGTGGGCGACGAGACGGCCAGGAGCGCGGTGGAGGCCACCAGGCCGCCGACCACGAACGGGACGACGGCGACGACGGCCCGTCCCATCGCCTCGGAGCCGGTTGCAGGCGTACCGGTCACGGACCGAACACGAGCTGGGCGTCTCCGGCTCGCTCGTCGAGCGGGAAGTAGCCGGGCACGTCGTGGTGGGGCGTGTCGAGGTAGACCTTGGCCTCCGGCACCTGGGCGAACCTGCCGTGGCTCCACCGGACCTCGACGTGGCCCGACACGGTCCGTTCGGTCGCCGCGTCCCGATCGACGACCGTCGCCGACCATTCGACGACCGGCTGCTCTCGGCCTTCCGCCGCGGCGACCCGGAAGGTGCGGAGCCGGTAGCGGATCCGGAAGTCCCAGGGTGTCCCCACGCGGAACCGCAGCGGAGCGCCGGTGGCGGACTCGCCGAGCACGAAGTACGGAGCGGATTGCAACCGGAGGAGGCGCCACAGCATCTCCTCCCTGCGGGCCGGGGTCGACAGGCTGGTCCGCCATCGGGCCGCCGAGGCTTCGGCGACGGTCGCGGCGAACTCCCGGTAGGCCTCGGCGGGAGCTCCCGAGAGTCGCCGCGGCAGGCGGGCCTTCAGCATCGCCCGGTGCTCGGGATCGAGGTCGGCGACCCGATCGGGAAGGTCGGCACCACCGAGCAGGTCCGAGCCGATCCAGTCCCGGCACGTGTCGTAGAAGGCCTGGTAGGCCTCGGGAGCGACCTCGTGGAACCAGTCCACCCGGTGCTGACGCCGGTCTGCCAGACGCCGGTCGAACAGGTTCGCCGGCGATGAGTTGGTGAGGATGTTCGAACCGTACTTGCACGAGATGAGATAGACGTGGTCGACGCGGAGATCGGCCGGGATCTGTTCGTAGCGCGGCGGGCGGTGGGTGCCCTTCCACTCGATCCACCATGGCGGCCGGCCGCGGAGCCCTTCGGCGGCCCTGGCGAACTCGACGCCGTTGCGCCAGGACACGGCGAAGTCGCCGGAATGGCGGCCGGCGTCCTTGGCGTCGATGAGGGCGTCGAAGTGCTGGTCTTCGACGTTGGTGATCGCACGCGGCCGCGCTTGGAGGGCACGGTCCAGATCCTGGAAGCCGAGCATCCCGAGGCCGGTGACGATCTCGGTGATGAGGGTCAGGAGGGCGGTCACGTCAACGGTCCCGGAACAGCGGGGCGAACTGCAGCTGGGCGCCGATGATGTCGGCGGGGACGTCGTCGGCGGTGACGACCCGCTCGGTGTGGACGTCGATGGGGATCCCGGTGTGGCGGATCCAGCGGGACACGGCGTCACCCCAGCGTTCCTCGAGGAGGGCGGCCCTGAGCAGGTCGGCTTCGCTCGGGGGCAGACGTCCGGGCTCCGTGCGAGCCACGACCTTCAAGGCGAGGATCCGCTGCAGGACCTCGACGTCCTCGGCGATGTACACGGTCGGGGGATCGTCCCTGACGACTCCGAAGGCGACGAGCGGTCCGCTCACGACATCCCGTCGATCTCGGACTGGTCCCAGAAGCCTTCGAGGGGCCGGTCGTGCTCCCCGGTGGCGTAGGCGGCGAGCCGCCGCCTGCCGTGGTCTTCGTCGAAGATCTCGATGGCGTCCCAGAACGACGACGGGCCCGCGGCGTGCAGCGCCTTGTGCCCTTCGCTTCCTTCCTTGGGCAGATGGGAGGTCAACAGCAACAACCGTGGCGAGCTGGCCGGCGGTGCCGACGGGCCTTGCTCGCGGTGGACGCGTTCGTGATGTTCCCGCAGCACCAGGGCCCGGCCGAGGGCCTTCCACACCGAGTCGGTGCGCAGGAGCCCACCCCTGGTGGTCGTGAAGGCGCCGGTGACGTCCACGTACCATTGCTCGCCCGCCCGGTCGGTGACGAGGAAGTTGAACTGGACGCCGAGGCCGCGGGGCCGGTAGCCCTTCTTGACGATCGTGAACCCGGAGGTCTCGAGGACCTGCCTGGCGATCTCCTGGGCGACCCGTCCTTCCTGGGTGGCCCGGGCCTGGAAGTTGTCGGCGGGGTCCACGACCGGCATCTCGACGGTCCCGGCCGCGGCGCCGTCCCCGTGCGGGCCGCGCATCCGGGCTCGTTCCCGGGCGAGGCGTTCCCTGGCGAGGTCGACGTAGGTCGGATCGAGGTCGTACCCGGCTCCTCGCCGACGCTCCTTGAGGGCGGCGACCAGGGTGGTGCCCGAGCCCATGAAGGGGTCGAGTACCAGGTCACCCTCGTAGGTGTACAGCTTGATGAGCCGCCGAGGCAGGGCGACCGGGAACGGGGCGGGATGGTTGACGCGCTTGGCGCTCTCGGCCTCGATCTCCCAGACGTCGAGGGTGGCGGCGAGGAACTCGTCGGCGGTGGTCTTCGTCTCGTGGGGGAGCCCTTCGGCCGCCCGCTGCTTGGGGGTGCGAGCCCGGTCGAACCGGCCCTTGCTGGCGATGATGACCCGTTCGGTGACGTCGCGGAGCACCGGGTTGGCCGCGGACCGGTACGACCCCCAGGCGACGGATCCGACGGCGCCCTTCGCCTTGACCCACACGACCTCGCCCCGGAGCAGGAGCCGGAGGTCGTCCTGGAGGATCCGGATCACGTCCGCCGACAGGCTCCGGTAGGGCTTGCGACCCAGGTTGGCGACGTTGACCGCGATCCGGCCCCCCGGTTCGAGGACCCGGACGCATTCGGCGAAGACGTCGCGCAGCATCTCGAGGTACTCGACGTACGCCGACGGGGTCCCGTCGGCGCCCAGGTGTTCTTCGTACTCCTTGCCGGCGAAGTACGGCGGCGAGGTGACGACGAGGGCGACGGAACGGTCGGGGATGTGGTGCATGTCCCTGGCGTCGCCGACGAAACACGGGTCGTCGAAGTCGGGGGCGACGGCGACCTCGTCGTCGTCGGAGATCTCGGGTGCGGGGAACCGCTCGTAGAACTTGGTGGCGTCGTGGCTCTCGCGCCGGCCGACCCCGAAGGTCGACGTCGCCGTCGGTCCCCGTCTGCTCTCGCCGTTGCCGCCGCCGTCCGCCTTCACCATGCCGCCACGATACCCCCCAGGTACGACAGCTTCGGAGGAACCGCCGGACGCCGGCGTCCCCTCACGCATCCGTGACGTCGCGATGGACGCCGGAGCGGTACGAGCCGAGGATCTCGAAGTGGGCGCAGGTCGCGGGCGGAGGATCGGCGACCGCGGCCAGTCCCTCCGGGCCCGGTTCGTGGACCAGATCGATGAAGAACCGATAGCTCCATGCCTCGTCGGACGGACGCGACTCGATCCGGGTCAGGTTGGCGCCCCGGAGCCCCAGCTCGGTCAGCGCCAAGGCGAGCGCCCCGGGACGGTGCTCGGTCGTGAACACGATCGTGGTCTTGTCGTCGTCCGGGCCGACCCGCGGCGGCCCGGGAGCGAGGACGAAGAAGCGGGTCGTGTTGTGCGCCCGGTCCATCACCTCCCGCGCCAGGACCTGCAGTCCATGCGCCACGCCGGCAGCCTCCGGAGCGAGAGCGGCCACCGAGACGTCCCCGAGGCGGGCGACCTCCCGCACCGCACCGGCGGTGTCGTGCGACGCCACCGGCTCGATCCCCAGATCGAGCAACGCCGCCTCCGCCTGGGCCAGCGCCTGGGCATGGGAACGCACCTCGGTGACGTCTTCGAGCGTCGCCCCTGGCACCCCGAGCAGCGTGTGCTGAACCTCGACGCGATGCTCGGCGACGATGGCCAGGCGTTTGCGACCGGGGACGTGCGGGAGTCGGTCGAGCACCGGCAGCACCGACCCGGTCGTCGAGTTCTCGACGGGCAGCACCAGCCGATCCACCTCCCCGTGCTCGATCGCCGCGAACGCGGCGACGAAGCTGCGCATCCCGACCGCCTCGGCGTCGGGGAACAGCTCCGAGACGGCGCGATGGCTGTACGAGTGCTCCTCACCCTGGTAGCCGATCCGCATCACGATGACCAGACCATAGGCCGCTGCGCGCTCATCGCCGCTCGAGGTCGCGGACCCGAGACGGACGGAACCGTCCCGGCGGGATCGGCGCTCCGACCCGTCGCAGCGCCAGGAACCACGACGGCGACGACCCCAGTGCCCAGCGGAGCGCAGAGACCACCGCGGCGCCCACCGCCGCCGATCCCGGCCTCACCCGCACCCCCAGCAGGTCGCGGAGAGGCGGATCGATGGTGGCGGCGGCCGCCTCGTACAGGAGGCGATAGGCCGGTCGCACCGCCCGCGGCAGCGGCGGCCGGCGCAGGAACGCGACCGTTTCGGCGACCTCTCGGGACGAAGCGATGTCCGGGTGCTCGACGATCCAGCGCCGAAGATCGCCGGCGGTGGCGGGCAGCGGTGACGCTCCCAGCCGAACACCGAGACGGGTCTGCTCGGCGACGAACCGATCCGCCTCCGCGTCCTCCAACGGCCGAGGCCCGTAGGCGGCGAACGCGGCGAGGAACGAGTCGACCAGCACGTTGTGGACCCACGCCGCATGGGCCGGATCGTCCGCCGCGTAGGTTCGTCCTCTCCACGACGTTCCGGCGACCCCGCGATGCGCACGCCGCACCATCGACAGCGCCGCCTCCACCTCCGGCGCAGCCCCGTACGACGTCGCCGTGACGTACGCCGAGGTTCGCGAGAGCCGACCCAACGGGTCGTCCCGGTACCGGGAATGGGCCGTCACGCCGGCCAGGACCTCGGGATGCGCGGACTGCACCAACAGCGCCCTGATCCCGCCGACGAACGCCGCCGCGTCACCGACGACCTCCCACGTCACCGACGCCGGGCCGAACAGCCCGGCGTCCCCTCGGTACGCCATGGTGTCGTGCAGGGGGTACGGTGCGTGCGAGAACAGCGACGTCGCCGAGGCGACGACCCGATCCTTCAGCGGCTCCAGCACCATGGCCGCAGGCTATCGGGGCACCGGCCCTGCCGACCTCCCGACGACCATCACGATCGCCGCCGCCGCCATCGAGGCGACGGCCACGACGGCCCACACGGCGGCGAACGAGGCCCGCTCGGCGAGGAGCCCCACCCCGATCGGCCCCAGGCCGGCGCCCACGAACACGCCGGCCTGGGTCACCCCCGACGACGTCGCCGCCGTCGTCCGGTTGGCGTTCACCACGATGAAGGTCATCAGACCCGGCCAGGCCCATCCGGTGGCGAAGGCCGCGAGGACGAGGGCGGCGAACCATCCACCAGAAGCGAACATGAGACCCACGAAGACACCGGCGCCGATCGCCATGACCGCGGCGGCCGCTGCGAAGCCGCGGCCACCGGCCCGGTCGGTGAGCCAGCCGGCGACCACGCGCCCGGCGATGCTCGCCGCGGAACCGGCGAACAGGAGCCAACCCGCGGCAGCCACGTCGACGCCCCGGTCCACGGCCGCGGCGACGGTGAAACCGCCGAGGGCCAGCGCGGCGACGGTGGCGAGACCGGCGGCGACCGCCAACGCACCGAGGGCCCCCCGTTCCAGCCGGATCGCCGGCCGGCGGGGGTCGTCACGCTGCGCGTGGTCGGTGACCGCCTCCGGCACGCGACGCGCCAGGGCGACGCACACCGGCGCCAGCACGGCGCCGAGAGCGAACGCCCATCGCCACCCGAGATCGACGACCACGACCGGAACCGCCAACCCCGCCAACAACGACGCCAGGGGGATCCCCGCATGTTTCAGGCCGAAGGTCAGCGCCCTGCGGGTCGGATCGACGTGCTCGGCGAGGGCGAGGTTCGCCGCCGGGTTCGCCATCCCGTAGAACGCTCCCGCCACGACCAACGCGATCGCCAGGGTCCACACGGAACGGACGAGGCCCGCGATGCCGACGAGGACGAACGCCGAAGCGCTGGCGCCGACCGTCAACGCCGTGCGCCACCCCAGGCGCTGCACGAGGCGGCCGAGGGGCGCGGAGGTCACCGAGGAGGTCAGGAAGAACGCCGCCGCCAGCGCTCCGAGGCCGCTCACCCCAAACCCGAGCTCCCGACCCATCGGCACGATCGACGATCCAACGAGGAACACCGGCAGTGCACTCACCGACACCAACAGCACGGAGACGACCAGAAGCCGAACGGGGAACCGCATCGCGGCATGCTACGCCGCCGGCGTTCCGGCGCCGGCGGCGACGACACATCCGGCGTGCGGCATAACATGGCCGACCGTCGTGCCGACGGGAACCACAGGAGCCTCGCCATGACCGGAACACCCAACCTCCCGCCCCCCTGGGTCCGGGACGCCGTCTTCTACCAGATCTTCCCCGACCGGTTCGCCCGGTCGGACTCCGTTCCCAAACCGTCCGGATTGGAGCCGTGGGACGCGTCGCCGACGACGTTCGGGTACAAGGGCGGCGACCTCGTCGGGGTCGTCGAGCATCTGGACTGGCTCGTCGACCTCGGCGTCGACGCCATCTACTTCAACCCGATCTTCCAGTCCGGCGCCAACCATCGGTACCACACCCACGACTACTTCCACGTCGATCCGATGCTCGGCGGCGACGCCGCCTTCGACCGCCTCCTCGACGCCTGCCACGCCAGAGGCATCAAGGTGGTCCTCGACGGGGTGTTCAACCACTCGGGTCGCGGCCTCCTCCAGTTCCACGACATCGCCGAGAACAACGAGCACTCGCCGTACGTCGACTGGTACCACGTCCATGGCTTCCCCATCCATCCCTACGAGACGTCCGAACCGGCGAACTACGAATCGTGGTGGGGCATCCGGGCGCTCCCCAAGTTCAACACCGACAACCCGATGACCCGGGAGTTCCTCATGCAGGTCGGCGAACACTGGGCGCGGAAGGGGATCGACGGTTGGCGACTCGACGTGCCCGAGGAGATCAAGACCGAGGGGTTCTGGGAGGAGTTCCGGACCCGGGTCAAGGCGATCTCCGCCGACTGCTACATCGTCGGGGAGATCTGGGGCGACGCCTCGTGGTGGATCGATTTCGGGGAACGCTTCGACGGCACGATGAACTACCGCTTCGCCGCGGCGACGATCGCGTTCGCCGTCGGTGATGCCTTCGACCGGACGACCCGGATCGACAATCCCCACTACAACGTGTCCCCGGCGATCGACGCCGACGGCTATCGGGGACGGGTCCACGACATCCTGAACGACTACACGAGCTTCGCCCTCACCGCGAACCTCAACCTCCTCGACTCCCACGACACGCCGCGCATCTTGACGATGGCGAGCAACCACACCGACCGGGTCGTGCTGGCGTTGCTCCTCCTGTACACCTTCCCCGGGGCCCCATGTCTCTACTACGGCACCGAGATCGGACTCGAAGGACACAAGGATCCCGACAACCGCCGGACGTTCCCGTGGGACCACCCCGACCGGTGGAACCGCGATCTGCTGAACACGACGAAGGAGCTCATCGCCCTCCGCAAGGCGCATCCGGCCCTGCGCTCGGCCGACTACCGGGTGCTGTGGCCCACCGACGAGGGTGACGGTTCCAAGGCCTACGCCTTCGAACGCATCGACGGGGACGACCGGATCGTCGTGCTCGTCAACGCCGGCGACGCCACCGAGGCGGGCACGATCCCCTACACCGACCTGAAGGCCGGGAACGCCGAGCTGCTGTGGGGGAAGGCCGACGTGGAGTTCGGCGAGCATCATCTGCGGGTGTCGATCCCGCCACGCACCGGGGCGGTGTGGCAGCTCCACTGAGCGGGCCCGCCTCACCGCATCTCGAAGCGATGCGGCGGGCCACCTTCCCGCGTCAGGCTCCTCCGGGCTCGGTGGGAGGAGCGGCCCAGGGCCGGCGCCCGCGGCCGACCTCCCCATCGGTTTAGGCTCACCGTGCCATGAGCGACGCCATGCCACCGATCCGGTTCGCCACCGTCCCCGGTGCCCGCATCGCCTACCAGGAGCTCGGCGAGGGACCGACGATCGTCTCGGTCCCGCCGCTGGCCCAGAACATCGAGATGGCCTGGGAGTGGAGGGACATCGCCTCGATGCTGCGGCGGTTCGCCGGGTTCTCCCGCTTCATCCACTTCGACAAGCGCGGCACCGGCGCGTCGGACCAGGCCGAGGTCAACGACATCGACGAGCGCGTCGACGATCTCCGGGCCGTGATGGACGCCGCGGGCGTCGAGCGCGCCCATCTCTTCGCCAGCTCCGAGGGCGGCCCCATGGCGGTCCTCTTCGCCGCCACCTATCCCCACCGGGTGGAGAGCCTCATCCTGTGGGGCACCGGCCCGTACATGGCGCCGCCGGACTGGGATGCCGACGAGGTCGCCGCCGGCCGCAAGCGCTCCGAGCACTTCGCCGACGTCTGGGGCACCCCGGACTCCTTCATCGTGGACCGCTTCGCCCCGTCCCTGGCCGCCGATCCCGAGTTCCGGGCCTGGCACCAGCGCTACGAGCGAGCGGCCGCCTCCCGCTCCTCCCTGCGCCGGCTCATCGACCTCATGTGGCACATGGACGTGCGCGAGGTCCTGCCGCAGATCACCGTGCCGACCCTGGTCCTGCACCGCATCGGGGACCAGCCGGTGCCGATCGACTTCGGCAGGGAGCTCGCCGCGGGGATCCCCGGCGCGGAGCTCGTCGAGCTCGAAGGCGACGACCACTTCGCCTACGCCGGCGACATGGGCTGGATGGACATCATGGAGCGCTGGGTGACCGGCACCGTCTCCTCGAAGCCCCCGATGGAGCCGTACCCCTCGGTGCGGATCCAGACCCTCGGTCGGTTCGCCGTCCTCGTCGACGGCGTCGAGGTGGCCACCGGCGAGTGGGGCTCCCGTCTCGCTCGGAGCCTGTGCAAACGCCTCGTCGCCGCCCGCGGGTGGCCGGTCACCCGCGACGAGCTGTTCGACCTCTTCTGGCCCGACGAGCACGACCGGGGCAAGCTCGGTCCTCGGCTCTCCGTGCAGCTCTCCGCGGTACGTCGCGTGCTCCGCGGCGGGGTCGTCGCCGACCGGGACAGCGTCCGCCTCGACCTGCGCGCGGCGACGACCGACCTCGAGGACCTGATGAACGCCACGGACGACCGGACGATCGCCGCCATCTACCAGGGGGAGTTCCTCCCCGCCGACGTCTACGAGGACTGGACGAGCCCGGTCCGTGACGAGGCTCGGACCCGGTTCGTCTCCGCCGCCCGGCGCCTCGCCGACGAAGCGTCCGCCAACGGCCACCATCGGGAGGCGGCGGCGCTGGCCCGGCGCCTCGTCGCCACCGACCGCTACGACGAGGACGCCCACCACCGGCTGATCGCCTCGCTGCGCGCCATGCGGGAGGAACGAGAGGCCGAGCGCGCCTACGCCGCCTACGCCGCAGCCATGGCCGAGCTCGACGTCACCGTGCCCCCGGCGTCGTCGATCGGCGAGCCGGGCTGACCTCGGGGCCGCGCCGACGGTCGCGGCACATAGCGGCCTGCGGCCACCACATCGTCGCCGGAGGACGGCGCGCGCCGGCGCATCACAAAGGTTCCCCTAAGGGTCGTCGCCCAGGATGCGTCGCATGAGTACCCACCACACTCTCGCCGGTCAGGAGCCATTCGTGCTCGCCGCCCAGGAAGGGGATCACTACCACTTCCTCAACCACCTGGCGACCGTGAAGGTCGCCGCCGGGGACGACCGCTCGATGAGCGTCGTCGAGTTCCTCGGCCCCCGGGGCTTCGGCCCCCCGCTGCACCGCCACGACCACGAGGACGAGCTGTTCATCGTCCTCGACGGCGAGCTCGTCTTCCACACGGGCGACGAGCGCATCGTCGGCGGAACAGGCGCCATCGCCTACCTGCCCCGAGCCGTCCCTCACACCTTCCAGGTGACCTCGGACATGGCCCGGTTCGTCAGCGTGACCGCTTCGCCCGACGGGCCGCCCCGGTTCGATCGGATGGTCTCGGCGCTCGGAACGCCGACCCCTTCGCCGAGCCTGCCCGAGCCCGGGCCCATCGACCCCGCCGAGGTGGCCGAGGTCTGCGCCCGCTACGGGATCCCGATCCTCGGCCCACCCCCCGCCGCCATCGACCCGAACCGAGAGGAGGGATGACCATGAAGAAACGGACCATCGCGCTCGTCGCCTCGCTGCTGCTGCTCGCCGCCGCCTGCGGGACCGCAGAGCCCGAGACAGCCGGCCCGGCCGGGGACGCCACGGTCGCCGTGGAGGCCGTCGACTACGGCTACGTCGACCTGCCCGAGGAGGTCCCTGCCGGGACCACCATCGCCCTGCGGAACACCAGTGAGGCGGAGGTGCACGAGTTCGTCGCCATCCGGCTCCCCGACGACGAGACCCGCAGCGTGGCCGAGCTCGTGCAGCTCCCGCCAGAGGAGCTGGCGGCGTTCTTCCCCGGGTTGGCCACCGTGCTGGTCGCACCGCCCGGCGAGGACGCCATCGCCGTCGAGGGGGACGGCGTCCTGCGTGAACCGGGCCGCTACGCGGTGATCTGTGTGATCCCCACCGGCGCCGACCCCGACGCCTACCTCGCGGCGGCCGCGGCCTCCGAAGGCGGACCTCCCGACGTCCCCGGCGGCCCGCCGCACCTGGTCAACGGGATGTACGCCGAGCTCACGGTGACGCCGTAGCTCGACCCGCCGGCCCGGGGAGGCCCGCCGCCTCCCCGGTGCCGGACGCCCTCGCCCGGCGCCGGCGCTCCCCGAAATCACATCCGTGTGATCCTTCGGGGATACCATGGAGGCCATGCAACCCGCGCCGTCCGAACGGCTCCCCGAGATCGATCCCCAGGGCCCCAACGCCTGGCTCGTAGAGGAACTCCACCGGCGCTACCTCGCCGACCCGAACGCCGTCTCGGAGGCGTGGCGGCTCTACTTCGC
>JALVQZ010000185.1 GCA_027036355.1 Acidimicrobiia bacterium | reverse complement strand
CGGGTCAGGTCTTGCGGGTGCGTTTGATGCCGGCGGCCTTCAGGACGGGGGCGGGGACGCCCGCCTCGCGCCAGGCCGCGTACGAGATGCCCTTGCGCTCGGAATAGGACGCCGCGTACTCGACGAAACCCTTCTCGAGCTCCTCGAGATCGTTCGACGCCTGGGCGGACTCCAACGAGCGCTCCGCGTCGATGCGAGCCTGGATGAGATCGATCCTCCGCAACGGGTCCTGCTCGGCCTTGATCCGCTCGTCGAGCTGAGCGATCTTGGCCGCCAGCTTCTCCGGATCCACCGGCCGACCGCGGCGTTTCGGTGTCGACAAAGCCGCCAGATAGGCCTTGATCGCTCGCGCCTCTTTCCGTCCCCTCGCCAGCGCAGCTTTGTGCTCGGCAGACATCGCCATGGTGGCACCCCTCTTTGTCGGATTCGGTGCGCGCGATACTGGCAGATTGTCGACACAATCGAAAGCTCGCGGCCGCCGAGACCGGGTCTTTCTCCATCCCGCCGATAGGATGGGCTCGCCATGGCATCGCCGACACCGCTCCGCAGCTTGCTGTACCGCGTCTACGAGGACCGGCTGCTCGCCGGCCTCGACCGGGACGCCCTCCCCCGCCACATCGCCGTCATCCACGACGGGCATCGCCGCTACGCCCGCGCCGAGGGCCTGCCCGACTACGCGTCGAGCTATCGGGTCGGCATGGACAAGTTCGTCGAGTTCCTCCACTGGACCGACGAGCTCGCCATCCCCGCCGTCACCTGCTGGCTGCTGTCCAAGGAGAACCTCGCCAGGCCCGCCGAAGAGCTCGAGCCGTACTACGACGTGCTCATCGACCTGTTCCGGCGCCTGCCCGACGAGCTCCACGACACGAACGTCCGGTTCATCGGCAGCCTCGACCTGCTCCCGGCTCCGCTCGTCGAGGCGGCCAAGGAACTCGAGGAACGATGCCCCGACGGGGAACGTCGCGTGACGATCGCCCTCGCCTACGGGGGGCGCCAGGAGATCGTCGACGCCGTCCGGGACCTCGTCAGGGGACTCGCCGACGACCGCGTTCCCTCCGCCGAGCTGGCCGACCGGATCGACGCCGAAGGCATCGCCGGGAACCTCTATACCGCCGACCTGCCCGATCCCGACCTGGTGATCCGCACCAGCGGCGAGGCCCGGCTGTCCGGGTTCTTGCTCTGGCAGGCGGCCTATGCCGAGTACTCGTTCGTCGACGTGTACTGGCCCGCGTTCCGCCGGGTCGACTTCCTCCGATCCTTGCGGGACTTCACCCGCCGGGAGCGCCGGTACGGTCGCTGATCAGGTGATCCTGCGGTAGGCCCGGACCGCCAGCGGCACGAACACCACGAGGATCCCGGCCGCCCATGCCAGGGCCGTGAGCACGTCGCCGGCGACGGTGTGGCCGACCGGCAGCGCCCCTTCGCCGAGGACCAGGCCGCGGATGGCGTTGGTCATCGCGGTGACCGGCTGGTTGTCGGCGAAGGCCCGGAGCCATGACGGCATCGTCTCGGTGGGCACGAACACCGAGCTGGCGAACACGAGCGGGAAGACGGGGATGAACACCGCCGACTGCACCGCCTCGGGGTTCTTGACCGTCAACCCGATCAGGGCCATGACCCACGACATCGAGAAGCTGAACGCCATCGCCACCGCCAGGCCGCCGACCATGCCGAGGATGTTGGTCTGCCAGCGGAACCCGATGAGGAACCCGACGACGAGCATCAGGGTGATCACCGCCCCGTTGCGGATGACGTCGGCGAAGGTCCTGCCCGCCAGCACCGCCGAGCGCGCCATCGGAAGCGAGCGGAAGCGGTCGATGACGCCCTTCGACAGGTCCTCGGTCAGACCCAGCGCGGTCTGGCCCGCGCCGAAGGCGGCGACCTGGATCAGCAACCCGGGGATGAGCCAGTTGATGTACTCGCCGCCTGCCGCCGGCGGGATGGCGCGCCCGATGGCTCCGCCGAAGACGTAGTTGAACAGCAGGAGGAACATGACCGGCTGGACGGTGGCGAACACCAGGAGCTGCGGGAGCCGGACGTTGCGCAGCAGGTTGCGCCGCACGATGACCGAGGTGTCCCGCGCGGCCCGGAGGGGAGAGGCCATGGTGGTCATCGTTCGCTCCTTCCGAAGGCGAAGCCTCGTCGTTTGCGGTTGCCTGGGCTCATCTCGGTGGCGACCGTGATCTCTTCGGCGACGTGGCCCGTGAGGGCCAGGAACACGTCGTCGAGCGTGGGCTTGCGCAGGCCGATGTCGTCGGGGACGATCCCGGCCTCGTCGAGGGCGAGCACCACCCGGGTGAGGCTGCGTGGACCATCGGGTGCGGCCACCGTGACCGACCCGTTGACCGGGTCGATCTTCGGCTCCTCTCCGCACACCGAACGGAGCGCCTCGAGCACCTGGGGTCGGACGTCGTCGCCGACCGAGACCTCGATCACCGCTCCGCCGAGGCGATCCTTCAGCTCGTCGGCGGTCCCTTCCGAGATCACCTTGCCGTGGTCGATGACGGCGAGCCGGTCGGCGAGCCGGTCCGCTTCGTCGAGGTACTGGGTGGTCAACAAGATGGTGGTTCCCCGGGCGATGAGGTCCTGGATCAGGAGCCAGATGTCGATCCGGCTCTTCGGGTCGATGCCGGTGGTCGGTTCGTCGAGGAACAGCACCTGAGGCTCTCCGACCATCGACGCCGCCAGGTCGAGGCGTCGTTGCATGCCGCCCGAGTAGGTGCGGACGGTGCGGTCGGCGGCGTCGGCGAGGCCGATCCGCTCGAGGATCTCGGCGGTGCGGCGCTTCGCCTCGCGGGCGTCGAGTCCGTAGAGACGGCCGACCATCTCGACGTTCTCGCGGCCGGTGAGGTAGTCGTCGACGGCGGCGAACTGGCCGGCCAGGCCGAGATGGCGGCGGGCTTCCTGCGGGTCGGTGAGCACGTCGACGCCCGCCACCTCGGCCCGCCCGGCCTCGGGTCGCAGCAGGGTGGTGAGGACGCGGATGAGGGTCGTCTTGCCGGCGCCGTTGGGGCCGAGGAGGCCGTAGATCATGCCCGGCTCGATGCACAGGTCGACGTCGTCGAGGGCGACGATGTCGCCGAAGCGTTTGGTGATGCCCTCGGCGACGACGATGGGTCGTTCGCTCATGGATCCTCCAGAGGTGTCCAGAATGCTTGATACTCTAAACCATTGATGAACTCATGCAACCGTTCGAGCGCGGTAGGATGTCGCCCGTGGATGAGACCCAGGCCGAGGTGATGGAGCTGTTCCGGCGCCTGTCGCTGGTCATGCGCCGGTCGGCCGTCGAACGCCTCGCCGACGTCGGCTTGACCCCGCCGCTGGCGATCGCCCTTCACCATCTCGACGAGCCCATCGCCATGGGCGCCCTCGCCGAGCGGCTCTCGTGCGACGCGTCCTACGTCACCGGCCTCGCCGACCGTCTCGAGGAGCTCGGCCTCGCCGAGCGGCGCGTGGACCCGACGGACCGCCGGGTCAAGCAGCTCGCCCTGACCGAGGCGGGGCTCCGGTTCCGCCGGCAGGCCAGGGAGCGTCTCTACGACGGCGCGCAGATGCTCGCTCCCCTCGAACCCGACGAGCTCGAGGCCTTCGCCGCGGCCCTGCGCAAGATCGTCGACGCCGCCGAGTCCCCCTGAGCCCGGCGGCGACCGGGAGGCTCAGCGTGTCCGCAACGCCGGTGGCAGGTGCTCCCGGTCGTTGAAGGTGCGCAGGGAGAACACGTGCTCGCCGGCGAGCGGGATCGTCCGGATCCTCGCCAGCGACGCGTGATAGAGGATGAACCGCTCCCATTCCCACGGTGTCGGCTCGGCCCCGAGCAGATGTCCGAGCGCCACCGCGTTCGTCCCGGCATGGGCCACGACCACGACCCGGCCCGGATCCGCCCCCGCCCGCCACAGATGAGGATGGTCGGGGTCGGGGGCGATCCCCCGGTCGGCGAGCAGCCGATCGACCGTCGCGGTGATCCGCTGGTGGAAGTCGGCGAAGCTCTCGCCTCCCGGGATCCCCTCCCACCATGCCGCGGGAGGCCGGTCCCGGGCGTCGGCGAAGATCCGCTGGACCGTCTCGTCGGGTTGTCCCGTCCAGTCGGGCATCTGGATCTCGACGAGGTCGGCGATCACGGTCGCTGCGACGCCGGTGTGCTCGACCAACGGCGCGGCGGTCTCGACCGCCCGGACCGCGGGCGACACCAGGATCTCGGCGATCGGGCGTTCCCCGGCGAGTCGCCGGGCGACGAGTTCGGCCTGGCGCCGACCGATCTCGGTGAGGATCGGATCGGGCTGGGCGATCCCGTCGACGGACCAGCGGGGCTGGCCGTGACGGACGAACACGAGTTCCATGGCCGACGAGCGTACCGTCGATCACCGCCCGCACGGGCGACCGAGCTCCGGACGAACCGAAGGCCGCCTTGCGGCGGCCTACGGCTCGGGCTTAGACGGGAAGGTAGGAAGGCATCCTGTCTGGGTAACGTATCGGCCGCCGGCCCGAGAACCTTGAGAGGGAATCTTGGAAATCTCCGAAACGCCTCCCGACCAGGCCACCGAGGCGCTGATCGAGCATCTGCGCGACCATGGGCTCCGTACCGATGGGCCGTTCACCCTCCGGTCGGGCGCCGTCGCCGACTGGTACGTCGACGCCCGCCAGACGACCTTCGATGGCGCCGGGGCGCGGCTCGTGGGCGCAGCCGTCCTCGCCGTCCTCGCCTCCGACGTCGATGCGGTCGGGGGGATGACCCTGGGGGCGGACCCGATCGCCGTGGCCACCGCCATCGCCGCCGCCGTCGCCGGCCGGACCCTGCGGGCGTTCTCGGTCCGCAAGGAACCCAAGGACCACGGAACCGGCGGGCGCCTGGTCGGTCCGGTCTCGGCGGGTGACCGCGTCTGCGTCCTCGAGGACACCACGACCACCGGCTCGGCGCTCGTCGAGGCCATCGATGTCCTCGACGAGGCCGGCGTCGAGGTCGTTCAAGCCATCGCCCTCATCGACCGCAGCGGAGGGAAGGTCGGCGACCGCCTCGCGGAGCGAGGCATCGCCTACGTCGCCCTCGCCACCCCTGCCGACCTGGGTGTGACGTGAGCTACCTCCGCGTGCACCGCTCCGTGATCACCCGATTCGTCGTCGGGCTCGTCGGGATCGTGCTCATCTTCACCGCCCTCGACCTCATGTGGGGCCACTGGTTGTCGACCCCACCCGAACGGGTCGACGGGGCCCTCACCACCCGGGGCCGAGGGCAGCTCGGCTCGGATGTCGTGTGGGGTGTGGTGTTGACCCTCACGGGAGGCGCCGCCTTCGGCTACGCCGTGGTGGGGCTCCTGCGCAACGCTCCCGCCGCCGTCGTGGGTGAAGGAGGGATCGAACTGGCCCTCGCCGGGCCGACGGCCCCGCTGGTGACGATCCCGTGGTCCGACGTCGTGGCTGTCCGGTGCTCCCTCGAAGCCGACGGTGATCACATGGTGCCGATCCTGGAACTGGTCATGGCCCGCCGCGGCGCCGTTCCCGCCGAACCGTGGGCGGCGCGGTGGGACGGGAACGTCCTGCAGGTCGACACCTCCGACTGGGTCGAACCCGCCGAGGAGGTGGCGATCCACGCCTCGGTGGCCCTCGACCGGTATCGCCGCCAAGCCGCGGAGCGCTAGGTTCACGACCATGCAGATCGGCGCCCACGTCCCCTCCGAGCATCCGCTGGCCGAAGCCGCCATGCGCGACGCCGACCTCGTCCAGTTCTTCCTCACCGAACCGAACTCGTGGAAGAAACCGCAGCCCCGGGCCGACGCCGACGAGCTGCGAGCCGCCTCGATCCCTCTCTACGTCCACGCCCCCTACGTCATGAACCTGGCGTCGCCCAACAACCGGATCCGGATCCCTTCCCGCAAGACGCTGGCGCAGACGGTGGCGGCGGCGGCGGAGATCGGCGCGGCAGGGGTGATCGTCCACGGTGGGCACGTCGGCGACGACGAGGACATCGAGGTCGGGTTCGAGCGCTGGCGCAAGGCCATGGACAGCTTCGAGGCCGAGGTGCCGGTCCTCATCGAGAACACCGCCGGAGGCGGCAACGCCGTGGTGCGGGACCTGGCGAACTACGGGCCGCTGTGGTCCGCCCTCGACGGGTTCGACGTCGGGGTGTGCCTCGACACCTGCCACGCGTGGGCCGGGGGCCAGGACCTCGAGACGGCGGCCGACCTGCTGGCCGACCTCACCGGCGGGATCGCCCTCGTCCACGGAAACGACTCGAGGGACCCCTTCGACAGCCGCCGGGACCGGCACGCCAACCTCGGCGCCGGCGAGATCCCCGAAGAGCTGTTGGTCGGGGTCATCCGCGCCGCGGGTGCTCCGGTGGTCTGCGAGACCCCCGGCGGCCCGGAGGCCCAGGCGGCCGACATCGCCTGGCTCCGGGCCCGCCTCTGACGGCGTCGCGTCAGGCGCGCAGGTACTCGGAGAGATCCTCGGTGAGGGGGTCGTCGCCGGCGATGAAGGCCTCGAGATGCTCGATGGCGTCGGCGTCGCGGTACTGGACCGGGGGGCTCTTCATGAAGTACGACGAGGGTGCGAGCAGCGGCCCACCGATGCCCCGATCCAGGGCCAGCTTGGCGGTTCGGACGGCGTCGATGATGACCCCCGCCGAGTTGGGCGAATCCCACACCTCGAGCTTGATCTCGGCGTTCAACGGCACGTCGCCGAAGGCGCGGCCCTCGAGCCGGATGTAGGCCCACTTACGGTCGGACAGCCACGGCACGTGGTCGGAGGGTCCGATGTGGACGTCGTCGGCGGCGATCCCGTTGTCGAGTTGCGAGGTGACCGACTGGGTCTTGGAGATCTTCTTCGACTCCAGGCGGTCCCGGTCGAGCATGTTCATGAAGTCCATGTTCCCGCCGACGTTGAGCTGGTAGGTGCGTTCGACGATCACGCCGCGATCCTCGAACAGCCGGACCAGGTTGCGGTGCAGGATCGTGGCGCCGACCTGCGACTTGATGTCGTCGCCGACGATCGGAACCCCGGCCTCGGCGAACCGGCGCGCCCATTCGGGATCCGAGGCGATGAACACCGGGATGGCGTTCACGAACGCCACTCCGGCGTCGAGCGCCGCCTGGGCGTAGAACTTCTGGGCATCCTCGGAGCCCACCGGGAGGTAGGCGACGAGCACGTCGGCGCCGGCATCGCGCAGGGCCTGGGCGACGTCGACCGGTTCGGCGGGCGACTCCTCGACCATCCCGCAGTAGTGGGTGCCGAGGCCGTCGAGGGTCGGACCCCGCAGGACGTCGACCCCGAGATCGTCGACGTCGGCGAACTTGATCGTGTTGTTCTGCCCGCCCCACATGGCCTTGGCGAGGTCCTGGCCGACCTTGGAGGCGTCGACGTCGAAGGCGGCCACGAAGGTGATGTCGCCCACGTGGTAGCCGCCGAGGTCGACGTGCATCAGACCGGGCACGGTGGTGGCCGTGTCCGCGTTCCGGTAGTACTCCACTCCTTGGATGAGCGAGTTGGCGCAGTTCCCGACGCCGGCGATGGCGACGCGTACTCGTGACATGGTGGGTTTCTCCTCGTGGGTCAGACGCCGGCGCCGGAGCGCTCGGCGGCGATGAGCTGGTCGAGCCAGGCGATGTCGGCCTCGGTGGCGCGGACGCGCCGCTCCATCAGGGCGAGGCGGTACCGGTCGGCACCGCGTGCGCCGCGGAACGAGTCGCGGGCGCCGTGGAGACGCTCGGCGAGCGCTCTGCGCCGCGCCTCGAGCTGCTCGATCCGTTGGGACGGTTCGAGGGCACCGAGGAACGCCAGGCGGGTCTGGAAGGAACGGTCGGACTCGTCGACCTCGGCGGTGGCGAGGAGGTCGAGGAACCGCTCCAGGCCGGATCGGGTGATCCGGTAGGTCTTGCGTCGACCCGATCCCGGCTGCGCCGTCACGGAGCCCTCGCGTTCGAGACGCCGCAGCGCCGGGTAGAGGGATCCGAACGACACCCGACGGAAGCCGAGTTCCGCCAGGGCGCGGCGGAGCTCGTATCCGTGGCGTGGACGCTCCCGGAGGAGCCCGAGGATGGCGAGGTCGAGCATGACCCGCACACTCTATCGAATCGATAGAACTATATCGAGTCGATATATGCCCGGCTGGGCTGGAGGACCGGGATGTGCGTCACCGGCACGCAACCTTCCCTAAACGCCGGCCCCTCGGCGGCCGATACAGCACTCGACCGTGGAGACGGCTGTGATCCAACAGATGGGACAACCGATGCGATCCGGGCGACCGGAGGACATGGCGCGCCAGTACGCCCGCATGGCCGGCCTCGCCGAACTCGATCTGCACGGCGACTCCCTCGAAGAGGTCCTCACCCGCATCGTCGACGCCGCCACCGAGCTGCTCCCCGCCGACCGCGGCGCTTCGGTGCTCCTGTGGGACGCACGACGGGAGGAGTTCACCGCCGCGTCGTCGACGATCGTCGACCAGGACGGCGACAAGGTGGCGGGCAGGGTCCGGGCGAGCGGGGGAGCCTCGCGCTTCGTGGTCGACCACCAAGAGCAGATCGCCGTCCACGACATCGAGCACGACCCCTTCGGTGCCAACGACATCAACCACGAGTACGGCATCGGCGCCTACGCCGCGACCCCGATCGTCTCCCAGGGCCGCTCCGTCGGGGTCCTCTACGCCCTCGAACCCGACCCCAGGCACTGGACCCGTGACGACCTGGCGTTCCTCCGCACCCTGGCCGAACGAGCCGCCGCCGCCATCGAACGAGCCCGGCTCGCCGAGGAGGCCGCCTACCAACGCGACCGCGCCGAGGTCCTGTCGTTCGTGGCCAACTCCCTCATCGGAGCGTCGTCCCTCGACTCGGTCCTGCGCACCATCGTCGATTCCGTCCTCGCCGGCATCGCCGCCGATCACGTGGAGCTGCGGACCACCGGGATCGCCCTGGAGACCACCACCCCGATGGTCATCACCGGACCCGAGGCGATCATCGGGATCGAACGCGTCCAGGCCCTGGCCGCCGCCAGAGGTCGGGCGTCCGACGCCGAGTTCGGCCTCGCGATCGGCGCCGACGAGCTCCGTCGGGAGGTCGGCGTCGACGTCGGCACCGCCGCGGTCGCCCCGCTCCGGTACCGGGGACGCACCATCGGCTACCTGACCGCCCTGCGGGATCCCGGCGCCGACGACTTCGATGGGGAGGACGCGGCGCTGCTGTCCGCGATGGCCAACCAGGCGGTGGTGTCGGTCGAGAACGCCCGTCTCATGGAGGAGACCGAAGAGGCGCTCCTCGAACTGAGCGCCGTGTACGAGATCGTCCAGGCGCAGAACCGCGAGATCGGGCTCGAGCAGATGCTCTCGGCGATCGCCGAGGTCGTCTCGTCGGCGCTCCCGGCCGATCGGGTCGCCGTCGGGGTGTTCCCCGGCTCGGAGGAGGAGCTCGAGCACGTCGTCACCGGCGGTCCCGAGCGGGCCGTGGACCCGACCGCCCTGATGGAACGGCTCGACGAGATCGTGTCGTCCTGTCCCGACGAGACGATCCTCGAACCCGGCGATGACGAGCACGGCCCCCGGCTCATCGCACCGCTGCGCCATCGTTCGAAGATGGTCGCCCTGCTGGTGGCTCACCGCTGTGTCGGATCGAACCCGTTCGGGCCGCACGAACTCGAGATGGCCAACGTCATGGGCGCGCAGGTGGCGGTCGCCGTCGCCAACGCGCTCCTCATCGAGGAGACCCAACGTCTCGCCTTGACCGACTCGTTGACCGGTATCAACAACCGGCGACACCTCTTCGAGCTCGGCCAGCGGTCCTTCGGCGCGGCGAAGCGCTACGGGCGGCCGCTGTCGGCGGTCATGTTCGACATCGACCACTTCAAGGCCGTCAACGACACGTACGGCCACGGCGTCGGCGACGAGGTCCTGGTGGAGGTCGCCGCCAGGGCGCGGCGCACCGTCCGGGACGTCGACGTCCTCGGCCGGTACGGCGGGGAGGAGTTCGTCGTGCTGCTCCCCGAGACCGACCGCGAACGCGGCAAGACCGCCGCCGAGCGGATCCGTGCCGCCATCGGTGACAAGCCGATCGAGACGGCGGCCGGGCCGTTGACGGTCACCGTGTCGGCGGGTATCGCGGAGGTGGCTCCGGACATGAACGAGCTGGTCGATCTCATCGACTGCGCCGACCAGGCGCTCTACGAGGCCAAGAACGCCGGGCGCGACTGCGTCCGTTGCTTCGACGAGCCCGTCCCCGCCCCCTGATCGCCGGCGTCGAGGCCGCGGGCGCCCGTTCGCGACGACGGTCCCGTCCGCTAGCGTTGGGGGTGGCGGGTCACGCACGGGCGACCGAACGGCGGCCGATGCGGCAACGGATCCGCCACCCACACGAACGCCGAGCGTCCCCCAACCCGAGCGGTGGGGAGAGAGGAACACGATGGCGACCAAGATGACGGCCCCGAAGGTCCTCGCCGCCAAGGGCGGCGAGAAGCTGCGGATGGTGACGGCCTACGACTATCCGACCGCCCAGATCGCCGACCGGGCGGGCGCCGACATCATCCTCGTCGGTGACTCCCTGGCCAACGTCGTCCTCGGGTACGACGACACGTTGTCGGTCACGATCGACGTCATGGTCCATCACACCGCCGCGGTCGCCCGCGCCAAGCCACGGGCCCTCATCGTCGGCGACATGCCGTGGCTGAGCTTCCACGTGACGGTTCCCGAGGCGGTTCGCAACGCGGGCCGGCTGATCAAGGAAGGCGGGGCGGAGGCGATCAAGCTGGAAGGTGGGCGGAAGCGGCTGCCGGTGATCCGCGCGCTGCGGGACGCCGAGATCCCGGTCATGGGACACCTCGGGTTGACGCCCCAGTCAGTGCATGCCATGGGTGGGTACCGGGTCCAGGGCAAGCGTGCACACGCCGCGTACGAGCTCCTGTCGGATGCTCACGCCCTCGCCGACGCGGGAGTGTTCGCGATCGTCCTCGAGGGCGTCCCCGACGTGGTGGCGGCCAAGGTGACCGAGGAGGTGCCCGTGCCGACCATCGGGATCGGAGCCGGCCGTTCCTGCGACGGACAGGTGCTGGTCTTCCACGATGTCGTCGGCCTCGGCGGCGGCGAGTACCTCCCCAAGTTCGTGCGGCGGTACGGCGCGCTCCAGGACGAGGCCGTCGCCGCCCTGGAGGCGTTCTTCGCGGATGTCCGATCCGGCGACTTTCCGGGGGAGGAGGAGACCTACCACATGCCCGAGGAGTCGGCCCGGGTCTTCCGGGAGCTCACCGAGGCGCCGGCGGGTGACGACCTGTTGGCCGATGAGGCCATGGAACGCTGAGGAGCCGCAATCGCCGGGGCCCGGTAGCGTCCCGACGATGACGATCCGACAGGCGACCTCCGCGATCGTGGTGCTGGCGCTGGTGGCGTCGGCGTGTTCGGGTGGAGCCGCTCCGTCGACGACGGTGGCTGTGACGTCGACATCGACGTTGACGTCGACGGTGGCGCCTGCGCCGTCGACCACCGTGCTCCTCCCCGAGTTGGAGGGTTTCGCCACGGTCGTCGTCGCCGTGAACGGCGAGGAACTGGTGGTGGCCCTGGCCGATCGGCCCGATCTGCGCCGGAGAGGGCTGATGGGCGTGACCGACCTCGGTGGTCTCGACGGGATGCTGTTCGTGTTCGAGGGGGATGTCGACGGGGGGTTCTGGATGAAGGACACGTCGATCCGGCTCGACATCGTGTTCTTCGATGCCGAGGGCCGGTTCGTCGATCGGCTGACGATGGAGCCGTGCCTGGCCGACCCGTGCCCCACCTACACGCCGAGCGGTTCCTACCGGTACGCGCTCGAGGTGCCCGCCGGCGCCGTCCCGGCGATCGGCCCGGGATCGAGTCTGGACGTCGCGGTCTTCGACGCCGAGTGACCCCTCCCGCCGCCCCCGAGGGCCTCTCGCGGCGAACCCAGGGTTGTGGGCGCCCTGTGGGGGCTCGGCGAACCCAGGGTTGTGGGCGCCCTGTGGGGGCTTGGCGAACCCTGGGTTGTGGGCGCCCTGTGGGGGCTTGGCGAACCCTGGGTTGTGGGCGCCCTGTGGGGGCTTGGCGAACCCTGGGTTGGTGGCGGCGTGCGGGGTCGTGGCGGACTGTGGGCTGCTGGTGCCCT
>JALVQZ010000184.1 GCA_027036355.1 Acidimicrobiia bacterium | reverse complement strand
TGTCGACGGGGTTCCCGTCGACATCCCAGAAGTCCAGCGAGGTGGACGTCGAGGTGGCGTTGCACATTCCCAACGGGGCGCCGACGAACAGGCCCGCGGCGAAGGACCGGATCCGGAGGCCGGCGTCTTCGGCGGGTAGGCACAGGTGGAACCGGTCTTCCCCGATGATCAGGTCGCGACTGTTGAGCGACCAGTCACTGCACGGCCACGTGTCCCGGTCGGCGCCCTTGGGGATCCCGGCGAAGAACAGGACGGGCCGCCCGTCGACGACCCCGGTGAACCGGGCGTACCCGTAGGAGTCGTCGCCGGGTTCGTCGAGGAGGAGTCGGGTGGGCGTGGTGGCGCCGGCGCCGAAGTGGAACAGGTCGCTGGTGTCGTTGCCGGCGATCGACCCGCCCATGCGGTCGTCCCATGCGAAGGTCACCGGTCCGTCCAACAGTTCGGTTTCCACGCCGTCGACGACTCGCCAGAGGCCGTCGTCGCCGAACCGGTAGTGGTCGGGAGGAGCGGTCGAATCGGCCGGGACGGTGGATCCCGTGTCCGGGGGCTCGCCGGCGGGCGGTGCGGTCGTGGTGGTGGAGGAGGAGATCGTCGTGGTCGGGAGGGTGCCGGACGTGCCCGGCCTGGTCGTGGGAGAACCGGTCGTCGAAACGGATGGGGGAGCGGTTGGCGCAGCGGTGCCGGGAGGTTCCGACCTGACAACGCAGGAACCCACGGCGAGGGCGGCGACGGTGAGGAGCACCGACCAGAGGCCGGAGCGAACGCGATGCGGCCAGATCCCCTTTCGCCGCCTCGGGTGCGACCTGGAGGGTTCCATCCCGGCCACCTCTCTGGTGGTTGCGCAACCGGCTTCTCTCACCATCGTCGGCCGGGCCGGTGCCCCTGCCCAGGGAAGGAAGTCACGATCGAGGGCCGGTCGCTGAAGTGCTCCGGTGGGAACCCTGGATCGGACTCGATCGGGCCGACACCGGCGAGACCCGCCGATACGGCCATCTCCAGACGGACAGTCGGCCGAAGACGCCGGGATCCCTTGCCACGTAAGGGGATCCGGCCGGCGCCCTCGGGAGGATTCGAACCTCCGACACCCGGTTTAGGAAACCGGTGCAGGGGGTTCGGCCGATTCGGTGAAACGCTTGGAAAGCCTTGTGGCACAACGGTTTTCATGTCTCATCGGTTTTCGTCATTTCTCGTCATTTTCCGTCCTCTGACGGACAGTTGACGGACAGGTCGGTGTGGGCTCCCTCCTGTCGAGACGATCATCTGCCCGGAGGGTCTTGGAGACGACAGCATGCTCCCGGGAGGTCCCACGCAGGCCTCGCCGGCGGAAGGGCTGGCGACAGTGTCGCCACCAGCCAAGAGAAGCGCGTGGGCGTCCGGTACAGCGGTAGCGACAACCCTGTCACCAGGGTGTCGGTAACCCTCCAACTCGACGCTCATCGTTCCCGAAACCCGTATCGGAAGACCGCGAATCGGCGGCCCGGAAACCGTTGCCCTGCAAGGAGTTGGAGGGTTCCTGAAAGGGTTTCTGAAACTCTGGCGAAAGGGTTCGCAACGACATTCGCTCCATGAACCTCGCCTGGGGGGCTGCGCCGGCGCTGCCGGGAGTCCCGGGAAGCCCGCGATCTGGCGGGAGCGGCCGTCTGTGGCCCCTGAGGTTGGCCTGCGGACTCTGAGGAGGCCACGGGGACGCCACGGGGCGCCCGGAGCCCGGCGGTCGAGCTGTAGCCGACGCCGGACGGTCACAGGAGGACAGAGTCGCAGCGAAGGATCAGCAGTACCAGAGCGAAGGAGGAGACCCGATGTCAGACACGCCAACCGGACCAGAGCGAAGCCACCAAGCCCCACGTCGTACGCGACGTCGTCACCAGCGCGATCAGCGCGGAACCCTGTCCATCACCACACGCACGTGCAACAAGTTGCCGCCGGTTGACTGGTTGACCGGGGAGGTGGCCTGATGGCACTCGACCGGGGTGTCCTGGCGAAGATCGATCGGCAGATTCTCGCTGAGCTCGGAACCGCTGAGGTGACTCAGACGGTCAAGATCCCGCTGTCGGATGCTGCGTGGTCGACGTGGCGGCGGTACTGCCGGGCAATCGGCTTGACGATGGGTGAGGCGGTTGCCGGCCTGATCGAGCATGAGCTTCGCATGGTCGTGGACGAGCCGACCGATACCGATGAGTCGCTGTACGGGGGGCGGCGAGAGCAGGAGCTCGCCGCCCGCGATTCTCGCCTCGTTGCCCGGGAGCGTGAAACCCGGGAGGTCGAGGAGCGAAGTCGGGAGCGGGCCCGACGGCTCGACGAGTGGGAGCGAGAGCTACGAGCGTTGCAGCGAGATCTCCGAATGTCGGAGAGACACGTCGTGGGCGGCGCGACACGTGCGGGGGAGCCGGGAGCAGACGGCCGGAAGCCTGGGCGCAATGAACCGTGCTACTGCGGCTCTGGGCTCAAGTACAAGCGATGTCACGGCGCGCCGAGCTGACAGCCGTCGATACACTCATGTACGTCGCGTCTTCGATCTTGTGTTTCGACGATCGTGGGCGGGGGCGTGGTCGGCCGAGCCGGGTGACTCCGCCGCCGTCGAGTAGGCAGCCGAGCCGGTAGTCGTTGGAGCGCTCGGATCGATGATGCTGCTTTCGGTAGCTGCAGGCGATAGGACGGCGCCTGGCCGCGTGCTTGAGACCACGCCAATCCCCACCGATCGACCGAGACCTCCTTCAGGGGCAAGCGGCGAGCCGCCTCATTGAGTCGAGCGGCGAGTTGGGCCTTGTATGTCTGGCTGCCGGCCGCTCAGCCGATCCGAGCCGTCGCGATTCGGAACGAAGGGGTGTAACAGTTCTCTTCCTCGTGGCGTAACCATGGTGACGGTACGATCGACTGACGGAGCTGGAGACGTCTTGGAGTCGCGGAGTGATACTGAACTGCTCTTGGCGTCACGCGACGACCCGGCTGCGTTTCGCGAGCTCTACGAGAGACACGCCGAGTCGATTCTGGCCTACTTCTATCGGCGGACCCTCGATCCCGAGGCCTCCGCGGACCTCGTCGCGGAGACGTTTGCTGTGGCTTGGGAGCGGCGGGCCCGCTTTCGTGACATCGGCAGGCCGGCCGGTGCTTGGCTGTTCGGGATCGCTAGACGAGAACTCGGACGGTACCGGAGGCGCCGATCAGTCGAACTCTCCGCAGTGAGGAGGCTCGGCATGACCATGCCTGCGCTGACTTCCGACGACTTCGCAGAGATCGAACGGAGCGTCGATGCTGCCAGCTTCCGGCAGGAGCTTGTCGATGCTCTCAGTCACTTGAATGCTCGAGATCGTGAGGCCATCCGGCTCAGGGTGACCGAGGAGCGGACCTTCCGCGACGTCGCGCAGGTAATGGGGTGCGCTGAAGGGACGGCGCGTGTTCGAGTTCATCGAGCTTTGCGGAGACTCGCCAAGCAGATGGGAGAACAACCATGACGGACTACCTGCGGCGTCTAGGAGACGAGTTGGAGCGGGCGATCTCGGATCAGAAGGATGTTCGAGCGCCACGATCTGGCGTCTTGATTGCGCTTGTGGCGTTCTTCGCGGTGATCGCTTTGGCTCTCCCCGTGTGGATGTGGCGCTATTCCGGTGGCGCTCCTCTCAACGCAACCGACGCCTCGCCGCGGGCCGGAGCCGAAGTCGCTGTGGGAGTGGACAGCATGCGGTCGCTTCCGATTCTCTGGGCTCGGGTCCAGCACTCCTCCGCGCTTGCAGGTACCGCGGGGTCGCTCCACCTCACCTCGGCCGCCAGTGGTCCCGACGGGTTCCTTGCTGTCGGATGGGAGTCGCAAGAGGCGACCCCCCGGGCCGTCCTCCTCCGGTCTGTTGATGGTGTGTCGTGGGCCCGCGAGCCACTAGACCTTCCAGCGGGGACACTTCTGCAGGATGTAGCCATTGGCCCGCAGGGAGCAGTACTTGCTGCGGTGGAGGGGACGGAGGCGGTCGTGTACTGGTCGACGCCCGACGGTAGCTGGGTCCGTTCCCGAATCGACCCTGACGCGGGCCGCATGTCGAGCGTCGTGAATGCCGTGCGCGCCACACCCGATGAGTTCGTCGCGGTTGGGCGGACCGATGATCAACGAGGCGGCTCACGTGCCGCGGTCTGGCGATCCTCCGACGGCCGCTCATGGACTCGTCTCGACAATGAGGCATTCCAGGGGCCCGATAGCGCCGCAACTGACTCGGTCGAGACCGGCGATACGGTAGTCGTTGGGGGTGTTTGGAGTGATGGGATCTCTCCCGCTCAGCCAGTGGTCTGGCGAGGCACGGCGCGTGGAACACGATGGGATCGAATCCCTCTACCAACTCGGGACACGTCGATGTTGGGTGGAGTGGCAGCGGTTGCCGCAAGACCGCGAGATGTCGTCGCCGTCGGCTTTGAGGGGGACTCGGGCGCCATCTGGCGGTCGACGAATGGCGGAGCCTGGGAACGAGCCGAAGGCGACTTCGGCGACGACCCGAGCATTGTCCGCATCCACGATGTGGTAGCGGGTCCAGCGGGCTACGTTGCTGTCGGTTCAGTGTCCGACGGGATGGCGCGGAACCGGATGGTGCTGTGGTTCTCGCCGAATGGGCGCAGTTGGACTCGTCAGGACGTCGAGCAGCCTCTCTCTGTTGTTGGCGGAAATGTGATCCCCGCTCGCCTCGCTGCGGGTAGGGAATCGGTCATCGCGGTTGGGTCGGAGTTCGAGCCGCTCGGGAAGAGTGTTGGAGCTGTTTGGATCTCGCCGCCTCGGGGTGGAACCGAGCAGCTTCTCGTCTACCAGCCGCCGGCGGAGCAACGTGCCACCATTGCCGTCAACCCGCCCCAGGCAGTCGAGGAGTCCGTTGTGACGGTCGAGGTCTCAACGGAGGCTCGTGCTCCCGTGAGCGTCGCCATCGGCGATACGTCGGTGTGTCTGGCCGAGGGCGCTGGAGCGACCAAACGTTGCACCTTCCGCCCTGTCGATGTTGGAATCGGTGTGGGCGTCTACGAGATCGCCGCCGACGTAGGTGTCGCGACGTCGTTC
The DNA here is from genome assembly GCA_027036355.1 of Acidimicrobiia bacterium. GTDB lineage: Bacteria > Actinomycetota > Acidimicrobiia > Spongiisociales > UBA5794 > JALSQW01. The sequence continues at coordinate 7,087 of JALVQZ010000184.1, read as the reverse complement.
GAGGTGCTGCCGCGTGGCAGTGTCGTCATGACCCTCGATGCGATCTACCAACCGACCACCTGGCCACTGGTGTTCGCGGTGCTGGTCCGCAACCAGTCGGCGCTGGATCTCGACCTTTCTGGCTGGGTTATCGAAGACGCTGACGGGGACAGGTTCACATTCCCCGCTGGCACACTGCTCCCAGCGGCTGCAACGGCAACCGTCAGCCAATCCGGAACCCTGGGTTCGCTGTGTCCGCCGGATCAAGGCCTTTCGTTTCACCTCTGCAATGCCTTCGGGAGTGATGTGATCGACGAATCCGTCCAGATCTGGGGAGGAAACGAGCTGGTGCTACGCGACCCCGATGGACAGGCCGTTGCATCCTGGTCGCCCTGATTGTCGTCTATGCCGAGACAGTCTGCCGGGAACGCGCGCTGTTCGTCGCGCCGACGGCCGCTGACACGGCCGGATGTGGGCCGACGATGCTGAGAGGAACGCGACCGTGAGGATCGAGGACTGCGGGTGTCGTGGGAAAGCTCATGCTGTCGACCTCACCTTCTTTCTGCGGAATACCTTTCTCGTGGCTGTAGCCGTGCTAGTGGCTCTGAGCGCACCCGCCGGGGCAGGTGTCGTTGGCGTGGGGATAGCGATGGTCGGTGGAGTTGGGACAGCGGTTGTCGCGGGCCTTCTCGCTCATAGGTCAGTTGTGTCACGGCTCTAAGACGTGCTGGAGCCCTGGTGGTGCTGAGGCAAGCCGCCGGGCGATCGTGCAGCGAGGGTATCGAGGCAGTTGGTGTCGTACCCGCCGGATACGGTAGGGGTGACGACGCGAGAGGAGCCCGCTGTGGCACACGTCAGGAGGCACCCCGAGGCCAAGGGTCGGTGGCAGGTCCGCTACGTCGACCCCTCGGGCCGGGAACGTGCCAAGAACTTCGCTCGCAAGGTCGACGCGGAGAGATTCCTCGTCACCGTCGAGGCGGACAAGCTGCGCGGGGACTGGGTGGATCCTCGCCTCGCGAGGACGACCTTCGGGGAGTGGACCGACCGGTGGCGGGGGACGATCGGACATGTCAAGCCGTACACGCGGGACGGCTACGAGAGCTTGTTGCGTGTTCACGTGTTGCCGCGGTTCGCTGAGGCGCCGTTGGTGAACATCCAGCTTGTCGACATCCAGGAGTGGATGTCGGACCTCGCCCGGTCCGGTCTGTCGGTCTCGAGGATCCGCCAGGCGTACTTCCTGATGGGTCAGATCCTCGGCGCGGCGGTGGCGTCGGGGTATCTGGCCAAGTCGCCGTGTGTGGGGGTCAAGCTGCCCCGGATGCAGGTGCGGGAGATGCGGTTCCTCACCTCCGAGGAGGTCGAGACGTTGGCGGCGTCGATCCGGGAACCCTACGGCGTGCTCGTCCACACCCTGGCCTACGGGGGCCTCAGGTGGGGTGAGGCGGTTGCGTTGCGCCGAGGTCGCTGTGAGCTGCTGCGGTCCCGTCTCCACGTCGTCGAGGCGCTCTCGGAGACGTCGAAGGGTCTCGTGTTCGGCCCGACGAAGACCTACCAGCGACGGACGGTCGTGATCCCGGGTTTCCTGCGGAACCTGCTGGCCGAGCATCTCGCCGCCCACGGTGGCGTCGATCCCGACGCCCTGGTGTTTCCCTCGCCTGCCGGCGCGCCGATGCGACGAGGGAACTTCCACCGACGGCTCTGGAGGCCCGCCGTCGAAGCCGCCGGTCTCGAGGGGCTCCGCGTGCACGATTTGCGCCACACCTGCGCCGCGTTGTTGATCGCCGAGAACGCCCACCCCAAGGCCGTCCAGGCCCACCTCGGCCACTCGTCGATCCAGGTGACCATGGACCGCTACGGGCACCTGTTCCCCTCCGACGCGGAGGATCTTGCCGACCGCCTCGACGCCACCCGACGACGGACGGTGGACGACGCCGGCCTGACGGATGACGCGTCGGAGGTGGCTGACCTGTTCGCCACAGTACCCTCCCTTGCGTGAAAGAAACAATTGTTCCATTTATGATCGGTGATGGTGTACGCTGTCGACATGGACTTCACCCGCCCCATCGAAGCGATCATCCCCGGCGTGCAGGGTCGGGTCCTTGCGGTGTTGGTCGAGACCACCGCCGAGTTGAACCTGCGGACCATCGCCCGTCTGGCCGGAGTCAGCGCAGCCCAGGCGTCTCGGGTGTTGCCGCATCTGGTGGAACTCGGACTCGTCGAGCGACGCGAAGTGCCCCCGTCGTCGCTGTTCCGGCTCGTCCCCGAGCACATCGCCGCAGGTCCACTGCTCCGGATCGCCCGGGCACGAGACGGGATGCTCGAGGCGATGGGGCGGATCGCCGGCGATCTTCCCGTGTCGCCGACATCGGTGATCGTCTTCGGATCGTTCGCCCGAGGGGAAGCGGACGCACACAGCGACATCGACACGATGCTCGTACGACCGGCGGGTGTCGAAGAGGCCGACGAGGCGTGGGCGGCTTCCGTCGAACAGTGGAGCAGCGCCGTGTCCCGAGTGAGCGGGAATCGCGTCGAAGTGATCGAGGTGGGCGCCGACGAGATCGCCGGACACCTGGCCAGCCGACGACAGGTCTGGCGCGACATTCGCCGCGACGGGCTCGTCGTGTACGGACTCGACATCGACGAACTCGCCGGAGCTCTTCGTGGCTAAGCCCATACGGACCAGAACCGTCACCGCCGCCCAGGTGCGCAGCTACGTGACCAAGGCCGAGGAGTACGCGGCTGCAGCGGCGAACGAGCTCGAAGCCGAGCGAAGCATCGCAGCCACGAGCCTGGCGATCCACGCCGCGATCAACGCCGCCGACGCCGTGTGCGGTGCCCGGCTCGGGAAACGGGCGACCGGCCCGGACCACGATCAGGCGCTCGTGCTCCTCGGGCAAGCCGGCACAGACGGCGCCGCCCTCGCCAAGGAGCTGCGCCGGCTACTCCCGCTCAAGACGAAAGCGGAGTACGACCCCGACGACATCCCGCTCTCCGCGGCGTCCAGGGCCGTCGACCGCGCCCACAGATGCGTCGCGATCGCACGGCGTGCCCAACCCCGATAGGGATCGCCGGACCCCGCTCGCGGCGGTGTCGTCGACGTGCCACGCCCGCCGACGGGTACTCGAAGCGGCGCGCTGCCGGGGTCGTGGATGGCCGATTCAACGCTCGAGCCCACGGACTCTGACGGACACCAGACGGACAGTCGGCCGATTCAGGGCCTTCGGGCTCCCCGCCAGAAACGCCGGAATCCCTTGTTGCATAAGGAGATCCGGCCGGCGCCCTCGGGAGGATTCGAACCTCCGACACCCGGTTTAGGAAACCGGTGCTCTATCCCCTGAGCTACGAGGGCCCGCCGGAAGGGTAGCGGCTGCCCGATCAGGTCGACTTCCTGCTGCTCGCCGTCTCGTCGGGTCGCTTCCGGAACCCCGGGCGGTCCTGACCGGACCGGCTTCCTCGACGGCTGCGTGATGTGGCACCATGCGGTTGGCACATCGAGGAGGGCACATGGACGTGGCGCGGAGAGTGTTCGGAGCGCTGTTCGGGAAACGCCTGGCGACCTTGGGCGGCGAGATCGCCTGCGATCGGATCCTCGGCCGGGTGCGGATCCGCCGCGACGCCCACGGGGTCGCCTACGTCGACGCCGAGAACGACCGCGACGCCTGGTTCGGACTCGGCTTCTGCCACGGGCAGGACCGCGCCTTCCAGATGGAGGGGCTCCTGCGCGTCGTCCGCGGCACCCTCGCCGAACTGATCGGTCCCGACGGACTCCCCATCGACCGGCTCTCCCGCCGGATCGGGTTCGGCGTGTCCTCCACGAGACGCCTCGCGGTCCTCGACCCCGACATCCGGGAGATGTTCGAGGCCTACGCCGAGGGCGTCACCGCGGGCGCCCGCAAGGGCGCCGCCAAGAAGGCCCACGAGTTCGCGCTCCTGCGCACCGACCCCACCCCCTACGAGGTCACCGACGCGGTCGGCATGCTCGAGCTCATGTCGTTCCTGCTCGCCTCCAACTGGGACACCGAGCTCATGCGCCTCCAGATCCTCCAAGCCGACGGGCCCGACGCCCTCACCGCCCTCGACCCCACCTATCCCGACTGGCTGCCCGTCACCGATCCCGTCGACACCCCCGCCGGACCGGCCCTCGACCGGCTCGCCGACGACCTCGCCATCTTCTCGGCAACCGTCGGTGTCGGCGGCGGCTCGAACAACTGGGTCATCTCCGGCGACCGCACAACCACCGGCCGGCCGATCCTCGCCAACGATCCACACCTCGCCCCCGCCCATCCCTCGCACTGGTACCTGGCCCGGGTCAGCACCCCCGAGTGGACCCTGGCCGGGGCGACGTTCCCCGGGTTCCCCGGGTTCCCCGTCGGGTTCAACGAGCACGGCGCCTGGGGCGTCACCGCCGGACTCGTCGACAACACCGATCTGTTCGTCGAGGAGATCGGACCCGACGGGCGCTCCGTCCGATCGGCCGGCGGATTCGAGCCGTGTGACGTGCGAACGGAACGCATCACCGTCAAGGGCGGCGACGACGTCGTCGAGGAGGTCCTCGTCACCCCTCGCGGCCCGATCGTCGGTCCGGCCCTCGCGGGGGAGGTCGGCGCCATCTCCATGAAGGCCGTCTGGCTCCAGCCGCGTCCCATCCGAGGCTTCCTCCAGGCTCACAAGGCGACCGACTTCTCCTCCTTCCGGGCGCTGTTCCAACAGTGGCCCGCCCTGCCCCTCAACGTGGTGTACGCCGGCGCCGACGGCACGATCGGCTGGCAGCTCATCGGCGAGGCCCCCGTCCGGCGCAAGGGGTGGGGGACGATCCCGCTGGCCGGATGGGACCCCGAAGCCGGATGGGAGTCCGACACCATCTCCATCGACGATGGTCTCCCGTGGTCGGCGAACCCGGCCACCGGCTTCATCGCCACCGCCAACAACAAGCCCACGCCCGACGATCCCGACGCGCCGTTCATCGGCGTCGACTTCATCGACGGCTATCGCCTCGCCCGTATCGACGAGGAACTCGCCGCCCACACCGATTGGGACCTCGACGCCGTCGCGGCCCTGCAGATGGACCGCCGGCCTCTGACGTGGCGCGAGATCCGCGACGTCGTGCTGGCTGCGCCCGAGGACGACGAAGCCGCCGCCTTCGGCGCGGCGCTGCTCAGGGACTGGGACGGCGACGCCGGCCCCGACTCGGCGGCGGCCACCGTCTACGAGTTCCTCGTCGTCGAGCTCGCCCAACGCATCGTGCTCGCCAAGGCACCGAAGGCCGCCCGATGGGCCCTCGGCAAGGGATTCAGCGCCCTCACCCCCGAAGCGACGATGTTCGCTCGACGCACCGGCCATCTGGTCCGTCTCCTCCGCGACCAACCCGACGGTTGGTTCGATCGTCCCTGGGGTGTCGAGATCGCCGACGCCCTCGCCGCGGTCGTGCGCCGGCTCCGGGGACGCTACGGCGACGATCCGGCGGCGTGGCGATGGGGCACCGTCCGGCCCTTGACCTTCCGGCATCCCTTCGGTGAGAAGCGCCCCTTCGACCGGATCTTCAACCTCGGTCCGTTCCCATGGGGCGGCGACGCCAACACCGTCAACCAAACCGCCGTCTCGTTCATCGAACCCACCGCCAACTCGCCGTTCGTCGCCTCGATGCGGATGGCCGTCGACGTCGGCAACTGGGACGAGAACCGGTTCGTCATCCCCGGCGGCCAGTCGGGCAACCCGATGTCCCCCCACTACGCCGATCTGCTCGACCTGTGGCGAGACGGCGGGGGCGTCCCGATCGCCTTCAGCGACGAAGCCGTCGAGTTCGCCGCCCGCCACATCCTCGACCTGCAGCCCCTCTAACGCGTCCGCCACGAGCCGGCTCGGCGGCGTGACGCAGATGCCGCGCACGGGACCGTGACGGTACGGCCCGAGGCGCCGTAGCCTTGCGGTCGCGTGGCGAGGACCGAGGGGACGGATGGTCCCCACGCAACAACGAGACCAAGGGTTCGCCGGTCGGGTCGGGTCTCTCTCCCTCCCCCCGATGATCCGGACGGCGACAGGCGACCGGAGCGGTCCCCTCCTCTCCGGTCGTCACATGGGGCCGCCCCGCATCGTCTCCCCCCTTCGATGCGGGGCGGTTCCGCGTCCGGAAACCCCTCCCGTGGTCGGGTTCGAACGTCGATAGAGGAGTAAACCTCCAGCACCGTTCGAGCGATTGGACCTGCAGAGACGATGACCGTGCGGCCAGGGAACAGCCGGGCTCGACGAGCCGAGCACGAGGTTCCGCCGGGCTCCCCGGCAGAGCCCCCGCCGCTGCGTGCCATCGTCGGATTCGAGACGTTCTACGAACGGGAGCTGCCCAGTGTGATCGGCCTCGCCTACGCCCTCACCGGCGACCGCGCCGCCGCCGAGGACCTCGCCCAGGAGGCGTTCATCGCCGCCCATCGCAGCTGGGAGCGGGTGTCTCGCTACGAGCGGCCCGATGCATGGGTCCGCCGGGTCGTCGCCAACATGTCGGTCTCGCGGTTCCGCCGTACCGTCCGTGAAGCCAAGGCCATCGCCAAGATCGGCCGAGGTCTCCGGCCCGTCCTCGACCCACTCCCAGCCGAAGCCGAGGAGTTCTGGCGTCAGGTCCGGGCGCTGCCACGCCGCCAGGCGCAAGCGATCGCCCTGCACTACCTGGAGGACCGCCCCGTCGCCGAGATCGCCGAGATCCTCCAGTGTTCCCCCAACACGGTGAAGGTGCATCTCCACAAGGGCAGGAAGCGCCTGGCCGAGCGCCTCGGCGTCGCCGAGGGAGGTGACGGGGCATGACGACCCTCGACGACCGCGCCCGGTTCGCCGCCGAAGCCATCCACCGCAGCGTCGCCGGCCATTCGCCTGCGATGCCGTTGGCCGCCGTCGCTCGGCGACGGGCCGTCATTCGAGGTGTCGGATGGTCCGCGGCGGCAGTGGCCGCGGCCGCCGTCTTCGCCGTGGTCGTGCTCGTCGTCGCTCCGGACGCCGATCGGGACGCCGTCGAGCCGACCGAGCCGCCTTCGACGACGGTCGTCCAGGAGGTCCCATCGACCACCGTGCCGGTGGTACCCGAACCGGAGGTCACGCCCACCACCGAGCCTGCCGATACGAG
>JALVQZ010000183.1 GCA_027036355.1 Acidimicrobiia bacterium | reverse complement strand
GCCGTCGACGGCCACGACGTCGGTGAACGTTCCTCCGACGTCGACCCCGACGATCACGAGACCCCTCGGTGCCCGGCGACGTCGCTACCCTTCGGCGCCGAGGAAGGAGTCGCCGTGCCGGTCCAGATCAGCAACACGCCCAATCCGAACGCGCTGAAGTTCACCGTCGGGGTCGACGTCGGCGGGCCGAAGACGTTCTCTGCATCCGGCGAGGTCGACGACCCGACCGCGGCCGCGCTGTTGGGCATCGAAGGGGTCACGTCCGTGTTCATGACGGCGGACTTCATCACGTTGACGAAGACCCCGGATGCTTCGTGGGAGTCGATCGCCCCTGCGGCCACCGACGTGCTCGAGGCGACCTTCGGCTGATCACGAACCCTTGGTTCCTCGAGCGATGAGCCAGGGGAGTTCGTCGACGAAGGGGAAACGCCGCCCCTGGAGCAGACGTCGCACCTGTTGAGCGAGGAGCGCTCGGCGATCGTCGTCGAGGGTGTCGGTTCCCGGCCACGCGCCGGCCTCGATGTCGGCGACGCAGTCGTCGAGGGAGTCGTAGTACGCCATCGGGACGTCGAAGGGATCCACCATCACGTCGTGGATCCCCGCCCGGAGCAACTCGATGCCGATCATCGCGTCGTGGCGGTGAGCGGCGCGGAGTCGATCTGCCAGATCGGGGAAGAGCTGGAAGGTGAGGGCGGCCGGATACGCCGACGGTGAGGTGTCGAGGAGCGTGTCGGCGTCGAGGGTTCCGAGGGCGACCCGTCCGCCCAGGCGCGTGATGCGGATCGCCTCCTTGGCGACGGCCCCGACCTGACCGGCGTTGGTCCAGGGGGAGAACATCAACGTGGCGTCGACGCTGTCGTCGGGGAGGCCGGTGGCGGTGGCGGTGGCATCATCGGGCAGGGGTACGTCGAGGGGTGGCCCGAGCAACGCCATGCCGTGGGGGCCGGTGAGGACCGGGACGGCGGGGAGGGCGACGAGCGACCCTGAGGATGGTCCGACGACGAGGATGCGGTCCCGAGGTGAGATGCCGAGATCGGTGAGGAGTCGTTGCCATTCGGTGGCCGGGGCGCGTCGTGTGGTGAGCATGCCGCGAGGGTAGCGGCTATGAACCGACCGCAGGCGCCGGCCGAACGGCGCCTGCGACGGAGCGGGCGCCGGTCAGGGGAGCAGGTCCGATCGGATCGACAGGGGCCACGTCAGGCCCGAACGATCGGTGATCTCGACGACCGCTCGCCAGCGCTCGTCACTCCCGGAGAGCTCGGCGATGGTGGCGTCTGCGTCGACGAGACGGGCGTAGTCGAGCGCCACCGCCGATGCCGGGCCGGTCGGCGAGCCGGCGTACGGTTCGACCTGTGCGGTGGTGCGCTGGAGCGGCTCGACGATCGGCATGGGAAGGTCGACGATCCCGGAACCCCCTGCCCCGTCCAGGACGACCCCTACCGCGACGGCGTGGACGGGGCTGCGGGTCCACGTGGTGCCGTCGGTGGTGTACAGCGTGCGGAAGGCCACACCGACGATCCAGCGATCGTCGGCGATCTGGTACCACGAGTAGGCGTCGGCCCGTTCGACGAAGCTCATCCGCTCGGCGGGCCGTTGCGGGTCGTCGTGCGGGAGCTGGGGAAGGTCGACACCGGCGGCCAGGGACGCTTCGAGTTCCGCGACGACCGCGGGGTCGCCGTCGACGGTGAAGTAGTCGGCGACGAACGTCTCGGCTCGGAGCTTGACGATCTCGTCGACGAGGACACTCGTCGTCGTCGCCCGAAGCGCGGCTTCGGAGACGACCATGCCCGTGTTCGCGAGGCTGGTGGTCGTGCCCGTGGTGCTGGTGGTGCTCGAGGGTGCGGAGGTCGATGCCGGTGCCGGCATGGCTGCGGCCGGCTCGGGTGCGGCACTCCGGCGTATGGCGGCGACGGCGAGAAGGGCGAGGATGGTCAGGACCGCGACCGTGATCCACCGGGTGCGGCGGCGGCGTTGCTGATCGTCGGCGAGTAGCTGAGCCCACGGGATCTCTTCGTACTGTTCGCTGGACATGGTCATCCTTCTTCCGGGATGCGGAGGCGCTGGCCGGGGTGGATCAGGTCGGGATCGTCGCCGATCACCTCCCGATTGGCGGCGTAGACGACGGGCCAGTAGCGGGCGATCCGATGCGCCGTGGGACGGCTCCCGTCGCGGGTTGCCAGCGCGGCGGCGGCGATGTCCCACAGGGTGTCGCCCGGTACGACGACATGGACCCGCTCGGTGCTCGCGGTCTGGGTCGGTGCGGGTGCCGTTCGGGTCGGATCGGATGGGGCCGGGTCGGGGAGGACGCGGATCGGTGCGGGTGGCGGCGCCGCCATCGCGGGGGTGACCCGCCCGAGCAGCGAGGCGCCCAGAGCGCCCCACAGGATCAGGCGTTCGAGATGATCGGGGAGCTCGAAGCGCCGGACCGCAGCGATCGCCGGTGCAACGGTCGCTGCGGCTGCGAGACCGGAGGCGACGGCGGCGACGGCGGCGACGGCGGCGACGGCGGCGACGATCCACGTTGCGACATCCACGGTGCGAACGTACGCAACGGCCCGGCACGCTTCAAGGGGTCCGTGCGGCGACGAGGGACTTCATCTTCGACCTGTTCAAGGATCGAGGGTCTGTCCCTGCGGCCCTGGAGTCGTTGTCGGCGTCCGAGGCGTTGGTGAAGACGTACGGGTATCGGTGAAGACCGCCCGAACCGTCAACCCCCGATGTAGGACATCTCGACCTTGGGGAGGTCGAGGGACACCTCCGTGCGTCGTTCCGAGTAGCGGTCGGTCCGTGCTTCCCAGGTGGAGACGACGATGTCCCGCAGCGCCTGGTCGTCGGCGCCGGCGCGGAGCGGCTCCTTGAGGTCGGTGCCGCCGGTGGCGAATAGGCAGGTGTACATGACGCCTTCGGCGGAGAGGCGAAGCCGGCTGCAGTCGCGGCAGAACGGCGCCGTCACCGACGAGATGACCCCGATCTCCCCCGCCCCGTCGACGTAGCGCCAGCGGTGGGCGACCTCCCCGCGGTAGGCGGGATCGATCGGCTCGAGGGGCCAGCGGGCGTGGATCCGCGACACGATCTCCGACGTCGGCACCACCGAGCTCATGACCCAGCCGTTGGCGGTTCCGACGTCCATGAACTCGATGAACCGAACGACGTGTCCGGTGTGCCGGAACCGTTCGGCCATCGCCACGATCCCGCCGTCGTTCACGCCGCGCTGGATGACGGCGTTGATCTTGATCGGGGCGAGGCCGGCCGCGGCGGCCACCTCGATCGCCTCGAGGACGTCGGCGACCGAATGGTCGGCGTCGTTCATGGCTCGGAACACCTCGTCGTCGATGGAGTCGAGGCTGACGGTGACCCGCCCGAGGCCGGCGGCGGCGAGCGCCGCGGCCTTCCTGGCCAGGAGGGAACCGTTGGTGGTGAGGGTGAGGTCGTCGATGCCGTCGATGGCGGCGATGCGGCCGATCAGGGTCTCGAGTCCTCGCCGAAGGAGTGGCTCTCCGCCGGTGAGGCGGACCTTCCGGACACCGAGATCGGCGAAGATGCGGGTGAGGCGTTCGATCTCCTCGAAGGTCAGCAGGTCCTCGCGGGGGAGGAACTCGTAGTCGTGGTCGAAGATGTCTCGCGGCATGCAGTAGGTGCACCGGAAGTTGCAGCGGTCCGTCACCGAGATGCGGAGGTCCTGCAGCGGGCGGCCGAGCGTGTCGACGAGCATGGACCGAGGCTACCGGTGTCGCCGGAGTGACGCGGCGGGCGGCGGACGTCAGCCCCGTGTCAGGTCCAGGAACTCGCTTCGCGTGCGGGCGTCCTCCTTGAAGGTGCCGCGCATCGCCGAGGTGATCATGGCGGAGTCCTGCTTCTGGACGCCGCGCATCATCATGCACAGGTGGCGTCCTTCCAACACGACGGCGACGCCATGGGGGTCGAGCGTCTCGGTCAACGCGTCGGCGATCTGGTTGGTGAGCCGTTCTTGGACCTGGAGTCGCCGGGCGAAGACATCGACGAGCCTGGCGATCTTGGAGAGCCCGATGATCTTGCCTTTCGGTAGGTAGGCGACGGCGGCCTTGCCGAAGAACGGCAGCATGTGGTGTTCGCACATCGAGTAGAACTCGATGTCCTTGACGAGCACCATCTCTTCGGCGCCCTCGGCGTCGAAGATGGCGTCGTTGATGACCTCGTCGAGGGAGGTGGTGTAGCCGCTGGTCAGGAAATCGAGGGCCTTGGCGACCCGCAAGGGGGTGCGTTGGAGCCCTTCTCGGTCGGGGTCCTCGCCGATCTCGAGGAGTTGGTCCCGGACGATCGCTTCGAGACGCGGTGCGTAGACGTCTTCGACGGCGTCGAAGTCCGAGGCGAGGTCGTTGCCGTACGGTCCTGAGAGTTGGATGGCGTTCACTGGTTGCACGCTCCCATCGTCGAGGTCGGCCGCGATCTGGGTGGCGGTCCGGCCGTCGGTCGGGTGGACCAGGTCGGGCGCCACGTTGGCGGTAGGGATGGCAACGTGCGGGTATGCGGTCGCATTCCGATCGGGGATCTCCCAGCCGTCGCCTTCGACGACCCGGTCGTCGTAGTAGACGATGTCGAGGTCGATGGTGCGGGGGGCGTTGGGGTCGTCGGTGCGGACCCGTCCCATGCTCGCTTCGATGCTGCGCAGGTGCGCTCGCAACTCGGCCGGTTCGAGGTCGGTGCAGACGAGGGCGGCCGCGTTGTAGAAGTCGGGGCTGCCGGGTGGTCCGCCGATGGCGGGAGATCGGTAGACGGGACTCACCGCCCGCAGTTCCAGGTGGGCGTCCCGTCGCATCCGCCGGATGGCATCGGGGACGTTGCGCTCCTTGTCGATGTTCGATCCGATCGACACGACCGCGTGCGCGTGGCTTCGCCGCTGGGTCATGCGCGGGTCCGGGTGACGGTGACGCCGACGGAGCGGGCGTGGCGGAGGGCTCCGGGCTTCTCGACGGTCAGCTCGACCCGGTGGATGCGCTGGTCGAGTTCGAGGCAGAGGTTGGCGAGCTCGTCGGCGAGGCGTTCGACGAGCATCGGGCGGGTGCCCTCGATGTGGGCGATGAGGGCCTTGTTGATGGTCCGGTAGTTGACGGCGTCGGCGATGTCGTCCGAGGCCGCCGCGGCGCGTGTGTCGGCCCACATGGTGACGTTGACGAGGATCTCTTGGGGGTCGAGGCGTTCTTCGGGGTTGATCCCGATGATGCCCATGACCAGGAGGTCCTTGATGTGGATGCGGTCGTGTTCCATGGCATGAACCCTACCGCCGGAGGTCGGCGCGTCTGGCGGTCAGACGAGGTGTCCTCCGCCGTCGACGTGGACGATCTCGCCGGTCATGAAGTCGTTGCGGAGGAGGAAGAGCACGGTGTCGGCGACGGGTTCGGTCCCTCCGATGCGTTGCAGCGGCAGGTCGTCGGCGAGCCGGCGGGCATAGGACTCGTCTTCACCGTTCGGAGGCAGGATGACCCCGAGGGCGACGGCGTTGACGCGGATGGTCGGGGCGAGGGCGACGGCGGCGGCTCGCGTGAAGGTGTCGATGCCGCCTTTGGCGACGATGTAGGAGAACCGTTTGGTGTAGGGACGGTGGGTCTTGACGTCGGTCACGTTGACGACGGCGCCGTCCTGGTTCCCGAGGGCGGCGGCGAACGCCTGGGTGAGGAACACCGGTGAGGTGAGGGTCAGGTCGTGGGTCCGTCGCCATCGCTCGAGGGTGACGTCGGCGAGGGTGTCTTCGGGGAAGCCGGAGGCCGAGTTGACGAGCAGGCTCGCCGGGCCGAGGGCGTCGCGTGCCTTGGCGACGAGGTCGGGTGCGGTGGCGGGGTCGGTCAGGTCGACCGAGCCGATGGCGGCTCGGACGCCGAGGGCCCGGGCTTCGGCGGCGGTGTCCTCGGCGGGTCCGGCCGAGCGGTTGTAGTGGATGAACACGTCGACGCCGGCGGCGGCGAGGGCGAGGGTGATGGCCCGTCCGACCCTGACCGCGCCACCGGTGACGATGGCGGTGCGTCCGGCGAGCTCCATGCCGCCAGGCTAGCGATGACGACCACTCGGCGAACCCAGGGTTGTGGGCGCCCTGTGGGGGCTTGGCGAACCCTGGGTTGTGGGCGCCCTCTGGGGGCTTGGCGAACCCAGGGTTGTGGGCGCCCTCTGGGGGCTTGGCGAACCCAGGGTTGTGGGCGCCCTCTGAGGGCTTGGCCAGCCCAGAGTTCGGTGGCGCGACGGTGGACCCGGTGAACCGTGGGCTGTGGGCGCCCTGTGGGGGCTTGGCGAACCCTGGGTTCGCGGTTCCGGGTGGGGGAGATGCCGACGATCACGGTGGAACCTCCTAACCTCCATGCCCGTGAGCAAGGAAGACCCCAAGCACGGCCGGTGGATCCTGCCGCTGGTGATCGTCGGGTTGCTCGGGTTCACGTACGTCTTCGTGAACGCCCTGCCGCCCGCCGACATCGCCGCGTCCACGACGTCGACGTCGTCGACGACGACCACCACCGAGCCGCCCACCACCACCTCGACGACGCTCCCGGCCGACATCCGAGCCTTCCTCGGTGAGGTGGAGCGGTTCCAGGGCGTCACCACCGAGATCCAGTCGGACCTCCACGCCACGAACGAGGCATGGGAGGCGCGGGACATCACCTTCGACCAGGCGCTGGCCGGGTTCGAGGACGTCAAGACCAGGGCCGAGACCCTGGCGTCGGAGATCGATGCCACCGCGGTTCCCGACGCCAACGGCTATCCGGACCTGTGGCCGGCGGTGCAGGCGGCCGCGAGCGACCTCGTCACCGCATCGGACGCCGTCATCGACGGTCTGCGCGCTCCCGACGACGGCACGCTCCGCCGTCAGGCCGTGGAGGACTTCGACGCCAAGGTGGCGGCGCTGACGGCGGCGCTCAACGCCGTGAAGGCGGCGACGCCGTAGGCGCGCCGGCGATCAGCCTCCTGTCTCCTCCAGGTACGAACACACCGTGTCGGTGATGAGCCGGGCGACGACGTACGGATCGGCGTTGGCGTTGGGCCGCCGGTCCTCGATGTAGCCCTTCCCCTCCTTGGCCACCTGCCAGGGGATCCGGACCGATGCGCCCCGGTCGGACACGCCGTAGCTGTACTCGGTCCACGGGGCGGTCTCGTGCAGGCCCGTGAGCCGCTTCTCGATCCCGGCCCCGTAGTTCTTGATGTGCTCGTCGGCTCGCTTCCCCAACGCCTCGCAGGCGGCGATGATGGCGTCGTAGGACTCGCGCATCTCCTTGGTGGAGAAGTTCGTGTGCATCCCGGCGCCGTTCCAGTCGCCTTCGACGGGCTTCGGGTCCAGATGGGCCGAGATGTCGAAGTCCTCGGCGATCCGGTACAGCAGCCAGCGAGCCAGCCAGACCTGGTCGCCGACCTCGAGGGGACTCAGCGGCCCGATCTGGAACTCCCACTGGCCGATCATGACCTCGGCGTTGGTGCCCGAGATCGCCAACCCGGCGTCGATGCACGCCTTGGTGTGGGCCTCGACGACGTCTCGGCCCCAGATCTCGTCGGCGCCGATACCGCAGTAGTAGCCGCCCTGGGGAGCGGGGAAACCCATGACCGGCCATCCGTGCGGCCGTCCGTCCTTGAAGAACGTGTACTCCTGCTCGAGCCCGAACCAGGGTTCGTGGTCGGCGTAGCGTTCGGCGACGGCCTGCAGCGGCGCCCGGGTGTTCGACTCGTGCGGTTCCATGTCGACGGTGAGGACCTCGCACATCACGAGAACGTCGTGGCCGCCCCGGATCGGGTCGGGAACGACCTTGACGGGCCGCAGGACGCAGTCCGACGAGTTCCCGGGGGCCTGCTCGGTGCTGGAGCCGTCGAATCCCCAGATGGGCGGCTCCTGACCCTCGGGGACGACCTTGGTCTTCGAACGGAGCTTGGCGGTCGGCTTCTGACCGTCGATCCAGATGTACTCGGCCCGGTACGCCATGTGGTTCCTCGCTTTCACCGATGTGCTTCGGAGCACGGCGACGCCGCGGCGCCGCCGTCGGCGGCAGTGTCGCCGGACGCGGTTACGTCGCGGTAACCGCAATGTGAACGCTGTGTTTCGGGGCCGACCCGAGGTAGGCGAATGGCGGGCGGCATCGTACGATGCGGGGATGGACACGTCACGATCGGCTCCCGACCGTCAACGGGACTACGTGTTGCGCACCGTCGAGGAACGGGGCATCCGGTTCGTCCGGTTGTGGTTCACCGACGTGCAAGGGTTCCTGAAGTCCTTCGCGATCACCCCCGCCGAGTTGGAGGTGGCGCTCGCGGAAGGGCTCAGCTTCGACGGTACGTCGATCGACGGGTTCTCGCGGGTCTCGGAGGCCGACATGCTGGCCCGGCCGGATCCGGCCACGTTCCAGATCCTGCCGTGGCGCCGGGGTGGCGACACGGCTCGCATGTTCTGCGACATCGTGACCCCCGACGGCGCGCCGTTCCCCGGGGATCCCCGCCACGTGCTGCGTCGCAACCTCGAACGGGCAGCCGAGCTGGGGTACTCGTTCTACGTCGGTCCCGAGCTGGAGTACTTCTACTTCGCCGACGCCGGGCCCGAGCCGAAGGTCCTCGATCGGGGCGGCTACTTCGACCTGACGCCGCTCGACGTCGCCCAGGAATACCGGAGGGACACGATCCTGGCCCTCGAGAAGCTGGGCATCCCCGTCGAGTTCTCCCACCACGAGGTGTCGCCCTCCCAACACGAGCTGGACCTGCGATACACCGACGCGCTGACGATGGCCGACAACCTCGTCACCACCCGTCTGGCGGTCAAGGAGGTGGCGATGGAGCACGGCATCTACGCCACGTTCATGCCGAAGCCCCTGGAGCGGTACGACGGTTCCGGGTTGCATCTGCACCTGTCGCTGTTCCAGGGCGACGAGAACGCCTTCCACGAGGGGTCGGACCCCTACGGGCTGTCGAAGGTCGCCCGCGGGTTCATCGCCGGATTGCTCCACCATGCAGGTGAGATCACGGCGGTGACGAACCAGTGGGTGAACTCGTACAAGCGTCTCGTCGGGGGTTTCGATGCGCCCATCTACGAGACCTGGGCCAGGAACGACCAGACGGCCCTCGTGCGGGTCCCGACCACGAAGCGGGGCAAGATCGACTCCACCAGGATCGAGTACCGATCCCCGGACCCGGCGTGCAACCCGTACCTGGCGTTCTCGGTGATCCTGGCCGCGGGGTTGGCGGGGGTGGAGAACGCGTACGAGCTGCCTCCGGAGATGGGTGAGGACGTGTTGACGATGTCGGCGGGCGAACGCACCGCGGCGGGGATCCGAAGGCTCCCCGCGAACCTGGCCGACGCGTTGCGGGCGATGGAGTCGTCCGAGCTGGTGCGCGCGGCCTTGGGGGACCACGTGTTCGAGTGGTTCCTGCGCAACAAGCACCGGGAATGGCGCGACTACCAGCAGCACGTCTCCCGGTTCGAGCTCGAGGAGTACCTGCCGGTGCTGTGATGTTCGTTGCGGTCTACCCTCCGGCTCCTTCCTCCGCCCTGACCGCGGCGCTGCTCGGCGCGGGGTTCCAGCCGGTCCCCGTCGACGACGTGGCTCAGGTCGGGACCCGGGAACCCGAGCAAGGCTGGGTGGCGGCGGTGGTCGAACTCGGCGACGACGTCGGCCTGGGGGCGCTCGTCGGCCGCAAGATCCGCGAGGAGCATGGCATCGGTGTGCTGTTGGTCGCCGACCGCACGGTGACGGCCGATCTGGGCGAGTTCGACGGGTTCGACGATTTCGTCCTCACGCCGATCGATGTGGCCGAGCTGCGGGTCCGGCTGGGTCGGATCGGGTCGAAGGCGGTCCTCGACTCGGCGGGTGACGAGGTGCTCCGGTTCGGCGACCTGGAGCTCAACACGTCGACGTACCAGGCGTCGGTCGGTTCTCGCCCGATCGACTTGACGTACATGGAGTACGAGCTGTTGCGGTTCTTCGTCGAGCATCCGAACCGCGTGTGGTCCCGCGAGCAGATCCTCTCGAAGGTGTGGGGCTACGACTACTTCGGTGGCTCGCGTACCGTCGACGTGCACGTGCGACGGTTGCGGGCCAAGCTCGGTGAGTCGCGGGCGTCGTGGATCACGACGGTCCGTTCGGTGGGTTACCGCTTCGGCTGAGATCGTCCGGGAGCGGCGCCGCCGGGGATGACGTCGAGTTCCTCGGAGGTCACGACGGCGCCGACGACCGTTCCCGATCCGTCACGGAACGGCGCGCAGTAGGTGCGGGTCGTGACCTGGCTGCCGTCGGCTCGCCGGACCATCAAGAGGAACGGACCCATGCCTTTCCCGGTGCGGATGGCCTCGAGGACCGGTGCGTTGTCTTCGGTCAGCGGGGTGCCGTCGGCGAAGCGGACATCGAACTTCGCTTGGCTGGCGGCGAGATCCTCGGGCCGTTCGACGTCGCTGTCGATGCCGAGGAGCTCGCGTTCCCTGGCGTTCCAGTCGACGACTCGCGGCGGGTCGTCGGCGAAGACGGAGATGGCGATGGGGAGCGACTCCATGACGCTGGCGCGGAGGTGACGCTCGTAGGCGGCGTCGACGGCGAGGGAATGGCGGTGGATGGCGAAACCGGCGAGGTCGGCGAGGGCGGCGGCGACCTGGAGCGCGGCCGGACCCGGGAGGTCCTGCTTGTGCGCCCATCCCACGGCGAGGATGCCGGTCAGGTCACCGTCGTCGATCACTGGCAGCAAGATCGCCGCGGAGCACCCGAGGATCGACACCCAGTTCTCGGCGCCGACGCCCGCGAGGTCGCCGACGGTGATGGGACGGCCGGTCGCGGCGGCCTCGGCGACGAGGGGATCGGACAGGTCGACCGAGACGTCGGCCTCGGCACCGAAGCCGCCGGCACGGGTCAGCACACCCGAGGATCGCCGGATCAGGAGGACACCCTTGTCGGCGCCGAGGAGGTCCGAGTACAGGCCCTGGAGCCTGATCACCATCCGGTCCAAGGATCGCTCCTCGAGCACCGCGGCGATGTCGACGAGGATGCGAGCTCTGGGCGAGAAGGCGAGCCCCGGCGCCTCGGCGGTCCGGTCGTCGGCGGGGGCGACCGGCTCGGCGTGGGAACGCGGGAGGCGAAGCGCGAACGTCGTTCCGGACCGGCGAGGAGCGACGATGTCGAGGGTCCCGGACATGGCACGGGCCAGGTCGCGGGACAGCCGGAGGCCGAGGCCGAGACCCTTGGAGGTGTCGACGCCGGAGAACACGGCCTCTCGCCGATCGGCGGGGATCCCGGGGCCGTCGTCGGAGACGTACAGAACGACCGTTCCGTCGTCCACCTCGCATCCGATCTCGAGTTCGCCGTCGGGGGCGTAGCGCTGCGCGTTCTGGAGGAGGTTGGTGAGGATCTGGCCGAGCAGGTTGGGGTCGGCGTCGACCACCAGTTCGGGGTCGCACCACACGAAGGTGCGCCGTTCGGCGTCGGGGAACTGGCGCAGGGTGTGTTCCACCGCGTCGAGGATCGGGATCGGCGAGATCGCCGGTTCGAGCACGTTCCTGGCGACCCTCGAGACGGAGTGGACGTTCTCGACGAGGTGGCTGAGGCGGGCCGCTTCCATGCCGGCGAGCTGGATCAGCTCGTCCCGTTCGGCGTCGTCGAGGGCGACGTCACGGTCGGCGAGCACCGACAGGATCCCGATGACCGACGTCAGGGGAGTTCGGAGCTCGTGGGACACTTTCGCCAGGTACTCGGCGGTTCGTCCACCGTCGTCGGGCTCGCGGCGCCGCCGGGTCGTGAAGGCGGTGAAGAGCGCGCCGGTGACGGCGACTCCGACCATGATGAAGATGACTGGGATCATGCGCGGCTCGCGGGTTCGGTTCCCCCTCGGTCCCTCTATCGGCAGTCCGCGGGCCGGGTTGAGGCCGTCGGGTCAGCCGAACTCGATGCCTTGGGCGAGGGGGAGCTCGCCCGACCAGTTGATCGTGACCGTCTGGCGGCGCATGTAGGCCTTCCATGCGTCCGATCCGGCTTCGCGTCCTCCGCCGGTCTCCTTCTCCCCACCGAAGGCTCCGCCGATCTCTGCCCCGGACGTCCCGATGTTGACGTTGGCGATGCCGCAGTCGGAACCCTCGTGGGACAAGAACGACTCGGACCAGCGCACCGAATCGGTGAAGATGGCCGACGACAGCCCCTGGGAGACGCCGTTGTTGATGGCGATGGCCTCCTCGATGGTGTCGAACTCGATGAGGTACAAGATGGGGGCGAACGTTTCGATCTCCAAGATGGGGGCGTCGACGGGCATCTTCAGGATCGTCGGTTCGACGAAGTGTCCGGGGCGGTCGAGGACGCCACCACCGGTGAGGAGCTCACCGCCTTGTTCCTGGGCGATCTGGACCGCCGCCTGGAAGTTCTGGACGGCCCGGTCGTCGATGAGGGGACCCATGAGCGTGTCGTCGGCGAGGGGATCGCCGATGCGGACCTGCGCGTAGGCGTCGACGAGGCGTTTGGCGACGACGTCGGACACGCCGCGCTGGACGATGAGCCGTCGCAGGCTCGTGCAGCGCTGACCGGCGGTGCCGACGGCGGCGAAGAGCGCGGCTCGGGTGACGAGGTCGAGGTCGGCGTCTTCCATCACCACGATCGCGTTGTTGCCGCCGAGTTCCAGCAGCGAACGACCGAGGCGCTTGGCGACCGCGGTGCCCACCTTCTCGCCCATGCCGCAGGATCCGGTGGCGGAGATGAGGGGGATGCGGCGGTCGTTGATGAGGCGATCGCCGACGGTGGCTCCCCGTCCGACTACGAGGTCGAACACTGCTTCGAAGCCGGAGCCGTCCATGACGCGCTGGGCGATCTTGGTGACGGCGATGGCGCTCAGCGGCGTCTTCGACGACGGTTTCCAGATGACCGGGTCGCCGCAGACGGCGGCGATCATGGCGTTCCAGGCCCAGACGGCGACCGGGAAGTTGAACGACGTGATGACCCCCACCGGACCGAGGGGATGCCACTGCTCGTACATGCGGTGGCGAGGACGTTCGGAAGCCATGGTGAGGCCGTAGAGCTGACGGGAGAGGCCGACGGCGAAGTCGGCGATGTCGATCATCTCCTGGACCTCGCCTTCGCCCTCGGCCTTGATCTTGCCCATCTCGAGGGCGACCAGGGCGCCCAGGGGCTCCTTGTGGCGGCGCAGCTCGTCGCCGATGAGGCGCACGTACCGCCCTCGCTCGGGTGCCGGAAGCATCCTCCAGCGAGGGAAGATCCCGGTGGCGGCCTCGACCACCCGCTCGTAGTCGTCGGTGGTGGCCTGGACGACCGACGCGATCACGTCGCCGGTGGCGGGGTTCTCCACGTCGAGCGTGTCGCCGCCGGCGTCGAGCCAGGTTCCGGCGAACACGCCGGTGTGCACGTCGTCGAGCCCGAGGGATTCGAAGATGTCGTCACGCTGCATGGGTGCGCCCTCCTTGGGGGTCAGACGCCGCCGTCAGCGGGCGGCGATGGCTTCGATCTCGACGAGGAACCCGCCCGGCAGCGCGCCGGCCTGGACGGTCGAGCGGGCGGGCTTCGATCCTCCGACGTACTGGGCGTAGATCTCGTTGACGGCGGCGAAGTCGTCGATGGAGGCGAGGAAGATCGTGGTCTTGACGATGTCGTCGAACCCGAGGTCGAGATCTCCGAGGACGGCGCCGATGTTCTGCATGACCCGGTGGGTCTGCTCTCCGACGCCTCCACCGACGGGGATGCCGGTCGACGGGTCGATAGCGACCTGGCCCGACAGGAAGACGAGGCCGTTGGCTTCGGTCGCGACGGAATAGGGACCCAGGGGTTCGGGGCCGCTGGGGGCGGTGTGGATGGTCTTCGGCACCGGCTGCCTCCTCGTGTGTTCGCCCGATGCTACCGGGGCGCGAGGGGGCGCGAAGCAGGCCGACGGTTCCGGCGGCGGCCGGTCAGCAGAAGGACTCGCCGCAGCCGCAGCCGCGGGTCTGGTTGGGGTTGTTGATGGCGAAGCCGGAGCCTTGCAGGCCTCCGTCGCGGTAGTCGACGGTGGCGCCACCGATCTTGTCGGCGCTGGCGGCGTCGACCACGACCCGGACCCCGTCGGTCTCGTTGACGATGTCGGTCGGGTCGATGGTGGAGTCGAAGTACATCTCGTAGGTGAACCCGGAGCATCCGCCGGGGACGACACCGACCCGAAGGACGAGGTTCGGGTCGCCTTCGGCGTCGATGAGCTCTTTCACCTTGGCGGCGGCAGCCGCGGTGAGCAGCGCGCCTCGGTGGGTGGTGGTGCTCTCCGTTGCTTCGCTCGTCGTCATCATCAGCTCCTCGGCCGTGGTGGTGGCCAGTATATCCCCTATCGCCATCGTGGGAATACGGTTCCTCGGTCCCGTAGTCTCGGTCCATGACCGTCGAACGTTCCGAGGTCGAAGCGGCGCTGGCTCGGGTGATCGATCCCGAGTTGGGGGCCGACATCGTGGATCTCGGCATGGTCCAGGGGATCGAGATCGACCGGGATCGGGTCACCATCGATGTGGCGCTGACGGTGGCCGCCTGTCCCTTGCGTTCGCAGATCGAGCAGGACGTGGTCCGTCGGGTGGAGGCGATCCCGGGGGTGACGACCGTGACGGTGCGCATCTCGGCGATGGATCAGGAGCAGAGGTCGGCGTTGATGTCCCGGGCACGTCGCTGGGCGCGGGAGGACGCGGAGCCGACCGCGGTGGCTCCCCAGACCCGGGTCGTGTCGGTCAGCAGCGGGAAGGGCGGGGTCGGGAAGTCGTCGTTGACGGTGAACCTGGCGCTGGCGACCGCGGCGCAGGGCCATCGGGTCGGGATCCTCGATGCCGACATCTGGGGCTTCTCGGTTCCGCGGATGTTGGGGGTCACCGACGAGCGGTTGGAGGCGGGGCCGGACCGGCGGATCCATCCTCTCGAGGTGCACGGCATGCAGGTGGTCTCGACGGGCCTCATCGTCGAGGACGAGGGCACCGCGCTGATGTGGCGCGGCCTGATGCTGTCGAAGGCCCTGGAGCAGTTCCTGCGCGACGTGGCGTGGGATCGGGATCTGGGGTACCTGTTCATCGACATGCCGCCGGGGACGGGCGACATCCAGATGGCGCTCGCCCGGCTGCTTCCTCAGGCCGAGATGGTGGTCGTCACGACGCCACAGAAGGCGGCGCAACGGGTGGCGTCGCGAGTGGCCGACATGGCGCGTCGGTCGCACATGCCGGTGCTGGGTGTGGTCGAGAACATGTCGGGGTTCACGACCGAGGACGGACGCCACTACGACCTCTTCGGGCGGGGCGGTGGCGCCGCTCTGGCCGAAGAACTCGGGGTCCCGTTGCTGGCGGAGGTTCCGATCGACCCGTTCGTGGTGGAGGGTGGGGACGCAGGGACCCCGGTCGTCCTCGAGCATCCGGAGGGTCCGGCAGGCCGGGCGATCACCGCGGCGGCCACTCGCCTCACGGCGCTGCTTCCGCCGGCGTCGACGGATTCCTGTACGGCCCGGATCGCCGTTCTCGCCCAGCAGCTCGACGCGATGTAGCGGTCCCGGGTAGGTCGTGGGGGCCGTGGATCTCCGGTCAGCGGCAGAGGTCGTCGACGAGGGGGTAGGGGTTCACCCAGTCCGAGCCTGGCGGGGCGTACTGGAAGTGCAGGTGGGGGAGGGACCATGAGGCGTTGCCGGTCGATCCGACCGTGCCGAGGGACTGACCGAGGGCGACGTCCTGCCCGGAGCGCAACCCCTCGGCCCAGGCGTCCATGTGGGCGTAGTAGTACCGCGAGCCGGTCGATCCGGTGAGGTAGACCGAGATCCCGCCCAGGCTCGAGTTGCTCAGTCGGGTGACTCGCCCGGCTTCGACGGCGACCAGCGGGGTGCCCCTGGCGGCGATCATGTCGACGCCCTTGTGAGTGCGGCCTCCCGATCGAGGGGCTCCCCAGGTGTCGGAGAAGGTGGTCGTCCCGTCGATGGGACACACCCGTTCGCCCTCGGGAGGGGGCACCGTGGTGGTGGTCGTGGAGGTCGCCGTGGTGGTCGTCGTGGTCGTGTCGCCGCCGGCGCCTCCGGGGGTGGTGGTGGTCGTGGAGGTCGCCGTAGTGGTCGTGGTCGTGGTGGTGGTCGTCGTGGTGGCCTCCCTGGCCGCGCGCTCGGCCGCCTCCTTGGCTCGGGCCTCGGCGGCTTCCCTGGCGGCTCTCGCGGCCGCCTCGCGGCGACGCTGCTCCTCCAGGCGCTTCCGCTCCTCCTCCTGACGTTCCCACCGCTCCACCAGCGTGCGGTACGCGGCGTCGGCCTCGGCGAGTCGACGGGTCATCGCCGCCGCGAGCGCGTCGAGCTCCTCCACGAGGGCGGCTTGGGTCGCGCGCCGCTCGGCGAGTCGGCGTTGGCGGTCCACCCGATCGGCTTCGAGGGTCTCGAGGCTGCGGAGGACCTCGGCGTCGCGGGCTCCGGCGAACTCCATGTAGGCGGCGGCGAGGGGGATGTCGAGGAAGGAGCCGGAGGTCATCACGGCGTCGAGCCCGGGGGTTCCAGCTCCCATGTACAGCTCGAGGACGATCCGGCGGCCTTCGGCGCGGACGGCGGCGAGTCGCTGCTCGGTCTCGAGGATCTCCCGGGTGATGGCCGTCAGCTCCTCGCGGCTCGAACGCTCCGCTTCGAACGCGGCGTCGTATCGGGCCGCCACCGACTCGAGCTCGCGGGCGACGCTGCGACGGGCCTCGTCGGCACGCTGGATGTCGGCGGCGGTGATCTCGTCGCCGGTCCGGGCCGAGCTCACCGACGGAGACAGCACCAAGGCGGCGACCACGACGGCGGCAACGAACCTCACGGACCCGACCCCGATCGGTACAGGCGTCCGTCGGCGGCGACGAGCTCGCCGTCGTCGAGGAGCTTCCTGATCTGGATCCGGACCTGATGGGTGGCCGCCGCCCGGAGGTCGGCGGGCACCGCCGCGTACACCACCGACACGACGTCGTCGACGGTGCCGGCGCCCGCCTCGACGGCGTCGAGGACCTGACGTTCCCGCATCCTGCGATGGGCGATGTACTCGTCGATCTTCGCGACCGCATCGACGATGTGCGGACCATGGCCGGGCTCGATCGTGCGGGCGCCGAGGTCACGCACCTTGTAGAGGGAATCGAGGTAGTCGGCGGCATCCTCGATCACGACGGTGGACCCGCCCATGATGTGGTCGCCGGTGAAGAGCCGTCCGTCGAGGAGGAAGCAGAGATGGTCGGGGGTGTGCCCAGGGGTGTGGACCGCCACCAATCCACGGTTGCCGACGGTGACGGTGTCGGCGTCCGCGATGGCGACGTCGGGGACGAACTCGGGTCCGGCGGCGTAGCCGTAGGCGGGCACGCCGAGGCGACGAGCCAGCGGGTTGGCGAGAGGCGCATGATCGGGGTGGGTGTGGGTGACGACCACGCCGACGGGGGTGGCGTCACCGATGGCTTGGACGATGTTGGCTTCGTGGGAGCCGATGACGGGACCGGGGTCCAGCACGAGGGCCTGGCCATCGTCGACGATGACGTAGGTGTTCGTTCCCGGGCCCGTGTACGGCCCGGCGTTCGGGGCGAGCACCAGGTCGATCCTCATCGGATGTTGAACTCGTTGGGCACGACCCCCCGCCGGCGGACCGCGTCGGCCATCCGTTCGAGGAAGTCGGTGGACCGCTGATCGGCGCCTGCTTCGTCGAAGCCGGGATCGCCGGGGATCACGATCTGCAGGTCGCGGCCGTCGAGGCGGAGACGAGGCATGATCGGCTCGACCGACGATCCCGCGACCGAGTCGATCACCTCGGCGCACCGACGATGTTCCGAGAGGCGCTCGAGGGTCTTGCGGGTCGGGAACGCGACCAACCACCGTCCCTCGCGTTGATGCTCGAGGACCGAGGCGGGCCGGATCCATTTGGCATCGATCAGTTCCTCGCCGTCGATGGCCGCCTCGAGGTCGGGGCCGACGGCGGCCAGGAAGAACCGGGCGTCGAAGCGGAGGGGGAGCGGTTCGGGGGTGATCCAGTGCGAGAAGTAGATGAGCCGGTCCGTGTCGAAGTCGAGGCTCTCGCGGGCGATGATCTCGCGGACGTGCCGGGCAGGGACGCGGCGCGTACGGTCGCCGGACCTGGTGAGCCAGATCCCGACCTCTTCGGCGAGTTCGCGGAGGGCGGCGATCCGCCAGGCGAGACGCTCGGGATCACCTCGGCCGTACCGGGCGGCCAGGGCGACGTCCTCGCCGTCGACCGCCCCGCCGGGGAACACCCAGGCGCCCGCCATGAACCTCGCCGTGTCTGGCCGGCGCACCATGAGGACCTCGACGCCGTCCGACCCGTCCCGGAGGAGGCAGATCGTGGCGGCAGGATGCGCCGGTGCGGTCATGGAACGACGACCCAGCGGTCGCGGGACCGCCGGAGCGCCCAGGCCCGGATACCGGCGCGGACCGGCGGGACGAGGAGGAGGAAGCCGATGGTGTCGGTCAGGAACCCCGGGGTCAACAAGAGGGCGCCGGAGACGAGGATCATGGCGCCGTCGGCGAGGGACCTGCCGGGGAAGACGCCAGAGGCGATCTCTCGCTGGAGGCGGAACCAGGTCTCGCGGCCCTGGCGTGCGACCATGGTCGATCCGACCACGGCGGTGACGACGACGACGGCGAGGGTCCATCCGAGGCCGATCCGTCGACCCACCACGACGAACAGCGCGATCTCGACGAGGGGAACCGTGAGGAAGGCGAGGAACAACCAGGTGCGGATGCGCATGGGGTCGAGGATACCGGCGGCGGTAATCTGCGTGGCATGGAACTGCGCGACCTGCCGGCCGTCGACGCGCTGGCCGTCGACGTGGCCCGGACCCACGACCTGCCCGAGGTGCTGGCGGTGGCGATCGCCCGCGAGGTCGTCGACGAGGCGCGGGACCGCATCCGCTCGGGTCGTCGAGTCGACGTCGCCGAGATGGCGTCCGAACGCGCCGGGGCGGTGGCCTGGTCGCGTCCACGCCGGGTCGTGAACGCCACCGGCGTCCTGTTGCACACCAACCTCGGCCGGGCTCCGCTGCCCGAGGAGGCGGTCACCGCATGGGAGGCCGCCGCCGAGGCGTACGGCAACGTGGAGTTCGACCTGGCCACCGGGCGTCGAGGCGGTCGGGGGCGGTTCGTCGACGAGCTGGCGGCGGCGGTGTCGGGAGCCGACGCGGCGCTGGTCGTCAACAACAACGCCGGCGCGCTGGCGCTGGCGGTCGCCGCGGTCGCCGGACCGGCGGCTCGGGTGGCGGTGTCGCGGGGGGAGCTCATCGAGATCGGCGGCTCGTTCCGGCTCCCCGCGGTCATCTCCGCCGCCGGAGCGACGTTGGTGGAGGTCGGGACCACCAACCGCACGAGACGATCGGACTTCGCCGCAGTCGCCTCGGACGTGGACATGTTCCTCAAGGTGCATCCGTCGAACTATCGGGTGACCGGCTTCGCTCAGGACGTGACCTGGGCGGAGATGGCCGAACTGGCCGCCGAGGCGGGCAAACCCTTCGTCGCGGACGTCGGCAGCGGGCTGCTGGACGCTCGAACGCCGTGGCTCGAGGGGGGACCGCCGGCGTGGCTCGCCACCGAGCCGGGGGTTCGCCAGACGGTGCAGTTGGGTGCCGACGTGACCCTGTTCAGCGGCGACAAGCTGCTGGGCGGCCCGCAGGCCGGGGTGGCGGTGGGCAGGAGGGCGGCGATCGAGGCGATGCGGAGCCATCCGTTGGCGCGGGCGATGCGGTGCGACGGACCTCGTCTGGCGGCGTTGGGAGCGGTTCTGGAGATGTACGCGGGCGGACGGGCGGCGAAGATCCCGTTCTGGGAGATGGCTTCGCTTCCGGAGGGCGTCTTGCGACGCCGCGGCGAGGCCGTGGCCGGGGCGGTGCGAGCCGAGGTCGAGATCGTCGACGGGGTGTCGCTTCCGGGCGCGGGTTCGGTACCCGGGGCGGGGATCCCCGGGCCCGTCCTCAAGGTCGTCGGGCCGGCGCGGCGGGTCTGGCGCCGGCTCCTCGACGCGGACGTGCCCGTGGTGTCGTCGATCCGTGACGACGCGGTGCATCTCGATCTGCGTTCGGTGGCGCCGGCGGACGACGCCCTCGTCGTCGCCGCGCTCGGGGAGTGACCGGGTGCCCGTCGTCGGTACCGCAGGTCATGTCGACCACGGGAAGTCGACGTTGGTGCTGGCCCTCACGGGCCGTGACCCCGACCGCTGGGACGAGGAGAAGGAACGGGGGTTGACGATCGACCTCGGTTTCGCCTGGACCGATCTGGGCGTCGGTGACGAGGTCGCGTTCGTGGACGTTCCCGGTCATGAGCGGTTCATCAAGAACATGCTGGCCGGGGTCGGGGGGGTGGACGTGGCGCTGTTCGTGGTCGCTGCCGATTCGGGCTGGATGCCCCAGAGCGAGGAGCATCTGGCCATCCTGGATCTCCTCGAGATCCGTCATGGGGCGGTGGCGTTGACGCGGGTCGATCTCGTCGACGCCGACCTGCGCGAACTGGCGGTGCTCGAGGTGGAGGAGCGGGTGGCGGGAACGGTGTTGGAGGGCTGGCCGGTCGTCGCCGTGTCGGGGGCGACCGGCGACGGGCTGGAGGAGCTGCGGGCGGCGTTGCGCCAGGCGCTCGTCGCCGCCGGACCGTCGCCCGATCGTGGGCGGCCTCGGCTGTGGGTGGACCGGGTCTTCGGGGTCACCGGGGTCGGCGCGGTGGTCACGGGGACCCTCGTGGGGGGATCGGTGGGCGTCGACGACGTCTTGGAGCTGGCCCCGTCGGGTGACCGGGTCAGGGTTCGGGGTCTGCAACGGCACGAACGCGGGATCGACACGGTCGCGCCGGGGAACCGGGTGGCGATCAACGTCGGCGGGGTCGATCGGGAGCGGCTGGGTCGGGGAACGCTCCTGGTCGCTCCCGGGTCGGTGGTCGGGTCGCGGCGGATGCTGGTGTCGCTGCGGTCGGTGCGGGGTCTCGACGTCCCGCCGGGGGACCGGGGCGCCTATCACCTGCATCTGGGGACCGGGGGCTTCCCCGTCCGCCTCAGGGTGGCCGGTCCGTGGGAGTCCGGTCGGGCCTTCGGTGTGGTCACGTCTGCGGGTCCGTTGCCGGTGACGATGGGTGACCGGTTCGTGCTGCGCGAGACGGGAAGGCAGGCCGTCGTGGCGGGAGGACGGGTGCTCGATCCGTTCGCGGGGAGGGTCGACGTCGCCGAGGCTCGAGCGCTGGCGTCCGCCGTGGATGGCTCACCGGAGGAACGTGCTGCGGCGTTGCTGGCCGTGCACGGCGCGATGTCGACGGCGGACCTCGCCGCGGCCACGGGCGGGGGGTCGGTCCCCGGCGCGGTGGTGGCCGACGGGATGGCGTTGGCCGAGCCGGAGGCTGCACGCGTGGCGGCGAGCGCGGCCGAGCAGGTCGCCGGTCATCACGAGGCCTACCCGCTGCGACCGGGCATGCCCAAGGCCGAGCTGGCCTCGCGGATGGGGATCACGCAGGGGTTGCTCGAGGCGATCATCGCCCTCGACGACGAACTGGTCGACGAGGGATCCGTCGTGCGATCGGCGGGCTTCGCGGTCCGTCTCTCCCCCGAGGACGAGGACCGTTGGCGGGCCGCACGGACCGTGCTCGCCGCCTCGCCCGCGGTTCCGCGGGCCTCGTCGCTGGACCTGCCCGACGAGTTGCTCCATGCGCTGGTGCGGACCGATCGCCTGGTCGCGATCGGTGACGATCAGGTCTTCCTCCCCGAACACATCGAGGAGATCACGTCGCGGCTGAGCGAGCTTCCCGACCCGTTCTCGGTGGCGGCGTTCCGCGATCACTTCGGGTTGTCCCGCCGCCATGCCGTGCCGTTGCTCGAATGGCTCGACGCGCAGGGATGGACCCGTCGGTCGGGTGACGTGCGGACGCTCAGACGGCGCGGCTGAGCCGCTGGCGTCGCTCGGATTCGGTCAGTCCGCCCCAGATGCCGTAGGGCTCTTTGATCGCGATCGCGTACTCCAGACATTCGTCGACGACCGGGCAGACGCGGCAGATCGACTTGGCTCGCAGTTCACGCCGTTCGCGCTCGTCCTTGCGTTCGGTCGTGCTGGGGGGGAAGAACAGGTGGGAATGGTTCCCCCGGCAGAGCGCGACGGGCTGCCAGGTGCGGTCGATCGTTGTCACGGCGGTGGTTCCTCTCCATGGTGCTCCGCTTCCAGCCGTCGGAACATAGACGCGCCGACCGTCGCCCGCCAGGAATATCCTGGAAGAAACCGCTAGCTATCCGCGAACGTCGCCGTCGACCGTCGGGCCGACCTCGAGGACGATGCCGTCGATCGACAGGATCTCGACCGTGTCGCCGGCGACGATCCCCGCGGCCCGGTGCGACCGGCTCCGCCACCGAGCCCCGTCGACCGACACGATCCCCTCGGGCGTCAGGTCGGTCTCGGCCGTCCCGACCTTCCCGATGAGGCCCTCCCGCCCGATGGTGACCGTCGAGAAGCGGGACCGAGCGATGGTCGTCAACGCCACGCCGTAGAACAGCGCGGTGCCGGCGACGATCACCAGCACGATCCACCAGACGGGTCCGAACTGGGGCGCCGCATCGACGAAGTACACGCCCCCGACGATCAGCGCCGCCGTACCCACGATGGAACGCCATCCGAGCTGATTGCGCTGGAACTCCCAGGTGTACAGGAACAGTCCCACGAGGGTGACCACCACCGCCCACCACCGCATCGGCAGGATCGCCATGGCGTAGCCCGCCAGGAACAGGGCGACCGCCGCCACGGCGGCCGACACCCCCACTCCGGCGGCGTAGAACTCG
Source organism: Acidimicrobiia bacterium (assembly GCA_027036355.1). Classification (GTDB taxonomy): domain Bacteria; phylum Actinomycetota; class Acidimicrobiia; order Spongiisociales; family UBA5794; genus JALSQW01. Next base: position 9,661 of record JALVQZ010000183.1, on the reverse strand, counting down.
AAGGTCGCCACCGCGATGCCGGCGATGAGGAAGAAGAAGGCCGTCTCCGGTCTGGCCCCGAGGCGGAGGAACCGGTCCCACAGACCGGGCTTGGAGAACCGAACGTCCACTGCGGCGACGGTCACCGCGCCGTCGTCGGTCGACTCGACCGCGGCCGTGTCGAGGACGTGGACCGTCCCGTTCTTGACGATCTCGACGTCATCGAGACCCACGATGAACTGACCGATCGTGGGCGACACGACGTCGACGTATCCGGCGACGGGCTCGCGGACCTCCACGCTCGCGGACCGCAGCCGATCTCGAACCGCGGTCGCAGCCTCCGGGTCGCCGTGGTCGGTTCGGAACGGTGGCTCCAGGTCCCCGGCGACCACCGTCGGCTCGAGGAAGCCGATCCGCACCCCCGGCGCCGCCCCCGAGACATCCGCGAGGTTCAGGATGGCCGCCACCCCGCCGTGGGCGACGGCAGGCGCCGGACCGACCCACGCCAGGACGGGACGGTCGACGGAGCGGATCGCCGCGAACAGCTCGCTGGGATCTCCCGACGCCATCCCGGGCGAGTCGATCTGGAAGATCACGACGTCCGCCGTGTCGTCGCGGACCGCCGCGGTCATGTAGTCGTACATGCGCTGGTCGAGAGGATCGTTCACGTCGACCACCGCGTAGACGGGTCGGTCGTTCGACGCGGCGAAGGCGGTACCGGCCAGGAGCGATGCCACGGCGGCGGCGAGCGCGAGGAAGACGAAGACACGGCGGACCATGACCCGATGTTATGACCCGTCCGGGACGAACGCCGAACCCTCGACGCACCGCCGCGGTGAGGGTCCGGGGGCCGGCGAGCGATCGGCCTCGAGCGGGCTGATAACCTCATGGCATGACGCGCATCCTCGTAGTCGCCGACGAACCGTGGGTCCGGAACGAGGTCCACGCCGCCCTCTCCACCCCCGACACCGAGCTGATCGATCACGACGACCCGTCGACCGCGGCCGAAGCAGCCGTCGACAACGCGGTCGACGTGGTGGTGGTCGACCTCCAGATCGGGTCGATGGGCGGGATGGCGGTGACCCGCTCGATCCTCGAGAAGGCCGAGCACTTCCCGGTCGTGATGCTCCTGGACCGGGCGGCCGACGCGTTCATCGCGCACCGCGCCGGAGCAGGCGCATGGGTCACCAAACCCGTCGAGGCGCACGAGCTGCGCGACGCGGTGCGCTCGGTGGGTGCGGCGGCGCCGTGAGCGCATCCCAGGCCGAACGTCAGGACGACCCGCACCTGGGTCGGTCGGTTCGATGACCACCGTGCAGGTCGCCTACCTGGTCGTCCTCGGGCTGTGCACCGTCGCCTCCGGGTTCTTCTCCGGCTCGGAGACGGCCCTGATCGGGATCCCGCAGGAGCGGGTCCATCGCATCGCCGAGACCTCCCGTCGCGGCCGGCGGGTCCAGCAGCTCCGAGCCGACCCGGAGCGGATGCTGTCGACGCTGCTGGTCGCCAACAACCTCGTCAACGTTCTCGCCGCGGCCGTCGCCACGACGCTGTTCATCGAGCTGATCGGTGCCGACTGGGGTCCGTGGCTGGCCACCGCGGCGGTCACCGCCGTCCTGCTCGTGTTCGGTGAGATCACCCCCAAGACCCTGGCTGCCCGCTACCCCGAGAGCTACGCCTTGGCCGTGGCCCCGACGATCTGGTGGCTCTCGCGGATCCTGGCCCCCGTCGCTCGGGTGTTCGCCGGCATCACCCGGGGGCTCCTCCGGCTGGTGCGGGTGCCGATCGACGAGACCGGCGACGCCATCACCGAGGACGACATCCGCGCCCTGGTCGAGCTGAGCGAGCGAGGCGGACACATCGAAGAGGTCGAACGGGAGATCATCGACGCGCTGTTCAACCTGGCGGACCGTCCCATCCGGGACGTCATGACCCCGCGGGTCGACATCGTGGCGTTGACCGCTCCCGTCACCATCGCCGACGTCCGCGCCGCCGTCGCCGCGACCGGCCATTCCCGCTACCCCGTCGTGGCGGGAGAACTCGACGACATCGTGGGGATGCTCTACGTGAAGGATCTCCTCCAGATCCCCGGTGAACCGACGACGGAGCAGATCGCGTCGTTGCTCCGTTCTCCGTACTACATGCCGGAGTCGGCGACCATCCTCGACACCCTCGAGCAGATGCGGGAGCGCCGCTTCGCCATCGCCGTCGTCCACGACGAGCACGGCGGCGTCGAGGGTCTCGTGACCGCCAAGGATCTCCTCGCCGAGCTCGTCGGCGAGTTGCAGGACGAGTACGACCCCGGCACGCCGTCGGTGGTGGAGATCGACCGAGGCGTGTGGATGGCCGACGGTCGGCTCCCGGTGGAGGATCTCGCCGAGGCCGTCGGCGTCGATCTTCCCGAGGGCCCGTATTCGACGGTCGCCGGCCTGTTCATGGCCGTGTCGGGCCGGGTGCCCTCCGAGGGTGACACCATCGGCGTGGACGGGATCGTCCTCCAGGTCGTGACCATGGATCGCAACCGCGTCGATCGGGTCCGTGTCGAACGGTCCCCCGCCCGTCCGTCGGTTTCGGACAGTTCCACAGCTCGGTAGACTCCGTCCCCAGCGGGACGTGGCGCAGTTTGGCAGCGCGCATCGTTCGGGACGATGAGGTCGCCGGTTCAAATCCGGCCGTCCCGACCGGAGCCGGCGGGGTACTCCCGCCGGCTTCGTTCGTTCCCCGGGTCCGCGAGGGTCTCCTTCGACGTCAGCGGAGCAGCAGTTCGGCGAGCTGGACGGCGTTGAGGGCCGCGCCCTTGCGGAGGTTGTCGCCCACCACCCACAGGGAGATCCCACCGGGTTCGCCGAGGGTTCCTCGGACCCGTCCCACCAGGACGTCGTCGCGTCCCGCCGAGTCCAACGGAGTGGGCACCCGATCGTCGTCCCAGATCTCGACCCCAGGGGAGCCCTCGAGTACCTCGATCGCCTCCGCCCTTGAGACCGGCCGATCGAACCACATCGTGGCCGCGATACCGTGGCCGGCCATCGTGGGAACCCGCACGCAGGTCGGTTCGACGGCGACGTCGGGAGCGCCCAGGATCTTGCGTGTCTCGTTGACGAGCTTCCATTCCTCGTCGGTGTAGCCCGCGTCGGTGATCGAACCGGCGAGGGGGACGACGTTGAAGCCGATGGGACGCTGGTAGAGGGCGTTTCCGGGATCCTTCCATCCGCCGCGAACGAGCGCCTCGCGGTCGGCGGACAGCATCGCCACCTCCTGGGAGAGGACCTCGATCCCCGCCTGCCCGCTTCCCGAGACGGCCTGATAGGACGAGGCGACGAGTCGACGGAGGCCGGCGAGCTCGTGGAGCGGCCCGGTAGCCATGAGGAGGGCCATCGTCGTGCAGTTGGGGTTGGCGACGATGCCGCGGGGAGCGTCGGCGATCGCCGCGTCGTTCACCCCGGCGACCACGAGGGGGACATCGGGATCCATGCGGAAGGCGGACGAGTTGTCGATCACGGTCGCTCCGGCGTCCGCGAACGCCGGGGCGTAGCGGCGGGATCGGTCTCCCCCGGCCGAGAACAGCGCGATGTCGATGCCCGCCGGATCGGCCTGGGCGAGGTCCTCGACCTCGATCGGACCCCAGGCCGTATCGACGACCGAACCGGCGGAGCGGTGCGACGCCATGAGCCGCAACCCCGAGGCGGGGAACGAACGCTCGCCGAGGATCTCGACCATCGTTCTTCCCACCGCTCCGGTGGCGCCGACGACGGCGACCGTGGGACGTGCGTCAGTCATCGTCCCCTCCGGTGCTCCCGAGCCCGAAGCCGTCATGGAGGGTCCGCACCGCTTCGAGGGTGTCGGTGCCTCGGACCACACAGCTGATCCTGATCGGCGACGTCGAGATCATCTCGATGTTGATGCCATGGTCCGACAGGATGCGGAACATCTTGGCGGCGATGCCCGATTCGGACTTCATCCCTGCGCCCACCAGCGACACCTTGGCGATGTCCGGGTCGATGTCGACGCCGCCGGCGCCGACATCCTCGGCGACGCGGGCCGAGATGTCGCGAGCCGCGTCGGCCGACGCCTTCGGCACCGTGAACGAGATGTCGGTGACCCCTTCACGGGAGACGTTCTGGACGATCATGTCGACGTTCACCCCGGCGTCGGCGAGGGGCTCGAACAATCCGGCGGCGACCCCGGGCTTGTCGGGGACGCCGTGGACCGTGACCTTGGTCTCGTCGGTGTCGTGGGCGATGCCCCGGATGATGGCTTCTTCCATGGTGTCCTCCTTGACCCAGGTTCCCGGGCCGTCGTGGAACGAGGATCGAACGTGGATGGGGATGCGATAGCGACGGCCGAACTCGACGCTGCGCGCCATGAGCACGCCGGCGCCCGCTCCGGACAGTTCGAGCATCTCCTCGAAGGAGACCTCGGGGAGCTTCCTGGCGTTCGGCACGACCCGAGGGTCGGCGGTGTAGACGCCGTCGACGTCGGTGAAGATCTCGCATTCGTCGGCGCCCAGGACCGCGGCGAGCGCGACGGCCGTCGCATCGGAGCCGCCGCGACCCAAGGTGGTGACGTCGCGGGAGGTCGGGTCGACCCCTTGGAACCCGGCGACGATCACGACCTTCCCCTCTTCGAGGCCCTTGCGGACCCGATCGCCGCGGATGTCGACGATCTCGGCCTGTCCGTGCTGGGCGGTGGTCAGGATGCCGGCCTGGGACCCGGTGAGGCTCATCGCCGGGACGCCGCGCTCTTCGATGGCCATGGCGCACAACGCCATGGAGATGCGCTCGCCAGCGGTGAGCAACATGTCGAGCTCCCGGGGATGCGGCGTCGTGGCGACCTCGGAAGCCAGGTCGAGGAGCTCGTCGGTGGTGTGGCCCATGGCCGACACGACGACGACGACCTGGTTGCCTTCGGCGTGGCGTTCGACGACGCGGCGCGCCACGTTCTTGATGCGGTCGGCGTCGGCCACGGAGGTTCCGCCGAACTTCTGTACCACGAGAGCCATCGTGCGCGGGAGTGTAGGAGCCGCCGCACCTTGGATGGTGTCGACTACGCCGCGACGTCCGTAGCATCGCGTTCCGTGTCACGGATCGCCGTCCTCGTCGTCGCCCTCGGCCTGCTCGCCGCCGCCTGCGGCGGGACCTCCTCCGCGGTGCCATCCACCGCCCCGTCGACCACACCGTCGACGCCGTCGACCGTGCCGTTGAAGGTCGTTCCCGCCGACATCGACGAGTTCCGGGCCCAGCCCGTCGCCTGCGGCGGCGACCTGCCGCCCCGGCCAGACACCGACCGGGCCTTCGATGCGCCTCGCGACATGGGCCTCGATCCGTCGGGAACCACCCGGCTGGTCCTGCGCACCTCCTGCGGCGACGTGACCGTCGAGCTGGACGTGGCGGAAGCTCCCGCCACCACGAACGCCTTGGCCTTCCTCGCCGACGAAGGGTTCTTCGACGGGACGGTCCTGCATCGGGTCATCCCCGGGTTCGTGGTCCAGGGCGGCGACCCGACCGCGTCGGGCTACGGGGGACCGGGGTTCACCGTGCCCGACGAGTTCCCCACGGACTCGGGGGTGTACCGGCGGGGCGTCGTGGCGATGGCCAACGCCGGGCCGGGAACGACCGGGTCGCAGTTCTTCATCCTCCTCGACGACGCGTCCCTCCCGCCGACGTTCACCGTCGTCGGCCGCGTCGTCGAGGGCATGGACGTCGTCGACACGATCGCCGGCTTGCCCCTCGGACGGTCGCGGATCTCGCAGGATCCGGTGGCGTCGACCCCCCTCGAGACCCCCTTCGTCGAGGCCGCGAGCGTCGAGCAGAGCCCCTGACGGGTGCGCTACTAGCCTCGGACCATGGCTTCGGAGAAGCGAGAACGTCAGCGGGCCAACCGCGAGCTGCGCCGGGCCGAGCGGGCCAGGGAGGAGCGGAAGCGCCAGGCGATCGCCATCATCAAGCGCTACGCCACCTTCGCCCTGGTGTTCGGAGCGATCCTGGTGGCCTTCACGGTGCTGTTCGGGAAGTGAGCGTCGACCTCCATACCCATTCGACGGCATCGGACGGGACGGAGACCCCGGCGCGGATCGTGGAGCTCGCCGCGGCCGCCGGACTGTCGGCGGTGGCGCTGACGGACCACGACACCCTCTCGGGGGTGCCCGAAGCCCGTGCCGCAGCCGAACGTTCGGGTGTCGAGCTGGTGCCGGGGGTCGAGCTGTCGGTCGACCACGACGGCCGGAAGCTGCACCTGCTCGTCTACTTCCTCGAGCCCGGTCGCGGTCCGCTCCAGGATCGGCTCGCCGAGCTGCGCGAAGGTCGAACGGCGCGGAACCGACGGATCATCGCCAAGCTGCGCGACCTGGGCTACGACATCACCGTCGACGACGTGCTCGCCCAAGCCGGCGGTGAGGCGGTCGGGCGGCCCCACATCGCCGATGCCCTCGTCGCCCGAGGCCTGTTCCCGAACCGGTCGGCGGTCTTCACCGACCTGCTCCACGACGGCGGTGTCGCCTACGAGGAGCGCCCTCGCCTGGCGGCAGCCGAAGCGATCTCGCTCGCCCGCGACTCGGGCGCCGTCTCGGTCGTCGCCCATCCCTACACGATCGACGGCAACCGAGCGAGCTACCGAAGGCTGTTCGAAGAGCTCGCCGCCCTCGGATTGGGTGGGATCGAGGTGGAGTACCCCGAGCATCCGCTCCCGTTGCGCGAGACCCTCGGCGAGGTGGCGCGGGCGCTCGGCCTGGTCGCCACCGGAGGCTCGGACTTCCACGGAGCGGGCAAGCCGGGGATCGCCGTCGGCCGGGGGAGAGGCTCACTGAACGTTCCCGACGACGTCGTCGCCCGGCTCCGGTCCCGTCGCGCCTCGTGAGGGCGAGAACCGACGGGTTCCCGCACACGAAGGGGTCGGGAGCGAGAAGGTCCTTCACCGTCGGCGGTCGCGGTCCGATATGAACGGGGAAGCTTCGAGGCGAGCGAGGCCGAATGATCCCGGCAGAACGAGGGCAGCGGCGGGCGCCGATCCGCTACGAAGAGCTCCGCGCGGCGCTCAACACCATGCGCGCCCTCGCCGGGTTCGCGGCGATGGTGGCCTTCGCCTTCCTCTGGTGGCGGACCGGGTACGTGGCCGCGCCCATGATCGTCGGGTCCGGGGTCATCGCCGTCGACGGCCTGCGGCGACGGAACCACGGCTCGAGCGCCCTTCCTCCGCTGCTGATCGACATCACCTTGGGTTGGATCGGATTGCTGATGTGGGGGACCGCCCCTGCATCACAGGTGGCGTCGTTCCTGTACTTCCTGACGGCGGCGCTGCTCCTGCTGCCACGGACGTCGGCGCTCCTGGTGGCGCTGTACGCCGCCGGAGCCCAGCTCTTCGTCACGTTGTTCGCTCCCCACGGGCTCTTGGCGGGCCCAGGACGCAGCGCCGGGGCGCTGCTGTGGACCGACGTAGCCATCGCCGGTGTATACACGACGGTCGTCGTCGTGGTCCTCTACGGCGCCGTCCGTTCCCTGTTGCGAGCCCAGGACCGTCAGCAAGATGCGCTCGAGGCCGAACGGCGGGCCGTGGCACTGAAGAACGAGTTCGTCTCGATGGTCAGCCACGAGCTCCGCACGCCCTTGACGGGCATCGCCGGGTTCACCGAGGCGCTGCGGGAGAGCTGGCGGTCCCTGCCGCCCGAGGAGGTCGAGGAGTTCCTGTCCATCATGCGTCGCGAGACCGACCACCTGGCCGACCTCGTCGAGGACATCTTGGTCATCCCGCGTCTCGAGGCCGGTCAGCTCCGTCTGGAGCCTCAACCGGTCAACGTGGCCGAGGTGTCGGCGGAGGTGTGCGAGACCATCCTCAAGGGGGAGAAGGAGTACTCGATCGAGCTCCCCGGCGACGTCGACGTCGCGGCCGACCCGGTGCGGCTCCGACAGATCCTCCGCAACCTGGTGGAGAACGCACGCAAGTACGGCGGCGACCAGATCCTCATCGAGGGAGAGCTCGCGCCCCAGGGCATGTACATGATCGTCGTCAACGACAACGGCAAGGGCGTGCCGGAGGAGGCGACGGAACGCATCTTCGAGCATTTCGAGCAGCTCTCCAAGGGTGACGCCCGCCTGCAGCAGGGTGTCGGGCTGGGCCTGCCGATCGCCAGGAAGCTGGCGCGGGCGATGGGCGGCGACCTCTGGTACGAGGCTCGGTTCCCGGTGGGATCCCGCTTCTGTTTCACGGTGCGGCGTGTCGAGACGGCGGCGGTGGACGCCGACGCCGTCTCCGATCAGGAGTCCGTCGGGGCGTAGGGCGCAGCGGCCGGTCCTATCCTGACCCGATGCTCCCCTACAACATCGACCACGTGGCGATCGCCGTCGCCGATCTCGACGAAGCCGTGCAGCGGTTCGGTGAGCTCTACGGCGTCGCGGTGCAGCGCCGGGAGGTCGTCGCCGAGCAGGGGGTCGAAGAGGCGATGCTGGCGATCGGCGGCTCGCACGTTCAGCTCCTCGCTCCCCTGGCTCCCGACACGCCCGTCGGCCGCTTCCTCGACCGGCGCGGGGAGGGGCTCCATCACGTGGCGTTCGCCGTGTTCGACATCGAGGCCGCGCTGGAGCATCTCCGGTCGACCGGGGCGCGCCTGATCGACGACGAACCGCGTATCGGCGGTGGCGGGCATCGGATCGCCTTCGTCCATCCCTCGTCGTTCTCCGGTACGCTGATCGAACTCGTCGAGGTGGAGGTCGACGGCGCATGAAGATCTCGGGTGATCCGGGCCCCGACGTCGCTGCCGCCATCGCCGCGGTGATCGTGCACCTCGAAGCGGAAGAGGCGGCGGCTCGGGCCAAGCCTCCGGCCCCGCCGCGGCAGAGCGCCTGGGTGGAGTCGTGGCGGCCGAGGGAGGTCCAGGCCCCGCTTCCTTCCCACGTGTACGACGCCCGACCGTGGGCGGCCATCGAGGAGACGGAGGAGAGCTGACCGCTCGCCCCTGCGGGACCAGCCGGTAGCATCGGGGTGTCGTCGATCGCGAGGTGCCATGAAGAACCCGGTCATCACCGCCATCGCCCGGACGCCGATCGGGCGGTTCCAGGGAGCGTTCACACCGCTGACGGCCATGGATCTCGGAGGGATCGCCATCGAGGGGGCCTTGCGACGGGCCGGATTGGCCGGCGGTGACGTCGACGAGGTGCTGTTCGGTCACGTCATCCAGGCCGGACAGGGTCAGATCACGTCACGGCAGGCTGCCGTCAGAGGCGGCGTGCCGATGACCGTCCCGTCGACGACGATCAACAAGGTCTGCCTGAGCGGCATGACGGCGATCGCCGACGCCGCCATGCACATCGCCGTCGGCGAGTCCACGTTCGTCGTTGCCGGCGGGATGGAATCGATGACGAACGCTCCGTACGTGTTGCCGGGCGCCCGCCTCGGGCTTCGCTACGGCGATGCGACCCTGCTCGATTCGCTCACCCACGACGGGCTGTTCTGCGCGTTCGACTCGTGTCTGATGGGCGAGTCCTCCGATCGGAAGAACGCCCAGCTCGGGATCGGCCGTGAGGAACAGGACCGCTGGTCCGCGGAGAGCCACCGGCGGGCCGCGGCGGCGTCGGACAGCGGGGTCGTCGAAGACGAGATCGTTCCCGTCACGGTGCCCCGACGCAAGGGGGAACCGCTGGTGGTGTCACGTGACGAGGGCGTCCGTCCCGCCCCCCACGTCGAGTCCCTCCAGCGG
>JALVQZ010000182.1 GCA_027036355.1 Acidimicrobiia bacterium | reverse complement strand
CCTCGTGGCCCCCGGCGACCGGGTTCCCGTCGACGAGACCACCGACCGCGTCGAGTTGGTCTCCGCGGCCGGGCGGGCCGACGCGGCGATCGTCGACGGCGCCGTCGTCGTGCCCGAGGGCGCCGTCGGCGAGCTCCTCCTCGTCGAACACCGCGGCGACACCCTGGTGCCACGGGTGCTCTACGCCGCCGAGGGTTCCGGGATCTGGGTCGTCCCGGATCACACCGAGCTCACGCCGGGGGACGCCGCCCTCGTGTGGATCCTCCACCGGGATCTCCCGACCTCCGAGATCCTCCTCATGGCCGGAGACCTCGAAGGGGAGGAACCCCGGGGCCTCGCCGCGGCGGGCGGTGTCTACCTCACCGTCGGCTACCCCGAGCCCATCGACCTCGGGGCTCTCGACGGCGGGCCCCTCGTGCTACCCCACGAGGCGGCCGAAGCCCTCGACGAGGCCGGCGCGTCGGGCCTGACGGTCCTCACCGAGACCGGCGTCCACCCCCAGGAGGTGACCTTCGAGGTCTGCGACACCCCGGGGACCGTCGAGGGGACCCTCGGGGACGCGGGACGGGTCCGAGCCGTCTCCCTGGCCCCGGCGGGACGCAGCGGGGCCCTCGGCACCGCCGACGGCGGGTTCCGGTTCCTCGCTCCCCCGGGCCCGGTCGTCGTCACCGGGCTGGCCGACGACGGCACGCCCCTGCGGGCGACGGGCCGGGCCGCCTGCGGCAGGACGGCGACGATCGGCGGCACCCCCACGGGCGAACCCGAGCTCCTCGACCTCGCCCGGGTACGGATCGACCTCCTCGGTCGCGCCGAACCGGACCGGGCCTGCCGAACGGCGACCATCGTCGGCGCCGAAGCGCCGGCTGCGGCGCTGGAGCTCGACCGGCTGGACCGGCTCGACGTCCTCACCGGCGACGACGTCGAACGAGCGATCGCCGCCGTCGCCGACGGCGTCCTCCGGCCCATGGAGCTCGTCGTCGGCCTCGCGTCCCGCTGGTCGCCGGGAGGCCTGACGGCAATGGCCGAACCCGCCGGCACGGCGGTCTTCGACGGCACCGTGGGACTGCAAGGCGACCCGGCGGAGCTCGTCCCCGCGGTCGCCGCCACGAGCCTCTGTCCCACCGCGGGGATCGCCATCGGCGAACCGGGACAGATGGTGTCGTTGCCGGTGCGGGTCACCGACCTCGCCGGGACCGGGCAGCGGGCGACCGTCGAGGTGACCGACGTCGCAACGGGCACGGTCCTCGGCGTCGCCGACACCGACGACGACGGCTCGGTGAGCGTGACCTGGACCGCCCCGAACGACTCGGTGGTCCAGCCCCTCGCGGTGACGGCGAGCCTGCCCGTCTCCGGTGCGCCCCCGACCGGCGGCGGCTTCCTCGCGGCGGCGCCGCCGTCGATCCCGGCGACGGGGGCGACGAGCTCGACGGCGTTCGTCGGAGGAGCCTGGCAGCTCGTCGGCTCCAACTGGGCGACCTTCTCCGACGAGACCCTGCTCTCCGGCCTCTCCTTCGGGGCGGCGCTCCTCGCCTGCACGAGCGGACCCCGGCTCCGTGGACCGTGGCACGGGGTGGTGTGGATCGCGACGGGAGGGCTGCTGACCCTCGGGATGGCCGGGATCGCCCTGTCCGGCGCGATCGGCCTCGATCCGATCCAGTCGTTCGCGGGGTTCCCCGAATCGCCGTTCCCCGACCTCGAGAGCGTCGTCTCCGGGATCTTCACCGGCTGGCTCGGCGCGGGAGAGTTGGAGTCCCACGGGGTGAAGGGAGCACGGCAGCGCTTCGCCCGGGAGGCCGTTCTCAGAGACGCCTACGGACGCTATCTCATGAACCTCCTTCTCACCCAGGATCCTCCCGCGTCGCTGGGGCCGAAGGACGGCGCCACCGTCGAGGTCTTCCCCATCCCCTTCGAGGACGCGGAGATCGCCCCCGGCGGCGACCCCAAGGTCGTGAGCCGGGAACCGTTCCCCCTCGTCTCCCTCACCGAGGTCACCCGACCGCGTCTGTCGGCGGGGCCGGCGGGGACGATCGTCTTCGGTTCCCCGGCGACCGGCACCGCCCGCCTCTTCAACGAGGGCGGGACCGTTACCCACGCCCGGTTCTTCTGGACGCCGTCGTGCGGGCTCGACGCCGAGACGTTCGAGCAGGCCAAGCGGGACTTCGAGATGCTCCAGACCCTGCCGGTGCCGTCGGGCTGACCGGCCGGGCTGCGTAGGCGTACCCTCGCGGTAGCGTCATCGGTGAGGAGGTGCCATGGAGACCAGCGACGTGCTCATCGATGCCTACGGGCGGATCCGCCAGACCGTCCACCGGGTGTGCACCGGGCTCGACGCCGAGGACCTCGCCGCCCGGCCTGCCCCGCACGCCAACTCCATCGGATGGCTCGTCTGGCACCTCACCCGGGTCCAGGATGACCACATCTCCGAGATCGCCGGGCATCCCCAGACCTGGATCGAGGACGGGTGGATCGATCGGTTCGAGCTGCCGTTCCCTCCCGAGGACGTCGGGTTCGGTCACACCCCCGAGCAGGTCGCCCTCGTCCGGCCGGCCACGCCCGATCTGCTCGTCGGCTACCACGACGCCGTCCACGCCCGCACCGTCGCCCACCTCGAGACGATCGACGCCACCGAGCTCGACCGCATCATCGACCGCCGGTGGGACCCGCCGGTGACCGTCGGCGTGCGTCTGGTCAGCGTCCTCGATGACGACCTCGAGCACGCCGGCCAAGCCTCCTACCTCCGCGGTCTCCTCCACCCCGGGTGGGACCCTCTCCGAGCGACCTGAACGGAGCGAGATGCGTACCTACCGCGACTTCGCCGCCCGCAACGGCGTCACCCTTCCCGAATCGGGCGCCTGCCCGTTCTGTGGCGCCGACCTCGAGCGTTCGGTCCACGAGTGCGTGGAGATCTTCGAGATCGGCTTCGGCGACCTCGACGGGCCCGAGCGCTACCGGACCCTCTTCTTCATGGTGGACGCCCATGCGCTCCAGCATCCAGAACTCCACGGCCGCTGGAGCGATCACTTCCACCTCGCCCGTCTCGTCGCCGTTCTCGACCACGGCGTCGAGTGGCGGTACGAGGACTCACGGACGCTGAGTGCAGCCGTCGACGAGCACGCCGTCAGATCACCCGACGAGCGCCTTGCGGCTCCCCCGCCGGGCAACCGAGGCGACCTGACGGTGGCCTCTGTCCGCGCCGCGAGCGACGAGCCGGAGGAACGCGCCACCGCGATCGCCACATGGGCCCGATCCGTCCACGACGCCTGGAGCCACGAGCACCGTCGTGTCGAGCCCATCGTGGAACGGTTCCTCACGACCCGGCGTTGATCCCGACGACGCATCCCGACCGACCGGGAACCTCGACGACCTCGCCGTGTCCGTGGCGTCGAGGTGCCCGGCACGGCGCCGAGCCGGTGAGGGGATCGGCAACGCACCCCTGCGACGCGGCGACGGCTCGAGCCGAGTAGCCGGCGACCCGGTCAGAACAGGATCTCGATCGCGTCGCCGATCAGGATGACCCCGAAGACGAGCATGAGGACGGACATCACCGCGGTGTTGTTCTCGATGAGCCAGTCCTTGGCGCCGTCGAGGGTCGGCTGGAGCCGATCCCCGGCGACGAGGTAGCCGATCACGGGGATCGCGATCGTCATCGACGCGATCGCGGTGAACACCACGATGGCCCACACCGCGGCCCCTCCGGTGAGGTCGGCGGATCCGATGACGGCGCCGGCCGCGGCGGCCAGCAGGAGGTTCTTCGGGTTCACCGCCGAGAGCGCCAGGGCGAGCCCGAAGGCCGATCCCGCACCCATCGAATCGATCCCGGACATCCACTTGGGTATCGGAGCCTCGTCGCCGGCGCCCGGTCGCGACGCCCACTGGCGGGCGGCTGCCAGGAGCAGGAGCACACCGAGGACGCCCTTGATGATGCCCGCCGTCGACGACGGCTCTCCGCCGCCCGCGTCCAGTCCGGGGATGAGCACCACCACCGTCGTGACCGCAGCGATGCCGAGGACCCAGCCGAGAAGGAACACCGGCCCGGTCGTCCTGGCCTTCGCGGCGAACAGCATGAGGATCACCGCCGCGATCGGCACGGGGCTCACGGCGATGCCGACCGCGAAGCCGAGGACCTCCCCGACCACATCAGCCACGTCGCAGCCGCCTCACACCGGTGGCTCCGACACCGCCACCGACACCTCCCGGTTCGCTCGGACAGAGCCTACCGGCCGGCGGGTGGCCCCGGTTGTCGCACGGAGCCGCCTCCGTGCACCATGCGGGACGGTCCGCGACCCGAGGCCGTCGTCGGGACGTCGGAGGTGGCTCCCGAACGACGACCGGCCGAAGGCTCCGAGTAGGCTGCCGACCACGCGCCGCAACGACGATCGATGCCCGTCGTCGCCTCGGGCGGCGTCGACGAGCCGAAGATCACCGTCCGAGCCGGGGACCGACCACCATGCTGCAGAAGCTGCGATCGCTCATCGGTCCGCTGTTCCGCCGTGACTCGTTGCGCCAGGATGCCGTGGCCGGTCTCGTGCTCGGCGTCGAGAGCGTGCCCGACGGGTTGGCCGCCGGGCTCCTCGCCGGCGTCAATCCCGTCTTCGGCCTCAACGCCTACATGGTCGGGACCGTCACCGGCGCGCTGTTCACCAGCGCCACGTTCATGGCCGTCCAGGCCACCGGCGCGATGGCGATCGTCGTCGCCGACGTCCCGGCGGTGCATGCGAACCCCGACCCGGAACGCGCGCTGTTCACGCTGTCGGTCCTCACCGGCCTGGTCATGCTCGCCGGCGGGCTCCTCAAGCTCGGCTCCATGCTGAAGTGGGTGTCGAACGCCGTCTTCGTCGGCTTCATCAACGCCGTCGGCGTCAACATCGTCCTCGGCCAGCTCGACAACTTCTCCGGCTTCGAAGCCACCGGAGCGAACCGGATCGCCCGTGCGTTGAACCTGGCGTTCCACATCTTCCAGGCGCACTGGCCGTCGATGATCGTCGGTGCGACGACCATCGTCCTGATCGTCGTCCTCGAACGCACCCGGCTCGGCCCCATGGGGATGGTCGTCGCCATCGCCGCCACCTCCGCCGCGGTCGTGCTGTTCGGGTGGGGCGGCGTCGCCCAGGTCCGGGATATCACCGAGGTACCTCGTGCCCTCCCGCTCCCCCGCCTGCCCGACCTGCGTCTGATCACCAGCCTGGCGATCCCTGCGTTCTCCCTGGCGTTCGTCGGGCTCGTGCAGGGTGCGGGGATCTCGGCGAACTTCCCCAACCCCGACGGCCGCTATCCCGACGCGTCACAGGACTTCGTGGGTCAGGGCGCGGCGAACATCGCGGCGGGGATCTTCCAGGGCATGCCGGTCGCCGGTTCGATGTCGGCGAGCTCCCTCGTCAAGACCGCCGGCGCCCGCTCCAAGGGCGCCCTCATCGTGGGCGGCGCCGTCATGGCGAGCCTCATCCTCGTGCTGGGTGACCTGGTGGGGCTCGTCGCCATGCCGGCCCTGGCCGGGCTGCTCATGCTGATCGGATTCCGAACGGTCAAGCCCGCCGACATCGTCGCCGTCTGGAAGACCGGCGTCTCCCAAGCGACGGTGATGTCGGTCACGTTCGTCCTCACGATGTTGATCCCTCTCCAGCACGCCGTTCTCGTCGGGGTCGGGATCTCGATCATCCTCTTCGTCCTCGATCAGTCGAACCGGATCACCCTCCGACGCTGGGTGGTCGGCGACGACGGCCGCCTCCGCGAGACGGACCCACCGGCCGAGGTCGGCGCCCACGAGGTGATCGTGCTCCAGCCCTACGGGAGCCTGTTCTTCGCCTCCGCCCCGGTGTTCGAAGCGGCCCTGCCGAAGGTGACACCGGCGACGAACGGCTCCGTCGTCGTCCTCCGGCTCCGCGGCAAGGAGGATCTCGGCTCGACGTTCATGGAGGTCCTCGACCGGTACCTGACGAGCCTCGAACGAGCCGACAGCAAACTCGTCCTCATCTACTCCGACCCGAAGGTCAGGGAACAGCTCCGGGTCACCGGCGTCCTCGACCGCCTCACCGACGAGAACGTCTACGAGTCCGACGAGTGGCTCGGAGCCACCGTGGCCCGAGCCTACGAGGACGCGCAGGAGTGGATCCGGAACCGGAGCTCCGGCAACGACGCGTGACGTCCGGGCCGCCCGCTCGGCGTCAGATGCGTACGGGCGGCGGAGCCCAGGTGCCGTCGAGCACCTCGGGGCGCGGAGCGTAGAGGCGGAGCGTGAGGTTCCAGGAGCGATCGACGGGCGACGGCAGCCAGTTCGACTCCAGGTCCGGTCCGGGAGAGCCCGGCTGGATGTAGATGTCGAGCGAACCGTCGTCGCCGCGGCGAAGGTCCATCCAGCTCGCGATCGACGCCCGATCGAACGGATTGGGGACCGGGAACCCCTTCTCGTCGTAGAGGGTCACGGACCAGAACGCATCCACCGGGGGGATCTCGTCGGCGTCGAAGTGCAACACGACAGGGTCGCTGGTGGGCCCGACGTTCTCGATCTGGATCGGATAGATCGCGTCGGCCGGCTGGTTCGCCCCGAGCCCGGCGAGGGCCACCGTGGCCCGCTTCAGGTACTCGATGCCGTAGACGCCCATGACGTTCCTCGCCACGCTCCAGCCGTTGACCGGCTCGCCGAGATGGCTGATCGATCCCACCATGGCGGCGTAGGCCTTGCGGCGCGCCGCATCGAAGGTCTCCTGGGTGTCGGCGTCGAGCGCGTCGAACTCGAAGGGCTCGCCGGGAACGATGCCGATGTTGCGCATCCGCCAGATCTGGCTGTAGTCCGCGGCGTGAGGCGGGTTCACGCCCAGCAGCTCCGCACCGTACGTGAAGAAGTCGCCGGTGGACATGGCCTCGATCTGCTCGAGGGGGGCGGTCGGATCCACCGTGGGGTCCGGTGTCGCGTCGATCGGGGGCGGCTCCGAACCCCAATGCTCCAGCGGCGTGATCCGCATCCCCCGTTGGAACCCGTTGACCGCGGCGTAGTCGTCGGGACCGTTCGTCTGGGTCCGGCCGATGATCCACATGTACGGGGTCGTGCAGCGGATGGGTTCGAGGCCGTCGGGGAGGTCGCCATCCCACCCGGGCGGCAGGTAGGCGACGTCGAGCCGATCGGTGCCGGTGGTCCGCCATCCGGGAGCGCCCACCACGTCGGTCCACATGTCGAGCGTCGGCAACAGGTAGTACCGACCCCCCGAGTCGGGAACCGACACCACGACCGGCCCTGCGGTGAGGTCGATCCATGCGCTCGAGTACAGGGTGTCGAAGTTCGGCCGCACGACCGCCGTGAAATCGAGCGGGGGGTAGCTCGGCATGTGGTTGAAGGTGTTCATCGGCGCGGACATCGCGGGTTCCACGCCGCCGGTGAGCTGTCGCCGGGTGATGTCCATCAACACGAGCGGGTACAGGTAGATGAACGCCTCTTCGGCGATCTGCGCGGTGTCATGCGCTCCATCGGTCACGACGGTCCTCCTTGCGGTGCCGACCGCAGCCTAACGACGCCGACCTCCGCCAGATCGGTGGCGGTTGCGACCACGATGCCGCTTGGGCTTCGTCACCGACCGCGATGGGCTCAGGAAATCGTGCAGCTCCCCACCGGGGACGTGAACGGGGTCGTGCCCGGGCTCGACGCCGTTCGCCGCCGGGAAGACGACGTGGGTGGCCGCTCATCATGATGGGCCGCGGTCACTCGTCCGGGCAGTCGACCACGAAGGTGCCCGGAATGGTACCAGGAGCGAGCCAGGCTCGTACCTGCGAACTCGTCGCCGGTGAGTACCGCGGGGACCTAGTCGACGAGCCCACCCACCGGCTCGCTCGGGATGGCCATGAGCTCTTCGATGATCTCCCGCACCGACTTGATCTCATGGATCATGCCGATGACCTGACCCGAGGCCATCGGTCCCAGGTCGATGCGCCCGTCCAGGAGCACCTGACCGCTCGCGGACATGAGATGGTCCAGCACGACGGGATCGGGGTTCGCCAGGTACTCCGAGACGACGGGGGTCCTGACGACCCGAACGTTCGACCGTCCCACCGGTAGCAGCGTCGTCGCCTGATCGTCGGCCCGGCACATGACCTCCTTGCACCGCGAGTGGGCGATGCACTCGCGGGAGGCCAGGAATCGTGAACCCATCTGGACACCCGAGGCTCCCAGCGCCGCGGCCGCGAGGAACCCGCGCCGGTCGGCGATCCCACCCGCCGCCACGACCGGGACCGTCACCGCATCCACGACCTGCGGAACGAGAACCAACGTCGAAGCGCCGCCCGTCCCCTGCGCACCACCCGACTCGCATCCCTCGGCGATGATCGCGTCGACACCTGCGGCCTCGGCCTTGGCGGCGTGCGCCACGTTGGCCACCACCTGGAGCACGGTGACCCCATGCTCTCCGAGGAAGCCGACCAGGGAGGCGGAGAAACCGGCGGAGAGCGTGACGGCGTCGATCCCCATGTCCACCACCACCTGAGCCATCGCCATCGTTCGCGGATTGAAGCCGACGAGGTTCACCCCGAACGGCTTCGCCGTGATGCTCCTGGTCGCCTCGATCTGGACCTTCAGGATCTCGGGATCGGTGATCGGGGCGCTGGCGAGCACACCGAACCCGCCCGCCTCGGACACGGCCGCGACGAGCTCCGGATTGCTCACGAAGCTCATCGCCCCCTGAAGGATCGGGAAGCGACAGCCGAGCATCTCGGTCAAGCGGTTCATGCCGATGCCTATCTCCCGGTGAACCTCGGTCGTCGCTTCTCCATGAACGCCTGCACGCCTTCCCGCCGGTCCTCCGTGGAGAAGAGGATCTCGAAGCTCCGCTGCTCCAGTTCGATCGCGGTGCGCAGGTCGGTGTTCATCCCGTGAGCGACGAGCGACTTGATCATCCCGAGGGGGATCGACGGTCGGGCGGCGAGCTCCTCCGCCATCGTCATCGCGGCCTCCGCCAGCGTCCCGACGGAGACGACGCGGTGGACGAGACCGATCCGCTCGGCTTCGGCGGCGTCGATGATGCGCCCGGTGAGGAGGAGCTCCTTGGCCGGTCCCACACCGATGAGCCGCGGGAGCCGCTGGGTGCCACCGCTGCCGGGGAGCAGCCCGAGACCGATCTCCGGCAACCCGATCCTCAGATTGTCGGCGGCGATCCGGAAGTCGCACGCCAACGCGAGCTCACACCCGCCGCCGAGCGCCGCGCCGGCCATGGCTGCGATGAAGAGCACCTCGCTCTGCTCGATCCGGTCGTGAACCCGGTTGATCCGGGTGACGAAGGGATGGATCGTCATGGGAGCATCCATCCCGGCGAGCTCCGTGAGGTCGCCGCCGGCCACGAACGTGTCGTCGTTCCCGGTGAGAACGACCACCCGGATGTCGGGATCGTGGTCGACCTCGTCCAGGAGCCGCTCCAGGTCGCGAACGAACATAGGCCCGATGACGTTCATCTCGTCGAACCGGGTCAGCGTGACCAGCCCGACATGGCCGATCTTGTCCATCGTCAGGCAATCCAGCTCCACGGCCGCTCCCTCCCGGGTCACTGGGTCAGGAAGTCGGCGTACCGTTCACGGAGGAACCGCTTCAGGACCTTGCCGTTCGGGTTGCGCGGGATGTCGTCGGTGAACACCACCCCCGAGACCCGCTGTCGCTTGCCGACCCGTTCGTTCACCCATGCCATGATCTCCTGCGGGTCGGCGTCACCCCGAGGGGTGACCACCGCCAGCGGGGTCTCACCCCACTTCGCATGGGGCACCCCGATGACCGTCCCGAACTCGACGGCGTCGTGACGGTTGAGGACGTCCTCGATGTCGGCGGGGAAGATGTTCTGCCCGCCCGAGACGATCATGTCCTTGATCCGGTCGACGATGAACAGGTACCCGGCCTCGTCGAGTCTGCCCACGTCGCCGGTGCGAAGCCAGTTCCTCCCGTCCGGCCCGACCCAGACTGCCTCGGCGTTCGCATCGGGCCGGTTGAGGTAGCCCTCCATCAGGTAGGGGGTGTGCACGACGACCTCACCGGCGACCTGTGGTCCGACCTCGTTGCCGTCCCGGTCGACGATCGTCAGCGAGCAACCCCGATACGGCTTGCCGACCGACCCCGGCCGCAGCCGCTTCTCCTCCGAGGTGATCACGGTCATGGCGCCCTCGGTGGTTCCGTACAGCTCGTAGAAGCCGCACGGGAACCGATCGATCATCTTCTGCATCAGGTCGGGATGCAGGGCAGAGCCCCCGCACACGAGGCTCTCGAGGCTGGAGAGGTCGAACCGCTCCTGATCGGGGTCGGCGAGCACGAGCTGGAACATGACCGGCACCATCACGGCGTGGGTCACCTTCTCGTTCTGGATGTTCTCGAGGACTCCTCTGGGGTCGAAGCCTCTCATCAGCACGACGGTGCCTCCGACGAGCACGGTCGTCTGGAGGAGCGCCCAGCTGAAGTTGGAGAACAGCCCGACGGCGATCAGCACCCGCGCGTCGCGGTGGAAGCCGTAGGTCACCGCCAGGTCGTACGCCCAGTCGGTGCGGTTCCCGTGGGCGTGGACGATGCCCTTGGGGAGTCCCGTCGTCCCCGACGAGTAGATCACGTGCACCCAGTCGTCGGCTTCGATGGTGACGTCCGGCGGTCCGGCGTCGGCATCGGCGAGGAACGTCTGGTAGTCGATCCAACCGGGTCTGGTACCGCCCGTCACGATCGCCCGCTTGGCGAGGTCGGGCCACATGGCGCCTTCGAGGCGCTCGCACTGGTCGGGAGCGACGAACACCGCCTTGGCGTCTGCGTCTTCGAGCATCGTCATGACGGCCTCGTCGGAGACGGTGAGGTTGATCGGCGTCAGCACACAGCCCGACTTCAAGATGCCGAGCATGACCTCGATCATCTCGATGGAGTTCCCCATCACGAGACCGACCCGGTCGCCGCGGTCCAGGCCCATCGCGATCAGACCGTTCGCGACCCGATTCGCCGTCGCCCCCAGCTCGCCCCAGGTCCGCGTTTGCCCCTCACAGACCACCGCCGTCTTGTCGCCCAGCCACTTGGCGTTCCAGTCGAGGTAGTCGGGCAGGAACCCTCGGCGGGCGATGAACGTCCTGTCGCCCTTCTTGGTCGTCATGGCCGTCTCCTTTCTCGTGTCTCGGTCATCTCGCCGCCATCCGCAGCGCCCCGTCGAGCCGGGCGACCTCACCGTTGATCATCCGGTTGCGGATGATCTCCATGACGAGGCTCGCGTACTCGTCGGGACGGCCCAGCCGGTGAGGGAACGGGACCATCGCCCCCAGCGCGTCGAAGACCGCAGGGGGAAGCCGCCGAAGCAGGGGCGTGTCGAACAGCCCCGGCGAGATCGTGTTGACCCGGATGCCGTAGTCCGCGAACTCGCGAGCGATCGGCAGCGTCATCCCGGCGATCCCGGCCTTGGACGCTGAATAGGAGGCCTGGCCGATCTGCCCGTCTGTGGCTGCGCTCGACGCGGTCATGATGACGACGCCACGCTCCCCGTCTTCGTCCGGCTCGTTGGCGAGCATCCGGGCGGCGGCGAGCCGGACCACGTTCATCGTGCCGAAGAGGTTGACATCCACCACCCGGCGGAAGACGTCCATGTCGAGGGGCCGGCCGCCGGCGCCGAGCACCTTCGCCGGGGCCCCGATACCGGCACAGGTGACGACGACGTCGATCCGAGAGAACGCCTCGACGGCCTGACCGATGGCGGCTTCCACGGCCGAGTCGTCGGTGACGTCGGCCGGGCAGAGGATGACGTGCGACCCGAACTCGTCGGCGAGGAGACGTCCCCTGTCGATGTCCCGGTCGACGATCGCGACGTTCGCTCCCCTTCGCAGCAGCAGCCGCGTCGTGGCCTCGCCCAGCCCGGATGCGCCACCCGAGACGACGGCCACCTTGCCTACGACGTTCATCGATCCTCTCCTCTCTCCGCGGGTTTCACACTTCGACGACCGCTGCCTCACCCTGGGCGAGTCCGCCGCAGATGCCGGCTGCACCGATGCCGCCGCCACGCCGCCGCAGCTCGTAGATCAGCGTGACCACGAGGCGGGCGCCGGTCGCTCCCACCGGATGACCGATCGCCACGGCGCCGCCGTTCACGTTGAGTCGATCTCGGATCGCGGCCGTCTTCGTCTCGTCGCCGCCCGCCAGGAGCTTGCTGGAGACGAGCGGCACGGCGGCGAACGCCTCGTTGATCTCGAACAGGTCC
>JALVQZ010000181.1 GCA_027036355.1 Acidimicrobiia bacterium | reverse complement strand
GCGGGGTTCCCTCCGGGACCGCAGCCGCGGCGCCCTGTTCGATCGATCTGAGCCGTCGTTCGAGTCGATCCATCCGCGCCGCGAGGGCTTCGGGCTGGGTCGTCAGCTCGGGCCGGACGAGCTTGAGCAGCGCCAGTTCCACCACGAGCCGCTCCTCCCGACCCTGGCGAAGGTCGGCGAGCGCTTCGGCGAGGTGGTCGATCGCCCGCAGCACGTCGGTCGACGACATGTCCTCGGCTCGGCGCTGCCAGACGGCCATCGTCTCGGGTGACTCGTCGACGACCTCCTCGAGGTTGGGCGCGTACTGGGCGAGGAACACCCCACGGAAGTAGGCCAGGGCATCGGCGACGAACCGGCGCAGGTCGGCGCCCCTCGACGCCAGACGAGAGACGATCTGGAGGGCTCCGGGGGCGTCCTGGGAGACGATCGCCTCGGCGAGTGCCGAGAAGGTGTCGGCGTCGGCCAGCCCGAGAGCTCGGACCACGCCGTCGGCGGTGACGGTGCCGCTCCCCAAGGCGGCGACCTGTTCGAGAAGGCTCATCGCATCGCGCACCGATCCGCCGGCGTGGGCGACGACGGCCGCCAGGCCCTGATGCTCGACGTCGAAGCCTTCCGCCGCGGCGATCGACTCGAGATGGGCGACGAGCGTCTCGGAACCCACCGGATGGAAGTCGAAACGCTGCGCCCGGCTCCGGATCGTGTCGAGCAGCTTGTACGGCTCGGTCGTGGCGAGCACGAAGACGACATGCTCGGGGGGTTCCTCGAGGGTCTTCAACAGCGCGTTCCCGGCCGCCCGCGACAGCATGTGCGCCTCGTCGAGGATGTAGACCCGGCGAGCTCCCCCCGCGGCCGCGACCGTCCCGACGTTGACCCGGATCTCGCGCACGTCCTCCACCTTGTTGTGGGACGCGGCGTCGAGCTCGATCACGTCGAGGGCGGAGCCCTCCGTGATGGCGACGCACGACGGGCACACGTTGCAGGGCTCCCCGTCGGGAGCGAGGTCGGCGCAGTTCAGCGCCTTGGCGAGGATCCTGGCGGTGGTGGTCTTCCCGGTGCCGCGAGGTCCGGTGAACAGGTACGCGTGGGCGATCTTCTCCTCGACCACCTCCCTGCGCAACGTCCCGGTGACGTGGTCCTGACCGATGACCTCGTCGAACCGCTGCGGCCGGTACTTCCGATAGAGCGCCTGGTACTGCATCGATGCGGAGGGTACTCGGATGCACCGACACGGGTTCGAGCGGGTCGCATGCCGAGCCGGTGCCAGCCACTACCCTTGCCCCCATGCCACAGATGCCAAAGGACATGCGCCAGCTCCTTCAACAGGCGCAGCAGATGCAGGCTCAGATCCAGCAGACCCAAGCCGAGCTGGCGCAACGCACCTACGAGGCGAGCGCCGGCGGCGGCGCCGTCAAGGCGGTCGTTCGCGGCACCGGCGAGCTCGTGTCGGTGACGTTCGACCCGGCGGTCCTGGATCCTGAGGACCCCGAGATGGCCGGCGACCTGGTCGTCGCCGCCGTCAACCAGGCCCTCGCCGCCGCCGCCGAGGACGCCTCGTCGTCGGTCGGGGGACTCGCCGGCGGCCTCGACCTGGGTGGTCTGCTCGGCTGATGTTCGAACCGCCCGTTCAGCGGCTCATCGACGAGATGGCCCGACTCCCGGGCATCGGCCGCAAGAGCGCCCAACGGCTCGCCTTCCATCTCCTCAACGGGGAGGAAGCCGACGCCGTCCGGCTCGCCGACGCGATCGTCGAGATGCGGCGCAACGTGCGCGCGTGTCGGCGTTGCTTCAACGTCACCGCCGAAGAGGAATGCTCGATCTGCCGCGATCCGCGCCGCGACCCCACCGTGATCTGCGTCGTCGAGCGCGCCCAGGACATCCCGGTGCTCGAACGGACGCGGGAGTTCTCGGGCCGCTACCACGTCCTCGGCGGCGCCATCAGTCCCATCGAGGGGATCGGACCCGATCAGCTCCACATCGCCGCTCTCGAAGCTCGGGTCGTCGACGAAGGGGTCACGGAGGTGATCGTCGCCACCAACCCGACCATGGAGGGCGACACGACCGCGATCTACCTGTCGCGCCTCCTCAAGCCCCACGGGGTCACGGTCACGCGGCTCGCCAGCGGCCTTCCGGTCGGGGGTGACCTCGACTACGCCGACGAGATCACCCTGATGCGGGCGCTGTCGGGCCGGAAGGAACTCTGAGGCCCCGGGTGCGGGTCCTCCTCGTCGAGCCCTACCACGGTGGGTCGCATGGGGCATGGGCGGACGGGTACGCCGCCGCGTCCCGCCACGAGGTGACCTCGATCACCCACGCCGCCCGGTTCTGGAAGTGGCGGATGCACGGGGCCCATCTGACCCTCGCCCGACAGGCCGCGGAAGTGTTCGGCGACGGCCCACCCGACGTCGTGATCGCCTCCTCGATGATGGACGTCGCCGGATTCGCCGGCGCCGCCCGCCTCGTGCTCGGCGACGCACCGTTGGTCGTCTACTTCCACGAGAACCAGTTCAGCTATCCACTGTCGGAACGGGACCGGCCCGACCTCACCTATCCGATGATCAACTGGTCGTCGGCGGCGACGGCGGACGTGGTGGTCTTCAACTCGGAGTTCCATCGTCGCGACTTCCTCGACGGCGCCCGCCGGTTCCTCCGCCAGTTCCCCGACCATCGCCACGGCCCGATGGTGGCCGACGTCGAAGCCCGGTCCGTGGTGCTGCCCGTGGGCGTCGACCTCGCCCGACTCGGAGGCGACCACGCCCCGACGGGAGATCCGCCGCTGGTGCTGTGGAACCAGCGCTGGGAACACGACAAGGATCCCGACCTGTTCGTCCGAGCCGTATCGAGCCTCCGCGACGAGGGCCTGCGGTTCCGGCTCGCCGTCGCCGGCGAGCGGTTCGTGTCGATCCCGACGGCGTTCGAGGAGCTGCCGGGGACGTTCGGTGACGACCTCGTGTGGTTCGGTCACGCCCCCGAGGACGTCTACGTGGAGCTCCTTCGCCGGGCCGACATCGTGGTGTCCACCGCCCGCCACGAGTTCTTCGGCGTGGCCGTCGTCGAGGCCATCGCCGCCGGAGCGTTCCCGATCCTCCCCGATCGGCTCGTCTACCCCGAACGGATCCCGGCCGACCTCGCCGAGGTATGCCTCTACGACGACGAGACGGGGCTCGTGGAGCGCCTGCGGGCGGCGGTCGCGGATCCGGGCCTCCGGTCCCGGGCGAGGAGCCTTCCGGCGGCGATGCGCCGGTTCGATTGGAGCGCCGTCGCCCCTCGCTACGACGACCTGCTCGAACGGATCCGTCGCGACCCCCCGGCGAATGCGGATCGACGGTCCCCCGGGCCGTGATGGAGCGGCGCCGCGGCACCGAATCGCTCGTTGGAGCACCTGGATTCGATCGATTCGCTAGGTTGGGCGCCGACCGAGACCACGTTCGTCCAGGAGCGCCCATGGACCAGCCGACCGTTCACACCCCTCCACCGGGTCCGAAGAGCGAAGCTCTCCTCGCTCGCGCATCAGCGACCATGCACCGCAGCTTCGGAGCCGACCAGGCCGTGCCGTTCGTGCTCGATCACAAGGAAGGGTGGTTCCTGTACGACGTCGATGGGAACACCTATCTCGATCTCGTCACCGGATGGGGCAGCACGCCGCTCGGGGCGCGCCACCCCGACATCGAGACCGCCGTCGTCGAAGGCTGGAGGCGCTACTGCCTCGAGAACACCGACTACGTCATGGCCGAACCACTGGTCGAGCTCGCGGATCGGCTCATCGCGATCGCCCCCTCCGGCCTCGCTCGGGTCTCGTACGACGTCAGCGGCACCGAAGCCGTCGAGACCGCCCTCAAGCTCATGCGGGAAGCCACCGGCAGGCCGTTCGTCATCGCGTTCCACGGCCAGTACCACGGTGAGAGCTACATCGGACAGTCCCTCTCTGCGCAGCGATCCGACTTCACGCCCCGTCTCCGCCACCTGACGCCTGGCGTACTCCACGTTCCGTTCCCTCATCCGTTCCGATGCCCCTTCCGGCACGGACCCGAAGGATGCGACGGGACATGCGTGGTGGACTACATCGAGCAACACCTGACGTTCCACGTCGTCGCACCCGCCGAGATCGCCGGCGTGTTCATGGAACCGATCTTGGGCGAAGGCGGCGTCCTCGTCCCCCCCGACCCCTTCTGGCCCGCCTTGGCCGACCTGTGCGATCGCAACGACTGGCTGCTCTGCCTCGACGAGGTCGAAACGGGCTTCGGCAGGACCGGAACGATGTTCGCCGCCGAGCACTGGGGCGTCGAACCCGACCTCATGTGCCTGGCCAAGGCGATGTCCGGCGGCGGCCTACCGATCGCGGCGGTCATGATGACCGACGCCGTCGCCACCGCCGCCAAGGCCGTCAACACCGGAGGGACGTGGGCAGGTCAGCCGGCTGCGGCGTTGGGGACCCTCGCGACGCTCGACGTCTACGAACGCGACGGGATCCTCGATCACGTTCTGGAGCTCGAGTCCATCGCCGAGGAACACCTCCGACCCCTCGAAGCGCTCGACACGGTCGGAGAGGTCAGGGTCAAGGGCCTGTACATCGCCATCGACTTCGTCCTCGACCCAACCTCCCGTCGGCGGGCCCCCCACCTGGCCACCGCGGTCCACCGCCGATGCGTCCGCGAGGGCATCGTCGGGATCGAAGACGGCGTGAGCCACTACCGGGTGCTTCCGGCCCTGAACATGCCCGTCGAACTGTTCCGTCGGGCGATGGAGACCATCGCCCGAGCGACGATCGCCGTCGACCGAGAGAGGAGCTCGAAGTGACCAGGATGGCCGACCTCTCGCTCCCCGGCCCTCGCAATGCCACGCCGCAACTCGACGAGATCGACAAGGTGCTCATCGCGGAGCTGCAACGCGACGGGCGCGCCTCGTTCGCCGCGCTCGGACGCGCCGTCGGTCTCTCTCCGGCGGCGACCCGCGTTCGGGTCAACCGGCTCCTCGATCTCCGGATCATCGAGATCGTCGCGGTGACCAACCCTCTCGCCCTCGGGTTCGACACGATGGCGCTCCTCGGGATCGAAGCCGACGGGGATCTCCACGACGTCGCCGCCGCCATCGATCCGCTCCCGGAGGTGTCCTACGTGGTCCTGACCGCGGGCCGCTACGACCTCCTAGTCGAGATCGTATGCGCCGAGGCGAAGGATCTCCTGCCCTTCGTCAACGATCGGATCCGGTCCGTCGACGGGGTCGGGAGGGTGGAGATCTTCACCTACCTGGAGCTCGAGAAGGAGACCCACACATGGGGGGTTCGCTAGCGGTTCGATCGTGTCGAACGGCCGACCACGATCGAATCGGTTGCATGTGGGGGGGTATCACCGCCATACTCGGAACACGGCGCATCGGCCGTAGCGACCAGAAGGGGTGAGATACGTGAAGCGGACCATCATCTCGATCGCGGCTCTCGCGCTCGTCCTCGCCGCCTGCAGCGGCGGGACCACCACGACGAGCGCAGGCGCCGGTTCCTCGGGCGGGTCCGGAGGCGACGCCTCCGGGACCGTCGTCTTCTTCGGCTACGAGGACTCGTTCCTGCCCGGAGTGCTCGACCCCTTCGAGCAAGCGACCGGGATCGAGGTCAAGACCCCCGCCTTCGCCGACGAGGACGAGACCGAAGCCAAGCTCCGGGCCGGCTTCGACGCCGATGTCGTCGAACTGTGCTCCGGTGAAGCCGGCTCGCTCATCGAGGCCGGACTGCTGCAGCCGATCGACACGACGAAGATCACCGACTGGGACGCCATCTTCCCCTCCTTCAAGGAAGGCGAGGACGTCGTCGACGAGGACGGCAACGTCTGGATCGTTCCGCTCCAGGGCGGACCCTTCGGCATCGTCTACCTCGCCGACGAGGTCGATCCGATCACCTCGTACGAACAGCTCTTCTTCGGCGAGTACGACGGTGACATCGCCGTCAGCGAAGAGCCGGTCAGCACGATCTGGGACATGGCGATGGCGCTCGGCTACGGTCCCCGAGTCGACGACATCACCGATGAGCAGGTCGTCGCCGCCGTCGACGCCCTCATCGACGTCGACCGGATCCGAACGACCTGGTCGGAGGACGGCGACCTCATCCAACTGTTCGCCACCGGAGAGATCGTGGCTGCGGCCCACGCCACTCCCGACATCGCCGAAGCCCTCCAGGAGGAGGACATCAACGCCGTCTACGTGGCCCCGGCCGAGGGACAGATCCTGTGGAAGTGCGGGCACGGCATCGCCGCCGACGCGCAGAACGTCGACGCCGCGTACCGCCTCATCGACCACTACCTGTCCCCGGAGATGCAGCTCGTCTTCGCCGAGGAGTACGGCTACCTCGCCTCGAACTCGAAGATCCTCGACGTCGCCCCACCCGAGCTGATCGAGGAACTCCACCTCGACGACCCGGGCTCGGTCGACCTCGTGACGATCCCCGAAGGGCTCCCCGACAACGAGGACCTCTGGGACGACCAGTGGCAGAGGTTCGCCGGCTGAATGGTCGACTCCCGTCGCTCCACCACGATCCGGGAGCGGTCCGCACGGACCGCTCCCGGTCCCGCGTTGACCATCGCCACGCGGCGTCGGCTCACCGCGGCGATGCAGATCGCGTTCATGACCTTCGTCGCCTTCGTGCTGTTCGGTCCGGTCGTCATCCTGGCGGTCTTCAGCTTCAACGACTCCATCATCCTCGGCTTCCCCTTCAAGGGACTCACCGTCTCGTGGTACGCCGAAGCCTGGGCCGAACCGGATCTCTGGAGCTCCCTCGCCGCCTCGCTGAAGGTCGCCCTCGTCGTCACGCCCTTGTGCCTGCTGCTCGGGATCGCGTCGGCCTTCGCCCTCACCAGGTTCCGGTTCAGGTTCAGAGGCGCCGCCGGAGGGTTCATCGCCCTCCCCCTCATCATCCCGTGGCTCATCATCGGGGTCGGTGGTCTGCTGTTCTTCTCGTCGACCGGCGCCCAACTCGACCTCGTGACCGTCGGCATCATGCACGTCGTGATCGCGTTCCCCCTCGTCACCGCGCTCTTGTCGGCACAGCTGTTCCGTCTCGATCCGCACCTCCACGAAGCGGCGCTCGACCTGGGCGCCAACGAACGAACCACGCTGCGTCTGGTGATCCTGCCGCTGCTGCTCCCCACCCTCGCCGCATCGGCGATCTTCGTGTTCAGCTGGTCCTTCAACAACTTCATCGTGTCGTTCTTCACCGCCGGGTTCGAGAACACCTTCCCCATCTGGGTGTTCTCCACCCTCCGCCGAGCCCGCGACCTTCCGATGGTCAACGCGATCTCGACGCTCATCTCGACGGCCCAGGTGGCGTTCGTCATCGTGGCCTGGCAGCTCCTTCGCCGAGCGATGGAGCGACGGGGTCAGGACATCCGGGACATCGTGGCGGGGTGACGACATGACCGCGGCTCCCGACCCTCGACAAGAAGACCAGCAGCTCGCTCTGGAGGCGACCTACGCCGGGAAACGCCGCGGGGCGAGCCGTTGGGCGCCGTGGGTCTACCTGTCGGGACCGGTCGCGATCCTCCTCGTGTTCTTCGCCGGGCCGCTCGGGATCCTCGCGATCTACTCGTTCCAGGAACGCTCGCGCACCGGAGATGGAAGCTGGACGTTCGACAACTACGTGGCCGCCCTGCAACCTCGCTACCTCGAGACCGCGGCCAACACCGTCATCATCGCCCTCGTCGCCATGATCCTGCTCCTCGCCATCGCCTACCCGCTCGCGTACCTCATCGCCTTCCGGGTCGGGGCCCGATGGGAGATCCCTCTCCTCCTGGCCCTCGCCCTGTCGGACGAGCTGAACCCGCTCATCCGCATCTACGCCTGGCGGACCGTCCTCGGTCGCAACGGACTCATCAACACCGTGCTGGAAGCCCTCGGGATCATCCAGGCACCACTCGACTGGCTCATCTTCACGAAGTTCTCGGTGATCGTCGTTCTCACGGCGTCGTGGCTCCCGTATGCCGTCATCCCGCTCTACGCAGCCATGAAGACGATCGACGGCCGGGTCCTCGAAGCAGCCCGTGATCTCGGAGCCGGCTGGTGGGTCACGTTCCGCAAGGTCGTCTTCCCCCTCACCGCCGCCGGTTTCCTGGCCACCATCGTGATCGTGTTCATCCCCCTCATCTCCGACTTCGCCGCACCGGCCCTCGTCGGCGGCAAGAGCGGGAGGATGCTGGCGTCGGTCATCGAGGACCTGTTCCTGGGCCGCGGCCAGTGGGGCGTCGGATCGGCCCTGACGTTCGTGCTCCTCGCCGCGTCGGGTGCGGTCGTGTGGCTCTCGTACAAGATCGCCGACATGAACAGCCTGGACACCAGCCGATGACCCACGCCCTGGAACTGCGCCAAGTGACGAAGCGCTTCGGCGACGTCACCGCGGTGGACGCCATCGACCTCGCGGTCCCCCACGGCGAGTTCTTCTCGCTCCTGGGCCCGTCGGGGTGCGGCAAAACCACCACCCTCCGGATGATCGCCGGGTTCGAAGAGCCGACCGAAGGGGAGCTCCTCCTCGCAGGCGAGCACGGGAACACCATCCCACCCTTCCGGCGCAACACCAACCTGGTGTTCCAGTCGTACGCCCTGTTCCCCCACATGTCGGTGTACGACAACGTGGCGTTCGGCCCTCGTCGAGCCCGTCAGCCCCGGGAAGAGGAACGCCGCAAGGTGATGAGCGTGCTCCGCACGGTACGGATGGACGCCTACGCGGACCGGCTCCCGCGCGCCTTGTCGGGAGGTCAGCGCCAGCGGGTGGCCCTCGCCCGGGCCTTGGTCAACGAACCCGCGGTCCTGCTGCTCGACGAGCCGCTCGGTGCGCTCGACCTGAAGCTCCGCAAGGAGATGCAGATCGAGCTGAAGCACATCCAGCGCGAAGTCGGGATCAGCTTCGTCTACGTCACCCACGATCAGGAAGAGGCGATGACGATGTCCGACCGCATCGCCGTGATGAACGAAGGACGCATCGAGCAGGTCGGCTCTCCCGAAGAGGTGTACCACCGACCGGCAACGCGGTTCGTGGCGGAGTTCATCGGCGCCGCCAACCTCCTCGACGTGGAGGTGATCGACGTCGAGGACGGCACACCGATCCGCGCCCGGTTCCCCTCGGGACTCGAAACGTCGGTCGCCTCGGCCAACCGATCCGACGTCCGAGCCGGCGCACCGTCGGTCCTCGTCCTCCGCCCAGAGCACCTGGTGCTCCATCCACGACCGCCGGCAGACGAACCGGCGGTCGAGACCACGATCGTCGAGACGATCTTCCAGGGATCCGTCGTCCGCTTCGAGCTGACGACCCCCGATGGCACACGGATCACCGCGCTGGAGACCACCCGGCGTCCGGCGCCAGGACGGCCCGGCGAGACGGTGTGGGTCACCTGGGCCCAGGAACGCGCCCATGTCGTCGTCGACTGACCTCCCCGTCACCCCCGCGACGCGGCCCCTCTGGTGGGAGGACGTCGAGCTGCCGGAGCGGCCTGCCTTGGAGGGCGATCTCGACGTCGACGTGGCCATCGTCGGCGCCGGGTACACGGGGCTGTGGGCGGCGCATCATCTCCGCGCCCTCGACCCGAGCCTCGACATCGCGATCGTCGACGCCCATCACGTGGGCCACGGCGCATCCGGGCGCAACGGCGGCTGGTGCTTCGACGGCTTCGCCCCGGGCTTGGCCCGCATCGAGCGCGAAGCCGGCCTGGACACCGCCCGGCGGTTCTCCCGGGCCCTGCGTTCGACGATCGACGAGATCGCTCGCGTCTGTGACGACTACGGGATCGACGGCGCCGTCCACCGGACCGACGGGATCGACTTCCTCCGCAACCGCGCGCAATGGGACCGGGCCGTCGAGGAGGTCGAGGAGGCGCGCCGGTACGGGATCGGCGAGGGCGAACTCCGGCTCCTCGGTCGCGCGGAGACGCTGACGATCGGACGAGCCGCCGATGTCGTGGGAGGGCTGCTCTCGGTAGACCATGCCGCGGTCCATCCCCTCCGGCTCGCGGCCGGCTTGGCGGCCGGGATCGAGCGCGATGGCGTCCGCATCTTCGAACGCACCCCTGCCCTGGAGATCTCCCCGGGAGCGATCCGAACCCCCGGAGCGATCCTTCGCGCCACCGTGGTGATCCGCGCCACCGAGGGCTACACGGCGACCCTTCCCGGCCTCCGGCGGTTGCTCGTCCCGCTGTACTCGGTCATGATCGCCACCGCCCCGATCCCCGCCCAGCTCTGGGACGAGATCGGTCTCGCCGACCGTGAGCTGTTCGCTGATCTTCGCCATCTCGTCGTCTACGGGCAACGTACCGCCGACGACCGGATCGCCTTCGGTGGTCGCGGCGCCCCCTACCGGTACGGATCGACGATCGACACCGCCGCCGGACCATCGGACCGAGCGTACGCCGGAGTGCACGACGCCCTCCTCGAGATCTTCCCGCAGCTCACCGGCATTCCCATCACCCACCGCTGGACCGGCGTTCTCGGCGTGACCCGCGACTGGCATCCGACCGTGTCGTTCGACCGACGATCCGGAGTCGCCTGGGCAGGCGGCTACGTCGGCTCCGGGATCACGAACGCCAAGCTGGCGGGCCACACCCTCGCCGATCTCATCCTGGGGCGCGACACCGAGCTGACCGGCTTCCCGTGGGTCCGCGACTCGACGCGTCGGTGGGAGCCCGAACCGCTGCGATGGATGGGGATCAACGCCGCCCTCCGCATCATGGGGTCCGCCGATGCCGTCGAAACCCGCACCGGCCGACCGGCACGCCGCGCCGCGGCGCTGTGGAGGCTCCTCGGCTGAGCGGCCGATCCCAACCGGTCACAGGGCGGCGCCGACGTCCTTGAGCCATTCGACGCGGTGGATCGCGTCGATGTAGCGGACCGTCCCGGAGCCCGAACGCATGACCACCGAATGGGTGCGGACGAGCTCGCCGCTGAACCGAACCCCGTCGAGCAAGGTCCCCGAAGTGACTCCCGTGGCGGCGAAGAACGTGTTGTCGGTGTCCACCAGGTCCCTCGTCGACAGGACCTGATCCAGGTCGAGATCGTGCTCGAGAGCGAACCGGCGCTCCGACTCGTCGCGGGGCCACAGCTTGCACTGGATCTCCCCCCGCAGGGCCGCCATGGCGCACGCCGCGGTGACCGCCTCGGGCGACCCGCCGATGCCGAACAGGATGTCGATGCCCGAGTCCTGCTTCGCGGTGGAGATCACTCCCGAGATGTCCCCGTCGCCGATCAGCGCGATCCGGGCGCCCGCCTCCCGGACCGCCTGCACATAGGGCTCGTTGCGGGGCCGGTCCAGGATGATCGCCGTGACATCACCGACCTCCTTGTCCTTGGCCTTCGCGACCTGGCGCAGGTTGTGCTCCACGGGAGCCTCGATGTCGACCGTGCCCGCGGCCGCCTCCCCCACGGCGATCTTGTCCATGTACACCAAGCTGCCAGGCGCGTACATCGACCCTCGATCCGCCACGGCCAGGACGGCCAGCGCCCCCGGCATGCCGCGGGCGGTCAATCGGGTCCCATCGACGGGATCGACCGCCACGTCGACGTACGGCGGCTTCCCGTTGCCGACGTGCTCTCCGTTGAACAGCATCGGGGCCTCGTCCTTCTCCCCTTCCCCGATCACGACGATGCCGTCCATGTCGACGGTGGCCAGCATCTTGCGCATGGCGTCGACGGCGGCCTGATCGACCGCGTTCTTGTCGCCTCGGCCCTGCCATCGAGCCGCGGCCATCGCCGCCGCCTCGGTCACCCTGACCAGCTCCAACGCCAGGTTGCGGTCCGGTCTCTCTCCCATGTCCATTCCCCCTGTCGTCAACCGACCCGAACGATCAGTGCATCTCCCTGTCCACCACCGCCGCACAGGGCGGCGCCACCCAACCCTCCGCCGCGCTCGCGCAACGCGGCGACGAGCGTCACGATCAGGCGGGCGCCCGTCGCTCCCAACGGATGGCCGAGCGCCACCGCCCCGCCGCGCACGTTCACCCGCTCATGGGGCAGATCCAGCATCCGAGCCGACCACATCGCCACCGCGGCGAACGCCTCGTTGATCTCGACGAGATCCAACGACGCCACCTCCACGCCGGCCCGTTTCGCGGCCATCCGGAGGGCCTCGGCCGGGCGCTCGTGCAAGGTGGCATCGGGTCCGGCGACCTGCCCGTATCCCAGGATCTCGGCCAGGATCGGCATCCCCGCGGCCTGCGCCGCGGTGCGCTCGGCGACGATCACCGAGGCGGCGCCGTCGGAGATCTGCGAGGCGTTGCCGGCAGTGATGGTGCCGTCGGCAGAGAACGCGGGACGAAGC
>JALVQZ010000180.1 GCA_027036355.1 Acidimicrobiia bacterium | reverse complement strand
ACGCGTCGGTTCCTCACGGTGTCACTCCTCAAGCGTTCAGTTTCTGTTCCACCAGGTCGACGGCCTCGCCGACGGTTCCGATCTGTTCCGCTTCCTCGTCGGGGATCTTGACGTCGAAGTTGTCCTCAAGGGCCATGAGCAACTCGACGACGCCGAGGGAGTCGACCTCGAGATCCTCCTCGAAGGACGCCTCCATCGTGATCTTGTCCCGATCGATGCCCAGCTCCTCCACGAGGAGATCGACGAGCTTCGCTTCGATCTGTGAACGTTCCATTGGTGGGGTCTCCTCCCTCTCGTGTCCTCGCCGGGGCGTGGACGTTCGGTTCCGTTGCGGTGGGCTGCTCTGGACGTCTCCTACAGCGCCAGGCCCCCGTCGACGACGATCGTCTGGCCGGTGATGTAGGCGGCTTCGTCGGAGGCAAGATAGCCAACCGTGAACGCCACCTCTTCCGGACGTCCGAGACGTCCGACGGCGATCTGGGCCGTCACCGCGGCGGCGGTGTCGTCACCGAGGGCCGCGGTCATGTCCGTCTCGATGAACCCGGGGGCGACGACGTTGGCGGTGATGCCGCGGGAACCGACCTCCTTGGCGATGGACTTCGTGAACCCGATGATGCCCGCCTTCGACGCTGCGTAGTTGGCCTGACCGGGGTTCCCGGAGATCCCCGAGACCGAGCCGATCGAGATGATGCGTCCCCACCGAGCGCGCAGCATGCCCCGCAGCGCGGCTTTGGTGCACAGGTAGACGGATCGCAGGTTGGTCTGGATGACCTCGTCCCATTCGTCGACGCCCATCCGCAGGATCAGATCGTCCCTGGTGATCCCCGCGTTGTTGACCAACACCGACGGCGGCCCGAGCTCCTCGGTGACGGTGGACATCATCGAGGCGACCGCCTCGGCGTCACCCACGTCGGCCTGGACGGCGATCGCCCGACCACCGTAGCCCTCGATGGCGGACACGACCTCGGCGGCAGCCGAGGCGTTGGCGGTGAAGTTCACGGCCACCTCGTAGCCGCGTGTGCCGAGGTGCTCGGCGATGGCGCGACCGATCCCGCGCGATCCTCCGGTGACGAGGGCGACCTTGCTCACAGCACCGATGCCCGGGCTCGATCTTCGGCCTTCTTCTTCCGCTGCTCATCGATGAGCAGTTCGAGACCGGTGAGTTCGGTGGGCGGCAACTCGGCGTCGCTCTGGCCCAGCGGCTCCACCCGGTCGCCCCAACGGATGGCCGTGGCTCCCCAGGTCAGACCGGCACCGAAGGCGACGAGGAGCACGACCGAACCGGGGGCGATCCGCCCTTCGTCGAGGGCTTCGCTCAGGGCGATGGGGATGCTGGCCGCCGACGTGTTGCCGTACCGGTGCAGGTTCGTGAAGACCTTCGACTCATCGAGGTCGAGGCGCCGCACGATGGAATCGATGATCCGGATGTTGGCCTGGTGGGGGATCAGCAGATCGACATCGGCCAGATCGAGGTCGGCGTCCTTGACGGCCCGGAGGGCGGCCTCGCCCATCTGCACGACCGCGTTGCGGAAGATCTCCCGACCGTCCATGACGATGCGAAGCGGTTCGGGACGTCCGATGTACTCGGTGCCGGCGCCTGTGGCCGTGAGGGCGTCGGCCAAGGTGCCGTCCGATCCGACGGTCATCGACCGGATCCCTTCGTCGCCGAGCGCCGGTTCCAGGACGACGGCGCCGGCGCCGTCACCGAACAGAACGGCCGTCGACCGTTCGTCGAAGTCCAGGTACGCCGAGATCTTCTCCACGCCGATGAGCAGGACCCGGCGGGCGGTTCCGGCGGCGATGACGCCGTTGGCGATGTTGAGGCCATACACGAACCCGGTGCACCCGGCGTTGATGTCCACGGCGGCGGCCTTGGTCGTGCCGAGCTTGGCCTGGACCAGACATGCCGTCGAGGGGATCTGCCGATCGCCGGTGCAGGTCGCCACGATGAGGAAGTCGATGTCGTCGGGTTCGAGTCCGGCGGCGGCCAATGCTCGGGAACCGGCCACGACCGCCATGTCGGAGTTCTCGACGTGGCTGATCCGACGTTCCTTGATCCCACTGCGGCTCGTGATCCACTCGTCGCTCGTGTCCATCACGGAAGCGAGATCGTCGTTGGTGATGACCGACGGCGGCACGCAGTGGCCCCAACCGGTGATCGCTGCTCTGTCCATCGCGAACCCTCCCTGGTGGTGCCTGTTCATTGTACGGACAGCCGATCGGCGGCCGCGGGAATGTCCCCCAGATCGGACACGACGATCGTCGTCGCGTCCGGAACGGTTCGCCTGACGAGTCCGGCGGTGACGTCCCCGGGCCCGACGTGGACGAACGTGTCGATCCCGGCATCGGCCATGTGCTGCACCGTGTCGCTGAAACGCACGGGAGCGACGAGCTGTTCCGCCAGTTGCGAGGCGGGATCGGTCATGGGTCGCGCGGTCACGTTGGCGTAGACGGGGAACGCCGGCTCGGAGAACGTCACCGCCGCGAGCGCCCGCGCGAGCCGGTCGGCGGCGGGCCGCATCATCGGGGTGTGGAAGGCGCCGGCGACCTTGAGCGGCACGACCCGACGGATCCCCAGGTCGCGGCCGTGTTCGGCGAGCCAGTCGATGTCGATGCGGGCTCCGGCGACGACGACCTGGCCGGGAGCGTTCACGTTGGCCACCCACAAGCGCCCTCCTCCGGCTCTTCGGCCGGCGGCGATCTCTTCGGCGGTCTCGGCGTCGACACCGATGAGCGCCGCCATCCCCGACGGTTCGATGGCGGCCGCTTCGGCCATGGCCCTGCCCCGCTCGGCCACCAGCGCCAGCCCGTCGTCGAACGACAGGGCGCCGGCGGCCGACAACGCCGTGTACTCACCGAGGGAATGGCCGGCGGCGGCCGCCGGCCGACGGCCGACCGCGGCCGCGAGTTCCTCCCAGATGGCGTAGGCGACGGCGTACAGCGCCGGTTGAGCGCGGTCGGTGGCGGTGAGCGCCTCCTCGGGTCCCTCCTCGATGACCTCGCGGAGGTTCCATCCCAAGATCTCGTCGGCGTGCCGGCCGAGGAGATCGGGTCGGGCGGCCAGGGCTTGGGCGCCCATGCCGACGGCTTGGCTGCCCTGGCCGGGGAAGAGGATGGCGAAGGGTCGGGTCATGTGAGGGTCCTGGGTTCGGAGACGAGCGTGGTGCGGTCGTGGATGTGACCGCGCCGGCGGGGTGCGGGTTTCAGATCGGGTCGACGAACGGAGAGGGAGCCGTCGATGGCACGGGAGCAGACTAGCCTCGCTCGGGCATCACGACGCGACCTCGACAAGGACCCACCGTGCCCGATCGCGGTTCACTGCTCTCCCAGATCCCGGCGGGACCGAAGACGCCGCTGCCGATCCCCCGGGCGTTCCACCGGCTCTACGACCTGGCGTACAACATGTGGTGGTCGTGGGACGTGGGGGCCTCGGATCTGTGGGCGCGGCTGAGTCCCGGCGAGTGGGCCAGGAACCGCAATCCCCTGAGCCTGCTCCACATGGTGCCGGGGAGCACCTGGGAGGCCCTGGCCGACGATCCCGACTTCGGCGACCTGTACGCCGACACGCTCGCCCGGTTCGACGCGTACTTGGCGGGCACCGACACCTGGTACACGCGCAACTGCCCCGCGGACCGCAGACCGACCGGCCCGATCGCGTACCTCTGTGCCGAGTACGGCATCCATCACAAGCTCAGGTTCTATTCGGGAGGTCTCGGGATCCTCGCGGGCGATCACATGAAGACCGCGTCGGACCTCGGGATCCCGCTCATCGGTATCGGCGTGTTCTACCGGCGCGGCTACTTCCAGCAGGCCGTCGATCCCGACGGCTGGCAGCAGCACACCTACAACTGGATCGAGCCGACAAGGCGCCCGATCCGTGAGGTCCTCGATCCGGTCACGGGTCTCCCGCTCCGCGTGCAGGTCGAGCTCCACGGACGGGATGTGGCGGTGGGCGCATGGCGTCTCGACGTGGGCCGTGTGCCGGTGTTGCTCCTCGATACCGACGTGCCCGAGAACGACCCCGACGATCGTCCGATCACCCACATCCTGTACGTTCGAGGCCGGGAGATGCGGTTCTGCCAGGAGGCGGTGCTGGGGGTGGGTGGGGTTCGCATCCTGGAGGCGCTCGACATCGTCCCTTCGGTCTGGCACGTGAACGAGGGCCATGCTGCGTTGAGCCTCATCGAACGCCTCGCCGGCCAGCTACGGACCGACGGCGACGTCGACGCGGCCATCGATCGGGTGAAGCGGTCCACGCTGTTCACCCTGCATACGCCGGTCGCGGCCGGCAACGAGGTGTACGACATGGAGATCGTGGACAAGTACTTCGCGGCCACGGTGCCGGAGGTGGATCGTGATCTGCGCAACCGGCTTGCGACCTCCCACGTGCAAGGCCCCGACCGGTTCGACCTCGGCGCGCTGGCGATCCGGATGTCGGCGATCACCAACGGCGTGTCGAAGCGCCACGGCGAGGTGGTGACCGAGCAGTGGGGGACGCTGATCGGCGGCGACGCCGCGGCCATCACCAACGGGATGCACCCCGAGACCTGGTTGGGCCGCAATACGGTCCGCCTGCTCGAGCGCACGGTCGGCGCCGACTGGGCGGAGCGCCTCGGCTCCCCGCAAGGGTGGGAGGCGATCCGCGACGTTCCCGCCAAGGACCTGTGGAGCGTCCATCGCTCGCAGAAGGCGCTCATGTTGCGCAGGATCAGAGCCCGGCTGCGGGACGAGTTCGCCCGCCACGGCGCGAGTCCGGACCGTCTCCGCTGGGTGGACGATCAGCTCCCCGAAGACCGCCTCACGTTCGTGTTCGCACGACGGTTCGCGACCTACAAGCGGGCCGGGCTCATCTTCTCGGATCGCGATCGGATCCGCCGCATCCTGACCGACCCGGCCCGTCCGGCCCAGATCATCTTCGCCGGCAAGGCTCATCCCGCCGACCGGGACGGTCAACGCCTGATCAAGGAGATCGTCGAGATCTCTCAGACGGACGGGTTCGTCGGCCATGTCTTCTTCGTCGAGAACTACGACATGCAGCTGGCCCACTCTCTGGTGACGGGAGCCGACGCG
Source organism: Acidimicrobiia bacterium (assembly GCA_027036355.1). Classification (GTDB taxonomy): domain Bacteria; phylum Actinomycetota; class Acidimicrobiia; order Spongiisociales; family UBA5794; genus JALSQW01. Next base: position 7,332 of record JALVQZ010000180.1, on the reverse strand, counting down.
TGGCTGAACAACCCGCGTCCGCCCTTGGAGGCGTCCGGCACCTCGGGCATGAAATCGGCGGCCAACGGGGGCCTGAACGTGAGCATCCTCGACGGTTGGTGGATCGAGGGCTTCAACGGCAAGAACGGTTGGGGGATCGAGGACGACTCCCCCGACGCCGCCGACGCCTCGAAGCTCTACGACGTCATCGAACACGAGGTGGTGCCCCGCTTCTACGACCGCAACGCGGCCGGCGTGCCCGAAGGTTGGGTCGAGATGGCCAAGGAGGCGATCGTGACGGCCCTGGCGGGCTTCTCGTCGCACCGCATGGTGATCGAGTACTTCGACCAGGCCTACTGTCCGCTGGCGACGGGAACCCGCACCCCGGGCGCGTGAGCCGGGACGCTTCGGCGAGGGCCGGTGGACGGGGCGTGCAACGTCACCCGCCGAGAGCCTGCCGGATGCCCCGCACCGCCTGCGCGATCCGCTGCGCGTTCTCGACGAGCGCGAACCGGACGAACCCTTCCCCCGACGGCCCGAAGCCGATCCCGGGGCTGACCGCCACCTTGGCGGTGTCGAGGAGGTGGAGCGCGAACGACAGCGAATCCATGTGGGCGAACGCCTCCGGGATCGGAGCCCACACGAACATCGTGCCTTTGGGTTTCTGGACCTCCCACCCGGCCCGGTTGAGGCCGTCGACCAGCACGTCGCGACGCTTCCGGTAGATGTCGTTGATCTGGGGGACGGCGTCGTCGCACTCGTTGAGGGCGATGATGGCGGCGATCTGGATCGGCTGGAAGGTGCCGTAGTCGAGGTACGACTTGAGCTGGGCGAGGGCCTCGACCATCTCGGGGTTGCCGACGACGAACCCGACCCGCCAGCCCGCCATCGAGTGGCTCTTGGACAGGGTGTACAGCTCGACCCCGACGTCCTTGGCTCCGGGGACCTGGAGCAGGCTCGGGGGCCGGTAGCCGTCGAAGGCGATATCGGCGTAGGCGAAATCGTGCACGAGCATCACGTCGTTGGCCTTGGCGAAGGCGACGAGCCGCTCGAAGAACTCCTCGTCGACGGTGGCCGTCGTCGGGTTGTGGGGGAACGACGTCACGATGACCCTGGGCTTCGGCCACGAGCGGGCGAAGGACTCGGTGAGGCGGGCGAAGAAGTCGGCGTCGGTGGACATCTCGACGGTCCGGACCTCGGCTCCGGCCAGGATCGGGGCGTAGATGTGGATCGGGTAGGACGGTTCGGGCACCAGGGCGACGTCGCCGGGCTGCACCAGGACCCACATGAGGTGGGAGAGGCCTTCCTTGGCGCCGATGGTGGTGATCACCTCGGTCTCGGGGTCGAGGTCCACCTCGTAGGTCCTGGCATAGCGAGAAGCGACGGCCTTGCGCAGGTTGGGGATCCCTCGCGAGGACGAGTAGCGGTGGTTGCGGGGGTTCCGAGCTGCTTCGACGAGCTTGTCGACCACCGGATCCGGGGTCGGGATGTCCGGATTGCCGAAGCCGAGATCGATCACGTCGATGCCCGCTCGGCGAGCCTCCAGCTTCCTCCGGTTGACCTCGGCGAAGACGTACGGGGGGAGATTGTCGACCCTGTGGAAGTTCATGGCCGCAGGGTAGTGCTCGCCCGGCCCAGGTCGATGGGTCCGGCGGGTGAGGCGGGGTCGCTCACCGATCGAGGAACGACCGGATCGGCTCGGGTACGAGATCCATGCCCCACTCGAAGACCGACAGGACCAGGTCGAGGGCGTCTTCCGAACCGTCCCAGAGTTCCATCAGCTCGCCGCGGCCGATACCCCGGGCGAGGACGTGGAGGGCGACGGTGGCCAGGATGGCATCGTCGAGGAAGCCGAGCCCTGGGATGAGATCGGGGATCACATCGATGGGCGAGATGATGTAGGCGAGGATCCCCGCGGCCAGCACCTTGCGCCTGATCGGGGTCCGACGATCCCGGAGGAGCCGGTACACGAGCCGGGCGACGTTGGGCAGGAGCAGGACGATCTCGGTGACGATGTCGCGAGCCGACCGCCGGGGAGCGAGCGTCGACGGGCCCAGGACCTCGACCTCGTCGGCGGCGACGTGTTCGAGCGAGCGGGCCATGGTCGGGTCGGCCATCGGTCAGACGAGCCCGTGGTGGCGGTCGGCGGCGAGGAGCGCAGCCCCGATCGCCCCGGCGTCGGGACCGAGTTGGGCGACGAGGATGGGAGGCAGCATCCGATGGGCGCCGCCGTGCAGGCAGTCGGCGGCGACCCGACGAGCGGGCGCCACGATGGACTCCCCGACCGAGCCCAGCCCTCCACCGATCACGATGGCGTCGGGATCCATGATCGCCACGAGGCTGCAGATGCCTCGACCGAGGTGGGCACCGACCTGCGCGACGAGGCCTCGGGCGATCTCGTCGCCGGCGTCGGCGGCGGCGGTGATCGCCTCCCCGACGATCGGACTGTCGACGAATCGGGCGGCGAACGAGCTGTCCGGGTTCAACGAGATCACCTCTTTCGCCAAACGCACCAGGGCCGGTCCGGAGGCCACGGTCTCCCAGCACCCGCGCTTGCCGCAGTCGCAGAGGATCCCGTGCGGGTCGTAGAGCATGTGGCCCCACTCCCCTGCGAAGGACTCGCCGCGGAAGATGGCGTCGTCGAGGACGATGCCGCCGCCGATCCCCGTGCCGAGCGTGATGAGGAGGACGTTGCGGTAGCCGCGGGCCGCCCCCATCCGGTGCTCGGCGAGCGCGGCGACGTTGGCGTCGTTGTCCACGACGAACGGGAGCCCCAGCCTGCCCTCGAGATCGCTGCGCAGCGGCACGTCGGTTCCCGCCACGTGCGGTCCCCACGCGAACGAGCCTTCCGGCCACCGCACCAGACCGGCGATCCCGAGGCCCACGGCGACGACCTCGTCGGTGCGTACCGATTCGACGGCCTCGACGATGGCCTGCTCGGTTCCGTCGGCGGTGCGAGGCGTGCTCGATCGTCTCCGGGCGACGACCTCGCCGTCGACGACCCGGACGGCGAGGACCTTCGTCCCTCCGATGTCGATCCCGATGGTCGCGGTCATGGTCGGTTCCCGTGGGCGATCCCGAAGACCACCCTGAGTTCGCCGCCCGCGAGCTTGGCCTTGAGGACCTCCCGCCGTTTCAGCGAATCGGGCAGCATCATCGATCGCCGGTACGGTCCGACGGTTATGAAGAGCTCGTCGTCGTGACGCAGCACGTCGACCTCGGCCGCTTCGGCGAAAGGGACGGACACGACGAGCGCCACGTCGCCTTCGTCGCCTTCCACGTCCTCGACGCGGAACGGCCGAGCGGTGGCGAACCTCTCGGTGGGGTCGCGTTCACCGAACAGCTCCTCGCCGACGACACGGAGCCGGTCGATGCCGACCATCTCCTCGTCGAAGAGCCGCAACGTCGAGACGTCGACGCCGGAGAACCCCTCGCGAACGGTCTCGAGATGTCCCTGTTGGATCTCCCGCCATCGCCGGAAGTACGGGTCGGTCACCCGCTCGGGCAGTACCCGGTTGACGATCGCCGAGTCGACCGTGTAGCCGAACAACCCCAGGTACGTGAAGGTGCGGCGGGCTTCGGAGATCACCATCTTCTCGGGGTTCATCACCAGCCGGGCCGTCGTCGTGTCGGGGTCCGACAGGATCTCCCGGATCCCGTCGAGCCGTTCGTAGAACCGAGCGACGGCGGCGAAGACCTCGTCGTCGGCCATCGGCATCGACGACACCCTCGACAGGACCGGGCGCACGACCTTGGCCATCCGCCGACCGACCGGGAACATCTTCTCCATGTACCACGACATCACCTCGGGGAGGCTGAGGAGGCGCAACGTCTCGGCGGTCGGTGCGCAGTCGACGATGATGGCGTCGTACTCGCCGGATCGGACGTGGTCCCGGACGGAGGCGAGGCTGAACAGCTCGTCCATGCCCGGGAAGACGGTCAGCTCCTCCGCCTCGATCCCCTTGAGACCGGACCAGTCGAAGATGTCGGTGAGATGGTCCCGGACGGCGCCCCAGGACTCCTCGAGGCGTTGCTGCGCGTCGATCTGCTGGGCGTGGAGGTTGTCGACGACCGGGGACGGCTGGTCCCCGAGGTCGACCTGGAAGGCGTCGGCCAGGGAGTGCGCAGGGTCGGTCGACATGACGAGGGTGCGTTTCCCGAGGTCCGCCGACCTGAGGGCCGTGGCGGCCGAGACGGTGGTCTTGCCGACACCGCCTTTGCCGGTCACGAGGATGACGCGCATCAGGAGGCTGCTTCCGCCCGTTTCTTGAGGCCGCGCAGGGCGGTGCCGACGATCTGCTTCTCGGCCTGGCGGCGAAGGAAGCCGGGGACCTTGAACGCCGGATCCACGCGGAGGGCGTAGACGACCTCGGTGTTCCCATCGTCGAGTTCGACGAACTCGTAGCTCCCTTCCAGGGCGTTGAGGTCCTCGTTGGGGATCGCGGACCAGGAGAACCCGGAGTCGTGGTCGTAGTCGTAGACGAGGGTGTAGGTGATCTCCTTGATCATGGCGTCCACGTCGAACTCGGCCTTGTGGGGTCGGCCGTGCTCGTCCTCCTCGAGGATCGTGACCTCCTTGACACCTCCTGCCCACTCGGGATAGCTCTCGAGGTCGAGCGCGACCTCATAAACCTGCTGCGGCGGCGCCGCCACCTCGATCCGTTGGACCGTCCCTTCCATGCCGACTCCCGTTCTTCGCGTACCTGGGAAAGGGTATCAGTCTCGGGCGACGAGTCTCTCGAAGGTCAGCGTCGACGCGATGATCTCGTCGGGACGGGGATACCGGACGCGGAAGGCGTCGAGCGCCGCGTCGATGCGGGCGTCGTCGAGCGCCTGGAGGGTGCTGACGAACCGGCCTCGGATCCCTTCCTCCCAGAAGGCGACGGAGCGCTCCACCGACTCGACCACGGTCTCGGTCGACACGGCCAGGCCCGAGGCTTCGAGGGTGGCGGCGACGCGGTCCGGGGACGGGAACCGCGCCCGGTCCAGGTCGGCGACCTCGGGGAACATGGCGCCGAGGAAGCTCGTGGCGTGGTGGGCCTCCCCGAAGGTCCACAGCTCGATCCTCCCTCCCGTTCGGCGAACCCGAACGGCCTCGGCGAGGGCGACCTCCCAGCGGGTGTGGTGTAGTGACAGGTGGAAGAACACGAGATCGAGGGTCCGGTCGCGGAACGGCAGCGCTTCGGCGACGCCGCGCAGGACGGTGACCCCTGGGACCTTCCGGGCGTGGGTGAGCATCCCCATCGAGGGATCGAGCGCGATCGCCCGTAGCCCGAGCGTGGCCCACACCCCGGCGTGCAGCCCCCGTCCGGCACCGACGTCGAGGGCCCAGGACCCAGGGGCGAACCCTGCGGCGGCGGTACGTGCGCGTGCGAGCGACGCGGCGGACGTGGGTCGCCGGTCGTAGGCGACGGCGAGCGCTTCGAGGTCGACACCGCTATCCGTAGCGGACCGCCCGTCCCGTGGCCCGGAAGTAGCCGACGTTGTGCGACGTGGTGGGGCCGATCCGCCATGTGGTGGCTCGTGGCTGGTGGATGTCGCCGAAGAAGTGGAGTCGAGGGCGCCGGTCGACGAGGTACTGGAGCACCGGCTCGGAGCCCTTCTGCCGGCCTCCGATGACGTCGGTGGCCAGGACGTCGACGGCCGGCGCGACATGGGTGCAGAGGATCTCGACGTCACCGAGCGCGTCGAGCTTGGCGGCCATCTCCTCGTCGGAGACCTCGCCGGGCGTCCCGATGGAAGTGACCCCTCCTCCGGCGAATCCCACCGTGTGTCCCTCGATCTCGAGGATCTCGGCGTCGACGAACCGGGCGGTCGACGGGAGATGGGCCCGCAGGAGGTCGGGCCGGTCGACGTTGCCGAAGGTCACGTACGCCTCGCATCCCTCGAGCGCGGCACAGATCTCGACGTACGCCTGCTCGATGGCGACCTCGTAGGCATGGCGCATCTCTTCCTCGCGACCGCGGGTGTGGTGCTGCCAGAGTTCCCGTGCCTCGTCGTGACGTCCTTCGGACCGGAGCCGGACGAAGCGGTCCACGAGCTCCTTTCCCGAGACGTCGGCCACGATGCCCGCATTGGTCCGGTAGTCGATGAAGTTGATGAGGTCGCCCAGGACCAGCAACGGGCCGCCGCGGTCGGCGACCCGGCGTAGCGCCCGAACCGCACCATGGACGTCGGAGACGAGCCACATCAGCGCTCTCGGTCGATCGTGGTCATGGTTCGACGTCGATCCCCGCCGGCGGCCGGTTCGTGGGGCCGAGGAGGTGCGAGGCGATCCCGAGGCCGACGGCACCGGCGACGGCGCCGGCGACGGGGGTGGGGTCGGGCCAGCCGGCGAACGTGGCGGACAGACCCCCCATGCCGAATCCGACCAACGCGGCGACGACCGTCCGACCCGTCTTGCCGAACCTGGTCTCGGGATCGGCCGAGGCCCAGCCTTCGACGGCGGTCGAGACGGTGGACAGGACGATCCAGCCGACGACACCGATGAGGCCGACCGACAGGGCTGTGGCGTAGAGGATGGTCACGGGGTTCGCGCTCCGATCGCGGCGATGGCGATGGTAACCGCGGCCAGGCCGACCACGACGACGGCGACGAGGCTGACCGCCGCCGGTCGTCGCGTCCAGGCGGTCCTCCCGTCGGCTTCGGCGAGGGCGTCCCTGGCGGCGAGCCCGGCGACACCCACGCCCGTTCCGACCATCACCCATCCGACGGTTCGGCCGACGGCGACGAGGGCGAGGCCGCCGAGGAGTCCGAACAGGGACAGCATCCCGAGGATGGTGCCTTGCCCGACGAGCCCGACCCGAACGAGGCCGTACCCGGGGAGCACGGACGCCACGAGCGTCTCGGCGGGTCCGGGCCGCGATCGGGCGGGTGCGAAGGCCTCGACCAGCGACGTCCCGCAGATCGGGCAGCGGTCGACGTCGATGGGGACCGGTTCGCCGCAGGTCGCGCAGGTCCAGGTGGCCACGTCGCCGGCCGGGTCGTCGCGGGGGATCTCCTCGGGTCGATCCGGGCCGGCGGCGACGGCCGGCTCGGCGTCGGATGTGTCGTCGGCGCCGTCGAGTCGCAGGTAGCACTGACCGCACCAGGCGGCGTCGGCGGGGTTCCTGGCTCCGCAGCGGGGACATGCCTCGAGCTCCACCATCGCCTCCAGCGTAGAGGACCGCCCCACTCGCCGAACCCAGGGTTCGCCAAGCCCTCAGAGGGCGCCCACAACCCACGGTTCGCCAGACCCCACCGAACCGTGGGCTGGCCAAGCCCTCAGAGGGCGCCCACAACCCAGGGTTCGCCAAGCCCTCAGAGGGCGCCCACAACCCAGGGTTCGCCAAGCCCTCAGAGGGCGCCCACAAC
>JALVQZ010000179.1 GCA_027036355.1 Acidimicrobiia bacterium | reverse complement strand
AGGTCCGGATGGGTGTGCCCAGCGACGCCCGGCTCCCCGAAAGCTACGTCGGCGGCGCCGACGCTCGCCTCGAGGCGTACCGCCGGCTGGCCGCCGCCACCACCGACGAACAGGTCCGCGACGTCATCGACGAATGGCGGGACCGGTACGGGGAGCTCCCGCCCGAAGCCGAAGCCCTCGCCGAGGTCGCCCGCCTCCGGGTCGAGGCGCTGCGGTTGGGGATCACCGAGATCGTCGCCGTCCGTGACGAGATCCGGGTTCGTCCCGTCACCCTCCGCGCCTCCCAGGAGGTTCGCCTCGACCGTCTCCAGCGAGGCGCGGTCGTCCGCGGCGACACCATGTTCGTCCGCGGGCGCGGCCTTGACCGGCCAGATCGGGTGCGTGCGTTCCTTCGTAGACTGTGGCCCGCCGAACCGACCGACCGAAGCAGGTGAACCCGATGCGCCAGAGAACCCGACGCTCCATCATCGCCCTGGCCGCAGGCGCCGTGCTGCTCGCCGCCTGCAGCCAGACGACCCTGCCGGTGGCAACGGTCGACGGCAGCCCGATCGAAGAGGACCAGGTGCTCGCCCTGCGTCACAGCTACCAGGACACCCCGAGCGTCTCGGGGGAGAACTTCCGCCAGGACCTGACCCGGCTCATCTTCCTCGCCGCCGAGCAACGCGCCGCCGCCGAGCAGTTCGGGCTCACCGACCTGGACGATCCGGCCGCCATCGACCTGAAGCTGGGCACGCCCAGCGGCGACGAGCTCCAGCTCTTCCAATCGATCCGGTCCCAGGCCGACTTCACCGACGAGACGATCCGCCTCGCCGCGCAGCAGCTCGTCGTCCGTGAGAAGGTCGCCGAGAAGATCCTCCAGGACGACGACGCGTACCTCCGAGACCTCTTCGACAACCAACGGAGCCTCGTTTCGCAGGTCTGCGTCCGGCACATCCTCAGCGCCACCGAACCAGAGATCGAAGCCGTCCTCGACCGCCTCGAAGCCGGTGAGGACTTCGCCGCCGTCGCCGACGAGGTCAGCCTCGACACCCAGAGTCCCGGCGGTGTCCTGCCGTGCCCGATCCCGGCAGGATCGTTCCCCGAGACCTTCGGTGAGGCGGCGTCGACCGCCGAGATCGGCCAGGTCACCGGGCCCATCCAGACCGAGTTCGGCTGGCACGTGCTCATCGTCGACCAGCGGGCCGCTCCCGACACGCTCGAGGAACTGCGAGCCGACCCCCTCGCCTTCGTTCACCCCAACGCCGTCAACGAGGCCTGGAACCAGTGGCTCGACGGCGTCGTGGCGGAAGCCGAGATCGACGTGCGGTCCGACGTCGGCACCTGGGTGCCCGCCGCCGACGGGATCGCCCCACCGCCCGAGGGATGAACGCCCCTCGACTCGTCCTCGTCGGCCTCGGGCCGGCCGGTCTCGATCGGGTCCCCGAAGCCGCCCGACGGGCCGTGACGGATCCCGACCGGACCGTCGTGGTACGGACCCTCCGCCATCCCGCCGCGGCCGAACTCGCCGCAGTCCGCGACATCGACGACTGCGACGACCTGTACGAGACGGCCGAGACGATCGACGACGTCTACGAGGGGATCGTCGAACGTGTCTGGCGACACCTCGACCGTGGGCCCGTCGCCTACGCCGTGCCAGGGAGCGTCGCGGTCGGCGAGCGAGCCGCCGCCGAGCTGATCCGCCGGGCCCGGAGCCGAGGGATCGACACCGAGACCCATCCCGGGGCGTCGTTCGTCGACATCGCCTGCCTCGCCGTCGGCGTCGATCCCATCACCGACGGGACCCAGATCGTCGACGGACGCGACCTTCCCGATCCCTTCCCGCTGCACGTCCCCACGTTCATCACCCAGGTGGACACGCCGTTGGTGCTCGCCGACGTCGCCGTCTCCCTCGGTCGACTGCTGCCCGACGACGCCCCCGTCACGGTGCTGTCGCGGCTCGGCTCGCCCGACGAGGAGATCCGCACCGTGCCGTTGACGGGCCTGGCCAGGGTCCCCGTCGACGAGCGCACCACCGTGTTCGTTCCGGCCACCCCTGCCGGATGGTTCGGCCTCGTCGGCACCAACCGCATCCTGCGCCGCGAATGCCCCTGGGACGCCGAACAGACCCATCACACCCTCGCCGCACACCTCATCGAGGAGGCCTACGAGACGCTCCACGCCATCGCCGATCTCCCTCCCGACGCCCCTGCCGGAGAACCCGACATGGGCGCCTACGCCGAGCTCGAAGAGGAGCTCGGCGACCTGCTCCTCCAGGTCGTGTTCCACTCGACCCTCGCCGCCGAAGCGGGCGCCTTCGACGTCGACGACGTCGCCGAGACGGTCCGTCGCAAGCTCGTCCGCCGCCACCCTCACGTCTTCGGGGACGTCGAGGTCGCCGACGCCACCGAGGTGAAGGCCAACTGGGAGTCGATCAAGAGCGCCGAGAAGGCCCGGTCGTCGCTGATGGCCGACATCCCCGAAGCCCTGCCGGGCATCACCCGAGCCGACAAGATCCAACGACGAGCCGCTTCCGCCGGGTTCGACTGGGGAGACGCCGCCCCGATCTTCGACGTCGTCGTCGCCGAGCTCGACGAGCTCCGCGCCGTCGCCGACGACCGGGCCGCCGCCACGATGGAGCTCGGCGACGTGCTGTTCTCGGTCGTCAATCTCGCCCGGCATCTGGGGATCGACCCCGAGATCGCCCTCGCCGAGGCCAACGCCAAGTTCGTCCGGCGATTCGAGGAGATGGAACGGATCGCCCGCGGCCGGGGCGACGAACTGCGCGAACTCCCGGCCGACGAGCTCGAAGCCCTCTGGGGCCACGCCAAGGGAGATCCCCCCGGATCCCGGTCATAGGTCTTGCCGGGAGCGCCGAGTAGCCTCAGGGCTCGATGAGCACCGACACCACCATCGCCCACGTCCATGCTCGCGAGGTCCTCGACTCGCGAGGCAACCCCACCGTTGAAGCCGAGATCGTTCTCGCCGACGGCAGCTTCGGCCGGGGCATCGTCCCGTCCGGCGCCTCGACCGGCACCCTCGAAGCCGTCGAACTGCGCGACGGCGGCGACCGCTACGGCGGGAAGGGCGTCCTCACGGCCGTCGCCAACGTCACCGACAAGATCGCGCCGATGGTGATCGGGCTCGACGCCACCGATCAGGAACACCTCGACCAGGTGATGATCGACCTCGACGGCACGCCCAACAAGGCGTCCCTCGGAGCCAACGCCATCCTCGCCGTGTCGATGGCCGCGGCCCGCGCCGCGGCTGCGGCCACGCACCTTCCCCTCTTCCGGTACCTCGGCGGCACTGCCGCTCGGCTCCTGCCGACCCCGTGCTTCAACGTGTTCAACGGAGGAGCGCACGCGGCCAACTCCGTCGACGTCCAGGAGTTCATGCTCGTCCCGGGCGGGCTGCCGTCGTACCGCGAGGCGTTGCGGGCCGGCACCGAGATCTACCACGTGCTCAAGAAGGTCCTCGCTGGGCGCGGCCTGGCCACCAACGTCGGTGACGAGGGCGGGTTCGCCGCCGACATGCCCGACGACCGGGCCGTCCTCGACGTGCTCATCGAGGCGATCGACACGGCCGGGTACCGCCCGGGGGTCGACGTCGCGGTCGCCCTCGACGTCGCCGCCAGCGAGCTGATGCGCGACGGGCGCTACGAACTGTCCGGCCGCTCCCTCACCGCCGCCGAGATGGTCGAACACCTCGCCGAGCTGGTCGACGAGTATCCCATCGTCTCCATCGAAGACGGCTTGGGGGAGGACGACTGGGACGGATGGAGCCTGCTCACCGAGCGGCTCGGATCCCGCATCCAGTTGGTCGGAGACGACATCTTCGTCACCAACCCGGAGATCCTGCGACGCGCCATCTCCGACGAGGTCGCCAACGCCATCCTCATCAAGCTCAACCAGATCGGATCGGTCTCCGAGACGCTGCACACCATGGAGATGGCCAAGACGGCGTCCTACGCGATGATGGTGAGCCACCGATCGGGCGAGACCGCCGACGCCTTCATCGCCCATCTCGCGGTCGCCACCAACGCCGGACAGATCAAGTCCGGAGCGCCGGCCCGCGGAGAACGCACCGCCAAGTACAACCAGCTCCTCCGCATCGAGGACCGGCTCGGGTCCGACGCTCGCTACGCGGGCTGGACGACCTTCTCGACGCGATGAGCACCGACACCCTCCTCAGGGACCCCGCCGCCGACCAGGAGCCGCCGCCCCGGCCCCACCGGTGGGGCCGGGGCGGCGGCTCCTGGTCGGCGGCGGGG